>NZ_JAWPOM010000001.1:0-310304 GCF_033344285.1 Vibrio sp. 779(2023)
CGTTCAAATACGCCAGCATCCCGCCACTCCTGAAATCGGCGATGAGCAGAGCTTGACGAGCATATACCGGTGGCATTTAGCGCATTCCACTGGCAACCCGTCCTGAGTACGAAGAAAATGGCGTTCATTGCAGCGCGATTATCAACCCGCTTGCGGTGCGTACCCAGCGGGTGTTGAGTTCTATGTTCCGGGATGAGAGGAGCCATTTTCTCCCAGAGTTCATCACTGATTTGCCACTTATTACCTGCCATACGTTGCCCTCATAAATTATCATTATGTATTATCTGACAATTCCTTTTGGGATAGGTTCTAAGCCACCTTCTAAGTTTTGGACTACTTGTATCTGTGAGGAGGGAATCACTTTGCCTTGACCAACCGTGACTTTGTCGATTTCAGCCCAAGATGCCCAACCTATTGCTGCAATGAAAAATAGCACCATAACCCAGAGCATAAAACGCGCGCTGTTGGGGGTATTGAGGAGCAATGCTGCAGTTTTGTCATCAACAAAATCCAACTCTTCATCGTTGAGTTTGTTGTAGTTATCTCGGCTCATCACAGTCCCTGCTTATATAATTACGGATTATCTTTTTGATCTTATTATTATTAACCGATCATGTCAGCATGCTCGGCTAATAAAATATGAGAAGAGGGTTATTCTCTCTTCAAATGAGCTTTCTTACACTTTCTAAATCAAACAAAAGCATAATTAGCGCCGGAGTATAGCTATTACGCCTTGAACTTGGCTTTATCCAACTGATGTTTTTTTAGTTTGTCGTACAAGGTTTTGCGTGATACCTGTAATTCTAGTTGAACCTCTTTGAGTCTGCCGCGATGTCTTTGCAATGCATCGAATAACAAGCAATATTCAAAGTATTCTGTGCGCTGAGTCATACTCTGAATTTCAAGACTTTTCTCACTATTCCAATCTTCCATTCTAAAAGTATCTGGCTTGAGGGCACGAAGTTCAGCAAATTGGCGTAGCTGCTTAACGTTTTCTGGCCATTCGAGACTGGTGAGGTGTTTGACTTCTTCTAGGCTGATATGTGGTGGCTGTAACTGATATCGGCTCGCGGTGTGGCGCACAAAGTGCTTGTATAAAGGCCCTATATCTTCCTTTCTTTCATCGAGCGTTGGTAAGTGAATTAGAGTCGCCAGGGATTTTAGAGGCGGCTCGGCTTGGGTGGTCGCGCCAAAAACACGTTCAAGTTTTGGGTGCTTGAACAAGTATTCCCATTGCTCAAATGATACATGCTCTGCGCTATGTAAGTACAAACTGCAGTGGCGTTTTCCTTCACTTAAGCGGTGTATGGCTTTGTCGAGCGCTTCTAATGAAAGCTCATAGAGGTCTTCACCAGAAGCGGCGATTAGCTCACTATCCGGTGTTGCATGTATGTCGTGGGCAAATTGTGCGGCGAGACGGCGACCTGTACCATCTTGACCTACAAAAATGAGCGGCTGGCTTGTAGGCGCACTGATCAAGGCGCGACGAATGCTCACCATGGCCTTACTGTGACCAATCATTTTCGGACCAACATGAGTTTGCATGTCGAGCTCTTTCTTAAGCCAGATGTTTTCTTGCAACAAGTTCAGTTTATCGCTGGCATTGTTGAGCGATTTCATGAGCTGTTCCGTTGAAAACGGTTTTTCTAGAAAGTCGTACGCGCCGCTTTTCATCGCATCTACCGCGGTTTTCACATCTCCATGTCCAGTAAGTACGATGAATTGAAAGTGATCGTTTTTGCTTCGCAAAGTTCGCATAAACTCCAAGCCATCCATCACGGGCATATGGATATCGGTAATGATAATCGCAGGCGTATTTGAGTCGATTACGCGTAAGGCTTCTACTGCGTTTGGTAAGCAGGTGACGTCTATCCCTTCAATCAGCAGGGCTTGAGACACGGCATCACGAATGTGTGGTTCGTCATCAACAAAGAAAACTGGGTTATTCATGGTCGTTTTCCACTTCTGGGGTACGTTTATTCTGATTGACTATTGGTAGCGTCACGATAAAGGTCATCCCTCCTGCTTGTTGTTCTGTGTTCTGATGTTTATAGGCACAGAGGGAGCCGTGATAGCTCTCTATAATCCGCTTGGAGATGGTCAAACCTAATCCAAGACCCTCCGGCTTAGTCGTAAAAAATGGGTCGAACACTTTTGCTAGGGCTTCGTCTGACATCCCTGGTCCGTTATCGGAAACAAGAATGTCGCAACTGTCATCATGACACTGAACAGCAATGGATATTTGCGGATCGATACAGTGGTTTTCCATCGCTTGTGCGGCGTTGTGGAAGAGGTTTATCAGCACTTGTTCTAATTCAACGCTGTGAATGGCCAGCTTCACATCATAGTCGATGGCCGGAACTTTTAGTGTTACTCCTTGCTTAATAAGCTTGTTGCTCAAAATGCTGGTGGCAGTATGTACCGCGTCGTGCAGTACTGAGATTTCATTGTGTGAATCGTGCGTGGCTTTCCGAGTAAAGACTTTTAAGCGGGCAATGACTTCCGAAATGGTGTCATTGAGTGTCAGCATTTTGCCCAAATTGTCGGCGACCATTGGGTATTTTTCCATTGCCAACAAACGCTGCGAGTTTTCGGTATAGGTTCTTAGTGCGGAAAGTGGCTGATTTATCTCATGGTTAATACTGGCTGATAGCTCGCCCAACAGTGCCAATTTCGCGGCTTGTGTCAGTTCTTGTTGTGTTTGTTTAAGCTCTTGTTGGCTTTGCTCATATTGGCGGATGGTCTGTTGTAGTTTTTGGTTGGCTTCACTCAGAACTAGTGTCCGTTGCACTACTTTTTCTTCTAGGCTCACATTGAGATGGGCAAGGCGTGCTTTGTTAACTAGGGTTTGGAACCACGCTAACGCAATTAGAGCAATGAGCGCATATAAGATCAGGAAGACGATATCGGCCTGTAAAACGGCGGCAAGAACGCTGTTGTGGTTAATTAAGGCAACGACGCGAAACCCTTTATCCAATAAGTGTGTTGCGTATGCGAGGTAATTCGGTGATAGAAGCAATTGATTGTCATCAAACTCTGTGACACCACTGTGTGCCGTTAACTCACCAAAATATTCGGGTAAGGTATCGCCATATTGACGCGTTTCGGTAAGTTCATTTATTGCACTCGATGACAGTGGGAAAAGTGCACGATAGCGCCAGTCTGGTAAATTGCTCATAAACACGACATTGTGTTTATCTGTAATGAGTACGTCAGTCGTGGTTTGCGAAAGGCGCTGTTCTAATTGCTCCAAATTCACTTTTACTGTGATCACGCCAACGACTTCCTCATTTACCCACAGCGGAGATGAGAAGAAGTACCCACGTTTATTCGAGCGTACGCCTAATCCAACGTATTGAGCGGGCTCACCGCGTCGCGCATTTTTAAAATAGGGGCGATAGCTAAAGCTAGAGCCAACAAACGTATCTTCTTGCTGAAAGTTACTTGAGGCTATGACTAACCCGGTACGGTCATGAACGTAAATCGTATCGGCCAAACTTTGCTTCAACCAATCTGATAACAGTAGGTTGAGCTCTTGAGAGGGCGTTCCGCGCTCGACTGCTTTGAGTAGTCTTGGGTCGTGACTTAATAGGTTTGGTATCTGTTCAAACTTTGCCAGTTCGTAGTCCACTTCTTGTGATACTTGCGCGGCTTGTCTCTCTAGCTTTTGTTGCCATTGATCATGTTGGTATTGAGTTGCGTAATGATGAGTAAGCGCAAGCCCTGAAATGCCAACGGCACACAGTAGCAGTAAAAAATGACGTAGGGCTTTGGGGTTGAGTAAGTTCACGATCGGCTCACTGGTTTTTTGTGTCATGGTATCAAATGACGCACTGTGATGCTGTGAGCGGCAACGATAACAAGCACAATGATGTCCTTGTATTTCCTCAGTATCGGGAGCACAATCGACAAAAACGAGTGAAGGAGTAAAGATGGAACTTGCTGATATTCGTCGTGAGTACACCAAAGGTGGGCTGCGTCGTAAAGATTTGAAAGCTGATCCTATTGATCAATTTAATCTGTGGCTAGAGCAAGCAGTTGAAGCGGGTTTAACGGACCCGACTGCGATGACAGTTGCAACGGTTGATGAAAATGGCATGCCGTTTCAACGCATTGTTCTATTGAAAAACGTCGACAAAGATGGTTTTGTGTTTTACACCAACCTAGGCAGTCGCAAGGCCCAGCAGCTAGAGCATAACAGCAATATTAGTTTGCACTTCCCTTGGCATCCGTTAGAGCGCCAAGTTCATATTACTGGTGTGGCTGAAAAGCTTACCGCCGTAGAGAATATGAAATACTTTACTTCTCGTCCTAAAGAGAGCCAGTTGGCCGCAATCGCGAGCAAACAAAGTAGCCGTATTTCTGCCAGAGGTGTGTTGGAAGGTAAGTTTTTAGAGCTAAAACAGAAGTTTGCTAAGGGTGAAATACCAGTACCAACCTTTTGGGGTGGCTTTCGCGTAAAACCAAAGAGCATCGAATTTTGGCAAGGTGGCGAACATCGCCTTCACGATCGTTTTCTTTTCTCCCAGCATGATGGAAGTTGGGACATTGATCGTTTAGCGCCATAGGCTTATGGTCCCTCATGAATAAACAAACACCGCCGAATTGGGGCGGTGTTTTTGTAGGTAGAAGCGATGCGAATTATCGCTCTCCATTCAACACAACCGATAATTGATGCTTAAGCAGCGTTTTGGGTACAACAGAGCCGTAGCCTGCTTCCATTGCTTTATCTATTAGTTCGTTCTTGCTGTTCGCTGCAAACTTATTACGTAAGCGTGCGACGTGACCTTCAACGGTTTTTGTTGATATGCCCATGACCTGAGAGATAAATTGAGGCTTTTTGCCATAGAGCAAGAGGAAAAGCGTTTCTTGCTCGCGGCATGTGAGCTTCTCTGGTTTTGGTTGTAAGTCAGAAAAACGAAAGATGGATTGTTGATTTGGGTTGGTACTGATTGCACGACAAACCCAATACCCGACTTCAATCACGGCGGTGTCGGTGAGTTCCCTTCCGTAGAAAATGGTGCCTACGATGTCGCCTTTGTCATCTCGCCACGGTGTTTTAGTAAATATATGTGCTCGCCAGCGGCCATCTGGATAAGGGTGGATATCCAGAATTTTTAGTGACTCGCCAGTTTCGAGAACGTGTTTATCTTGGCGTTGAAATTCTTGCGCGCATTCAGTGGTTGGGCTGGCCATATCAAAATCAGTTTTACCCAAGCACTCCTCAGGCGACGTGTGCCCTAACAGTTCTGCGTATTCCTGGTTTACGTATAGGAATACCGAATCTTTATCTTTGCATCCCCAACAACCTGGTAGCTGTTTAAGGAGGGATTGTTCTATGGTATCGACTGAAATATTCACAAAAGGACTCACTACATACTGCTTTTACCAATACAGAGACGTCCGTGTTACATGGCTCGTATTGATGTTGCCAAGTAGGCAGTTACGTTGCTAGAACACGTTCGTTGATTGGCGCTCAATCCAATTAAATTCGTGGTGTTCGATGTTTTCGTCAGGTAGTCATAGACAACGACGAAATGGAACGAAGAGTTTAATTGGGAAAATGGTCTGTTTCATTACAGATATGTGCGCTCACGGATGTCCGCCAATGTTCGGCTTACAACTCGTATCGTCCTTGATCATGCTTCCTACAACTCAGTTGTAATGTGGTTGACGTTCATATCACTTGTGAGCGAAAGAGCAGCACCTAAGCATATGAGAGGGACAGTGAGACAAACGCTATGATATCAGCTTATGCCATTGTTTTCATTGTTGAGAAGCGAAAAAAAAAGCCAGCCTGAAGACGGGCTGGCAACACAAGATATAATCTTGTCGACGTGTAGAAGAGGTTCTAAATTACCTAGCGAGGGTCTGCTAAGTAAGTTAGAGGTATCAATGAGATACCGAGAGCTTTAGATCGTATGCATCTTAAAGCTCGATAACTAATGTATTGAATCAGAAGCATATTAGTAAGGGGGGAAATCCCTCTATGTTGAGTTTAAGAGTGGGTTTCGATCCGTTTCAGGGACGAGTTATCTAATATGGAGCACGGTGTTTTACAAAATAACAGATTGTTCGGTAATAAGGATCTTTACATTGATTGATTATGTATACGTAAGGTGTTGCCTATCTATCCGTTTTTGTTAATAAAATTGGTTGCTCACTGACCGTAAATTAACCTCGCATGATCATCGTTCCGGAACTATGATCATGTAAATGAAATTGATCATGCTGATTTGATCTTGTCGATTGAGTTGGGTAAAAGTTGCAACCCAACAAAGAAGGTATATGATGCGAAGACGTAAGCTGACCGTGTAAAGACGACTGTTTAAAATGAGTGATTCAGATAACCAAAAAATCCTTTCATATCAAGAGATTATGCTGCCAAAGCCGGCGGAGCTGATCACACTTCCGTCTTATATGGATTGCCACGATCATTCTTATACGCAGATCGTGATTGGTTTAAAAGGGCAAGCCGAATTTGAAGTGCGCGGGCGAGGTAATCTTGTCGGCCCTGGTCAAGGTTGTGTGGTTACCGCATGCTCTGATCATGCTTTCGGTGGCGTCATCAATCAATCGGATATTTTGGTGCTGAATATGCCCAAACCGACAAATGATGATCCCGAAATGCTTCAAAAAATCAATAACCTGGAGAGAGACCATGTCTACTTCCAGTTAGATAGTCAAATTCAGAAGCTGATACAGATGTTGGTTCAGGAAATGCGAAACCATCCGGATGACCTGCTGTTAAGTCGTGCGTGTAACGACACTGTGATTGCGTTAATGCAGCGCCATATCTCGGCATTTGAGACCAGTCGAAAAGAGTCGCGCTTTGATTTGGAGGCGATTGATCGTTACATTGAGCAGCACCTGAGTCATAAGATTAGTGTGGCTCAATTGGCCGGGCGAGTGTTTCTTGGGGAAAGTCAGTTCCATTGCTTGTTTAAAGAGCAGATGGGGATTACACCTCATCAATATGTTCTCGGAAAGCGAATCGACATGGCTCGTGAATTAATCGAGCAAGGGCACCTTTCTTTAGGGCAAATTGCCGAGTTTACTGGCTTCTCAAGCCAGAGTACTTTTACTCATACTTTTACTCGCTTACAGGGAATATCACCTTCCCGTTATAAAAAACAAGTTGGATAACAACGCGTTTTTTTAGGTCAAATAATCATCAATCAGAATGAAGCCATGCACTATGCATGGTTTTTTTATGTTTTATTCACGTGACCTATCTCTCGTTTTTTTAAATTCTCTGTTCTTTGCAGTGGTTGATATGCCACTTGATCCTACATTTTCTCTTAGAACGAGCTCTTCACAAAAATCTTATTGATATTCTTGATATTTTGTTGTGAATGCAATGAAAAAATTAAAATTTACAACACAAAATATTACCTATTTGAATGTGACTATGTGGATGTTTTGTTATAAAAGCGAGTTTTTGGCAAAAATGTCGTAGTTTTTGACAAGTATTCTTATCGGCCTCAAAATACACTGCCAGCCATTGATAATCCTCGAAGCGGTTTTCGAGGAGTGAGATTGAGGAACACACATGTTTACAGCTACGAACGTGTTGACACCGGAATTTATCGGGCAGCCGCTTGATAAGTTGTGGTCACTGATCTCGCCATTATATATGGTGGACGAGTCTCAATGGCTAGAGCAACTATTGCCACTAGCGACGCCGACAGAGGATGAAAAATCGGCGATCACTACCCAAACGACCCACCTTATCGAAGCCATTCGTGCCGATAAGAAGTCAATCCAGATGATTGATGCTTTATTGCTGGAATACAGCTTAGATACTCAAGAAGGTATCTTGCTGATGTGTCTTGCAGAAGCATTAATGCGCATCCCAGATGCCGCGACAGCAGATTCTTTGATTAAAGATAAGTTGAGTGTCGCAGACTGGAAATCTCACCTGAAGAACTCTGACTCTGTGTTTGTTAACGCATCAACATGGGGCCTCATGCTAACAGGTAAAGTGGTTGGTCTTGGTGAGCAAGGCACCCAGAGCCCAGGTCAGGCTGTAAACCGTCTGGTAAATAAATTCTCTGAGCCTGTGATTCGTAAAGCCATGTATCAGGCAATGAAGATCATGGGTCACCAGTTTGTTCGTGGTCGTACGATAGAAGAAGCGCAGAAGAACGGTCGCCCAATGCGCGACAAAGGTTTCACCTACTCGTTTGATATGTTGGGTGAGGCGGCGTTAACGACAGCGGACGCGAACAAGTACTTCAAAGATTACCTAATGGCGATCGAAGCGGTGGGTCGCGAGACTTACGGTAACGACACCAGCCCTGCGCCTTCGATTTCCATCAAGCTTTCTGCATTACACCCGCGCTACGAAGTCGCAAATGAAGAACGTGTAATGACAGAGTTGTATGACTCACTAATGCAACTACTAAAACGTGCTATTGAAGTCGACGTTGCAATCACAATCGATGCAGAAGAAGCGGATCGCCTTGAGCTTTCCCTGAAGCTATTTGAGAAAGTATACCGTAGCGATCTTGTGAAGGGTTGGGGCAAGTTTGGTTTGGTTATTCAAGCCTACTCAAAACGTGCGCTAACAGTCTTGGTGTGGCTAAATGCACTCGCAAAAGAGCAAGGTGACGTTATTCCTCTGCGTTTGGTTAAAGGCGCGTACTGGGACAGCGAAATCAAGTGGTCTCAACAAGCGGGTTATGCAAATTACCCAGTATACACTCGCAAAGAAGCGACGGACGTTGCATACCTAGCTTGTGCTCGTTTCCTACTTAGCGAAGGTGTTCGCGGTAATATCTACCCACAATTTGCAAGCCACAATGCTCACACAGTTACGGCAATTGCTGTCATGGCGGAGCACAAAGAATACGAGTTCCAGCGCCTACATGGTATGGGTGATTCACTGTATAACCATGTTATGAAAATGTACGGTCAGCCAGTACGTATTTATGCTCCTGTCGGTAGCCATGCTGATCTTCTTCCGTACTTGGTTCGTCGTCTGCTTGAAAATGGTGCGAACAGCTCGTTTGTACACCGTCTAGTTGATGCGCGTTGTCCGATTTATGAGTTGACCCACCACCCTGTGGATGTGTTGACGGGTTTTGACACGCTACACAACGACAAAATTCCATTGCCTGCCGATATTTTCCCTGAGCGTAAGAACTCATATGGCGTCAACATTGACATCGACAGTGAAGCGAAGCCATTTGAAGCTCAGGTCGAAAGCTTCATGGACAACCAGTGGGTTGCAGGCCCGGTGATCAATGGTGAGCGCTTTGCCGAAAGCATGATCAAGGAAAATGCGGTTGAGATCATCACCGCACCATACGATCGCCGAATTGAAGTCGGCAAAGTGGCATTTGCAACTCTTGATCACGTTTCCGCTGCAATTGATGCGGCGCAAAGTGCTTTCTCTGATTGGAAAGCCGTTCCTGTTGAGCAAAAAGCGGCTTGTTTAGAAAAGCTTGCTGACTTAATGGAAGAAAATCTGGCTGAGCTGGTGGCGATTTGTCACAAAGAAGCGGGCAAGACGATTCACGATAGTATTGATGAAGTTCGTGAAGCGGTGGATTTCTGTCGTTATTACGCGAAACAAGCGCAAAACCTACAGCCATTTGAGCTAGAAGGTTTTGACGGTGTGAAACGCATTTCTAGCCGTGAAGGTCTTGGTGTGTTTGTGTGTATCAGCCCTTGGAACTTCCCGTTGGCTATCTTCCTTGGTCAGGTAACGGCAGCACTGATTGCAGGTAACACTGTGGTTGCAAAACCTGCTGAGCAAACAAGCTTAATTGCCGCTCGCGCTATTGAACTAATGCTTGATGCTGGCTTCCCTGCTGGTGTGATTCAGTTACTTACTGGTCGCGGCGCTGAGATCGGTCATGCACTGACTTCTCATGATGCCATTGCTGGTGTGGCATTCACTGGTTCAACGGCAACGGCGCAACGCATTAACGTCACGCTTGCGGAGCGCAGCGCGAAACCGGTTCCGTTTATTGCGGAAACAGGTGGTCAAAACGCAATGATCGTGGACAGTACTGCATTGCCAGAGCAGGTGGTGCGTGATGTGATTCGTTCGGCGTTTGCATCTGCAGGTCAGCGTTGTTCTGCCCTTCGTGTTCTATTTGTACAAGAAGATGTAGCAGACCGTATGATCAACCTGATTCAAGGTGCGATGAATGAGCTGCATGTTGGTTTACCTTACCTACACAAAACGGATGTTGGTCCGGTTATCGACAGCAATGCAAAACAAAAACTCCTCGCTCACCTTGAGCAAATGAGCAAAACACAGACTAAAGTCGCTCAGCTCCAGCTGGATGAATCGTGCCAGCATGGTGACTTTGTCTCACCAAGTGCGTTTGAAATCTCGGGCATCGATGTGCTGAAAGAAGAACAATTTGGTCCAATCTTGCACATTGTTCGCTTTAAAGCGTCTGAATTACCGAACGTGGTTGCGCAGATCAACAAAACGGGTTTTGGCTTGACGATGGGTATCCATAGCCGTAACGAAACCACGTATCGTTGGATTGAGAAACATGCTCGAGTAGGTAACTGCTACATCAACCGAGACCAAGTTGGCGCTGTGGTTGGTGTACAGCCGTTTGGTGGTCAAGGCTTGTCGGGTACTGGCCCGAAAGCTGGTGGTCCACACTACCTATTCCGCTTTACTCAACATCTTCTTGCTCAAGCAGAAAACGCATAAGGAGTCGCATTATGGTTCATCAGATCACCTATTTTAAAGATGCATTCTCTGCGTGGGAGCAGTGGAATCTGACTGATTTTGATTACAAATGCGAGCATGTTCTGGCATTTAAATCTGCACTAGAAGGGCAGCAGTCTACCGTTGCCAAAGTGGTTTCTTACCACTTGCAACAAGCATCAACTCTTCTTGCAGAAACTCACCAGTTAGTTGGCCCTACAGGGGAAACTAACGAACTGTATGCCGCAGGACGCGGTGTGGCTTTGGTGATTTGTGAAAACAACATCGAGCCTGCTGATAATGCGTTATACAGTGCTTTTGCGATGATCACCTGTGCCTTAATTGCAGGCAACAGTGTGGTCGTTTGCAGTGACAATGCAGAGCTAAACCAACTGGTTAAGCAAGCTGTAGCGTTGGCAAACTTCCCATCTAACTTAGTCCAGGTTGTTGCGTACGATGCGTCTGCCCCGTTGCTTGAGAGCGATGTACGTAGTGTGGGTTATGTTGGGCGTTCACAGGTTGAGCATGCGCTCAATCTTCAACTAGCTAAGCGTGACGGTGCAATCGTCGGCTTAGTTTCTGAAACGGATTTAGAGTCACCGAAATTGGCTCATGATCCTCATCTCTCGTTGCGCTTCATTACTGAGCGCACTCGAACGATAAATATTACCGCGGTGGGTGGTAACGCAACTCTACTCGAGTTGGGGAACGAAACTCACTAACCTGACTTGTAATGCCAATCTGGAGTAACTGGACTGAGAGCCGGTCCAGATTGGTTTTTTATACTCTGATGTATTGCTGAGACGGTAAAATATCAGGGCAGGCAAGGAAGGAAATAATTATAACGAGGACTATCTAATGATAGAAAATAGCTTTGCTATCACGTCCACTTTTGTGGCGTATTTACTGATTATGGTTGCTATTGGCGTTTACGCGTATAAGAGGACTTCCAATTCATCTGACTACTTCCTAGGTGGCCGTAGCCTAGGTCCGTGGCCTGCTGCATTATCTGCAGGTGCTTCAGACATGAGTGGTTGGTTGCTGCTAGGCTTGCCTGGCTATGCGTACGCTGCGGGTATCGAGGCCTTCTGGTTAGCCGGCGGTCTACTTCTTGGAACATGGGCAAACTGGCTCATCAGTGCAAAACGCCTCCGTACCTACAGTATCCAAACTGACGCGCTAACGTTGCCAGAGTTCCTGTCACGTCGCTTCAACGATAAGTCGAAACTGATTCAGACAATCTCTGCGTTTTTCATTCTTCTATTTTTCCTTTTCTACACCAGCTCAGGTTTGGTCGCAGGGGGCAAACTGTTTGAGACGGTATTCGGTCTAGATTATACCTACGCTGTTATCATCGGTACGGTGTGTGTCGTTTCTTACACACTATTCGGTGGTTTCCTAGCGGTATCTTGGACTGACTTAGTGCAAGGTCTGCTAATGGCGGCTGCGCTAATGATTGTTCCTATAGCGGTAATGGACGGTGGTTTAGGTCAGCTAAGTTCTGATCTACATGACATCAACCCAGAACTTGCAACGCTATGGAATGACGCGAAAGGCGAACCATTGTCTGCGATTGCCATTATCTCTCTAGCGGCGTGGGGCCTTGGTTACTTTGGTCAGCCACACATCCTAGCGCGTTTTAAAGCGTCTCGTTCAAACAAAGATCTAACGACTGCACGTCGTATCGCAGTGATTTGGACGGCACTATCTATGGTTGGTGCAATGCTTGTTGGTCTTGTTGGTCTGGTTTGGGTTACGGGTCATCCGGGTACTCAACTAGAGGACGGTGAGAAGATCTTCATGCTATTGGTTAACGCAGTATTCCACCCTGTCGTTGCGGGTATGTTGTTAGCAGCAATCCTAGCGGCGGTAATGAGTACCGCTGACTCACAGCTCCTTGTTTCATCTTCAGCGCTTGCAGAAGATTTCTACAAGCAAGTATTCAAGCCAGAAGCGTCTTCTGAAGAAATCGTAATGATTGGTCGTATCGGTGTTATCGTTATTTCGCTTGTTGCGCTATTCCTAGCGATGACGCCTGATAGCTCAGTACTCGGTCTTGTATCTTACGCTTGGGCTGGTTTTGGTGCGGCATTTGGTCCTGCGGTTGTACTTAGCCTTTACTGGAGCGGTATGAACCGTAACGGCGCGTTAGCAGGTATTCTTGTTGGTGGTATCACTATCGTAGTTTGGAAGCAGCTAACTGGCGGTTGGTTTGATGTGTACGAAATCGTACCGGGCATCATCTTCTCTACGCTTGCTATCATTGTGGTAAGTAAAGCAACGGGTGGTGCTGCGCAAGACGTGTTAGACCAACACCAGTCGTTCGAGAAAAAACTGGTTGAACTAGACTAGTCCCGTATATGAACACAAAGCCCGCTATTTTAGCGGGCTTTGTTTTATCTGAAACTTAATTAACGTTAATGGTGGTAGCTTGAGATCAGAGCTTAGCATTGCTCGGTTAGATTGGAGTGTTAGTCGCGACGAATTTTGGCGTAAATAACGGTGTTACTCAGCTCTCCCGATGTGGTAAGACGTTCGTTTCTGAGCTCTCCTTCGAACTCATAACCACAGCGCTCGGCTACAGCCCGGCTCTTTTGGTTGGTGCTATCAGCATGAATTGCGATTCTCTTGGCGCCCAAGTCATCAAACGCATAGCGCTCAACTTCGAGCACAGCCTCGGCAACATAACCATTGCCAACGGCAGCATTATCTAACCAATAACCTATCTCAAAGGACGGTACGTCGGGATCTCGAATCATCAAGCCGACCGCACCCAGTAAGCGATCGCTTTCCTTTTCAATGATGTAGTAACGCAGCTCTTCTTCGAAGTTTTCAAAGTTTGCGATGGCTTTCTCTGTCCCTTCTATCATCGCTTCTAATGTCAGCACATGAGGTACCCACGGCAGATAGACTTCGAGAGTTTTTTGGCTGCGAACGACAGCTTGATGCGCCTCTTCGGCTCGTTCTAAACAAGCAGGGATGAGTTTGAGACGTTTCGTTTCCATGCCGACTCTCCTATGGGTGAAAAATGAACGGAAAATCATTTAAACAGATGTACTTAGAATGATCTAGTCAACGCCGTCATATTATTCACTTGGTTTGCCAGAGAGAAACTGAGAGAATCGAACCGTTATCAAACCAACTAGGTTCATTATGAAACTTTTAGTAAGAAACTTGGCTCGTCACATGACCGAGCAAGATATCCGCAAATTATTCTCAGCGTACGGCAAAGTAGAACTGTGTTCGCTAGTGCTTGATCAAGACACGGGTTTGTCGAAAGGCTTCGGTTTTGTCATCATGCCGGACGAAGCAGAAGCCATTTCTGCTCTTGAAGCACTGAATTTGACGAACGTAGAAAAAAGCAAAATTCGCGTGAAAGTCGCACAAGACTAATACAGAGAAAAGCCAGCGTTATTGCTGGCTTTTTTGTCTTTCTATTTAGAGACCAAATTGGCAACATTCTAGAATGTCTTCTCTTTTCGTTTTAGCGAGATTGATCATCAATTCTCTCTTCAAGTTGTTTCATTAAATCCTTTAACTGTAGAGAATCGAAATTGTCTGAATTCGGCACTTGGTAAGCGTCGTTGACTGTGTAGAGCATCAAACTTTTGCTAGAGAAGAACTCTTTCTGTATTTGGACTTTGACAATGTCATCAAGAGGTAGACGGAAGTAAACCGTTGAGCCCTGGCGGTACTTCAAGGTGTTGGTGCTTGCATCGATATCTAGCGTTTTAGGATTGAACGCGCGGCGCGTGAAGTACGTTGAGAGCAGTTTCAATCCTATTATTGTGAGTGCTACGAGTCCAAACTCGACGATCTTGTCTGCTAGGTAGGAAAAATAGAACAGCGACAACAATACAGTTCCTAGCAAGAAAGGGTTGTTCTTGGGCAGATTTTGTGAAGTTTCATGGATGATCATCCGACATATTCCTCGACTTTATTCAGAAGCGACGAACGTGAGTTGGTAGACACAAACCTTTCGTTCTTTGCCTTGCATGCGCAATGTTTTGTCACCGATGTAAGGGATATTTAGTTTTTGGATCACCGATTTAGAACGCTGATTGTCCACCAAATGCATCACGGTTATTCCGTTTAACTCAAAGTGCATTCGAGCAAATTCGAGTAAGGCTTTGGAGGCCTCGAATGCATAGCCTTTCCCCCAATGTGGCACGCCAACCCAATAGCCTAATGTACCGTAGCCCTCTTCGATACGCGGTAAACTCACTGCACCAAGTAACTCCCCGGTGTTTCGCAAGGTAATAGCGTACGCCACGCCTTGATGCTGCTGATACATCGGATCGTGCCTATCTATCCATGCTTGCGCCATCGGTCGCTCATAAGGATGAGGGATGTTTGCTGTCATGTCGGCAATTCGCTTATCTCCAGCGAGTAAAGCCACTTGTTGGCAGTCATCGATATTGAATGGCCGGAGGACGAGTCTTTCGGTAGTGAGAATCGGTTGTATCGTCATGCATTTCTTCCTTGATGAGACGGCTATAGCTGCTAGCAACTGGTTTGCGGGGTAAATCGAGATAACAAGGCGTCTCGAAAGCTCGATCTAGCCAGGCGTGTAGTTGTCATGCGCCTTACTAAATAATAAGCCCGAACAATTGCTTATGTGTAATGTGTCGTATTATTACACACATAAGCACGTTTGCTCATATTGATGGTACAAAAGTTGAGGTCTGACCAATGTCTCAGTTTTTTGATACTTTCGTTCAATTTTTTGAAGATAGGGCACAAAAAATTAAAGGAGCTTTTTAATTGTGGAATTATTTTGAACAAAATATGTCAATTGTCAGTAGGACGAAAAAAGTAGGGAGAAGAGAAATGCCGGATATATATTGCGCAGCTTGTAGAAAATCAACGCAACATAAAGTGATTATGAAGCGTTGCGAGCCTCAGTCTGTTGACTCGTTAACAGGCAAAATGGTGAGTTTTACACAGCTGATGGCGAAATTTGTATCAGGTGAACATTATTACGAGATGGAGCCTCAATACTACTGCCGTTGTTGTAATCATCGTGCAATTGGAGAGGTTGTTCCACATCCTACACGGCATACATCGGCCGCACTCTAATTCTGAGTGATAGCCATGATTAATGGCTAAATAGGGCAGTGTTGCCCGAACGACATATCTATACAGGCGTGTCATGCGCTTTCAAATTTGCGACTCCGCGGGAGCCGCTAGGTTGCTTTTTCTCTTCATATCACGGTTACTAAGTGAGCGGCAATAATCATAGCTCTTTCCCTCCTTCGTTGTTTTCTGGTTATTCTCTGCTGAATTTCACATGCTGTGCATTTGATGGTTTGCAATTGTTTGAGCAACGATTAATGTGATGCTTTCTAAGTGGTTACAAGGAAGTGGGTTAATGAGTTATCAATTGGACCGGATTGATTTACATATTTTGAGAGTGCTTCATTCGAGAGGCAGAATTCCGGTTGTAGAACTAGCAAAGCTGATTAACTTAACGACTTCTCCATGTTCTGACCGTGTAAAGCGACTAGAAAAAGAAGGGTATATCAATGGTTATCATGCGGAGTTGAATGCGGAAAAGTTGGGGCTGGATGTGCAAGTATTCATCCATATTCGTTTAGACCAAACCAGTTTTTCTATTTTTGAAAAGTTTGCGAAAGCGGTGGAATTGATGCCTGAAATTGAAGAGTGCTACTCGCTCTCTGGAGATTTCGATACCATGATAAAAGTTCGTGTTAAGAGCATGAAAGCGTATCAGGAGTTTATGTCGAGCAAGTTAGGCACGCTTCCGGGCGTGATTCAAACTCGTAGTGAAGTGGTCATAGAAGAACATAAAACGGGATTTGGTGTTAATCCCGAGCTCCTTGGTTAGGCGAGGCATGTGTTGATCCTCCTTATTTAGCGTGGCTTGGTATATTACTTTTTCACGATTAAAAAAGGAGCCGAAGCTCCTTTTTAATAAATCGGTGAGCGATTATGCCCCGATAAAGGTGCTGATAACGCCAATTAAACCACCAAAAACACCGCCCCAAACGACTAGCCAGCCAAGGTGCTGTTTAATCATCTTTTGCACCATTTCTTTGACTAATGCCGGTGTTAATTCGCTTAAACGTTGATCGATGATACCTTCAATGTTCTGCTTTATCTCATCCATCATTGCAGGAGATTCGAATTGCTCTTTCAGTGCTTCTTTGATGTTATCGCTCTTGCTCAACTCAATGATGGATTCTTGCATCTTTTCGACGAAAGGTTGGCGCATGGGTTGTAGCGCTTCCGAGCCGCCAAACATCGCTAGCATGCCACCAAACTGAGAACCTTCAATTACTTCCACTAGGGAATCAAATGCTGGATTTAAATCTACTTTCTCAATTACTGGTTGAAGATCGATGTTCACACCGCCCGCCATTTCTTTATTCAAGAATCGGTCAATGTTCGCTTCAGTAAAAAACTGTTCCATCATCAGGTTTTTGATAGCCAGTTTAAACTCTTCAAATCGTGCGGGGATCACGCCAGAACCGTATAATCCAGGCACTTTCTCAAACAGCATATGGATGGCAAGCCAGTTGGTGATGGCGCCTGAGAACGCAAACAGCCCTGCATACCAAAGATAGTCGTTTTGTAATTGATGACCTCCAGCCATCAAAGCGATAGCGAGGACATTCGTTAGCAAACTTTTGTTCATAGTGACCAGTTATATATGAATATCGGAAAGAATAAGTGGGCCTGATTCTATACCTAAGTCACATTAAGATGCTAGGTTTTGCCGTGATGAGTAGTCTTGTAGAGAAGGGACAAAAAATGAATGTTCAGAAAAACAAAACCCGACAATCATTGTCGGGCCACTGCTTTTTCTTAGAAAAACTAAGATTCTATTTTTAATTTTAGATGCGGTAGATCTTACAACAAAGTTGGCATTTCCATCTTTCTGAGTAGCCAAATAGCTTGTCAGCCCAACTTGGTTTGAGTTGTACGATCTGCATTGAACCACATTTACACATAAGCTAATTACCTTATTGTTAATATAATAACTAAGCCATCTATTGAGTATAGCTGTTTCTCAAAAAGTGAAATGACAAATGAAGACGGCTCAATACTCTGTATTGTGTTCATTGCAATGGATACGCAACGAGGCGGTATATTAGCAGAAAAAGTGTGAGCTTTATCATGGAGAGTGTTTCATATATGAGAAACCACAATGGCTATATGAGCGTCTAGCCATGGATTAAAATAAAAAACGGCGCTTAAAGCGCCGTTTTTTATTGAGCTTATCACTCGTTAAGAAGCGTGTTGATTGTCTAGTTCTTCAGCGATAAATCCGCCAGTTTGATGCGCCCAAAGCTGGGCGTAAATGCCGTTATTCGCAATGAGTTCTTGATGAGAACCTTGTTCAACGATGCTGCCTTTATCTAGCACGATGAGGCGATCCATTTGTGCGATGGTCGATAATCGGTGAGCGATAGCAATAACCGTTTTCCCTTGCATTAACTCATTCAAGCTTTCCTGAATCGCTGCTTCGACTTCTGAATCCAGAGCCGATGTGGCTTCATCCAATACCAGCAATGGTGCGTCTTTGAGTAGCACACGAGATATTGCGATACGCTGACGTTGGCCGCCAGACAGTTTTACACCACGTTCACCAACTTGCGCATCGTATCCGACATTACCAAATGGGTCGGTCAGAGTTTCGATAAACTCATGGGCATGCGCTTGCTTAGTGGCTTTCAGCAAATCTTCTTCTGTCGCATCTGGATTGCCATACAAAATATTGTCTCGAATTGAACGGTGTAGCAGAGAAGTATCTTGGGTCACCATACCGATCTTTGAACGCAAAGAGTCTTGTGTAACTTCTGAGATGTTCTGTCCATCGATCTTAATGCTGCCGTCTTCGACATCGTGGAAACGAAGTAACAAGTTCACCAAAGTCGATTTTCCGGCGCCGGAGCGCCCAACCAAGCCGACTTTCTCTCCTGGTTTGATGTTGAGATCGAGATGGCTAATTACGCCTTTGTTCTCACCGTAATGGAAGCTGACGTTATCAAAGTGAATGCCTCCTTCAGTGACAACCAAGTCTTTTGCACCTGGTTTATCTTTAATATCAATAGGCTTAGAGAGCGTTTTCATTCCATCGACAACGGTTCCCATGTTTTCAAAGAGGGCGCCAACTTCCCACATTATCCACATCGACATACCATTTACGCGTAATGCAAGACTAACAGCAATCGCAATCGCGCCAACGCTAATGGCACTATCCAACCACAGGTAAATAGATAAAGCAGCAACGGAAAAGACCAAAATATAGTTTGAGATCTCTACAGCGACGTCGAAGCCGGTCACTAGGCGCATTTGACGATAGACCGTATTCAAAAATCCTTTCATGCCTTGCTCGGCATATTGGGTTTCGCGCTGGCTATGAGAAAACAGTTTGACGGTTTGAATATTGGTATAACTGTCGACGATGCGCCCTGTCATTGTCGAACGTGCATCGGCCTGTGCTGAAGCGACGTCTTTGAGCTTAGGGACAAAATAGATTTGGATAGCGATGTAAGCGAGTAGCCAGACAATCATTGGGATCATCAAACGCCAGTCTGCCGTCGCTAACATAATGATCATGCTGGTGAAGTAAACCGTAACGTAAACAAACACATCCATAGCTTTCATCACGGTTTCGCGCACAGCTAATGAGGTTTGCATGACTTTCGTTGCGACTCGACCTGCAAAATCATCTTGATAGAAGTTCAAGCTTTGATTGAGCAAATACCGGTGTGCAAGCCAGCGGATAGACATTGGGTAGTTGCCCAATAACGTTTGATGAACGAGCAACGAGTACAAGATCACCAATATAGGCATGACAACCAGCAATAAGGCTCCGTAGAAAATCAAATCCGATTTGTTGTCTTGTAAGAACGTTTCTGGATTGCTGGTAGACAACCAATCAACCAATTGTCCCATGGCGCCAAACAACATTACCTCAACAACAGCCACAATTGTGGCCATCAAAGACATGATGATCAAAGGCTTTTCATAACCACGAGTGTAATAACGCAGAAAAGCGAACATCCCTGAAGGAGGCTGATCCGGTGTAGATTTGGGGAACGGCTCTGTAAAGCCTTCAAATCGTTTAAACATAACTCATCCTAAAGTTAAAACAGTGCCATTTGGGGTGGCTAAATCCATCGATTCACGCTGCTTTGGACGAAACCGCGTGTATGAGAGTTTTTTGCCTGCTCCTCGATAAAGCAGACCGATTGACGAGAGGGGCGAAAAAATAGTCTAACCGATTGTGTCTTAAATGTAACTAGTTGGTTATGAGTGTAATTGTCTATGGTTCTGATTCTTATGATGAATTCTTATCATGTTCATCGTGGTGCCATAAAAGCTTAAACCTGCAAAGTGACAATAAAATTTAAGGAAAAATGAACTTAATGCAGCAAAAATTACTTTTGTGCAATTAAATTAATTGTCAAAACAGCAAAACTGAAGTTAACAATAAATTTACAATCTCCTCATTCTAGTGATAAGGAATGTATTGGATGCTATTACACGAATCAGTGACCCAATTTGCTAATGGGAAAGAAGAAAGCACGCAAAGTGCTCAGCGCCAAACCGCAAACTGCGTAGTGATGGTGCCACCGAAAGAGTTTCGTTTTAATGAAGAAACCGCACAAGATAATGAGTTCCAACATAAAGTGTCACTTAGCCAAGAAGAAGTCTCACGTCGAGTAATGGCCGAGTTCGCGAGTATGGTTGCAACGCTGCGTCAAGAGGGCGTTCAAGTTGTTGAGTTTGATTATCCAACTTCAGATGTTGCGACGCCAGACGCGGTATTTCCAAACAATTGGTTTAGCACTACGCCAGATGGCACGTTGTACACCTTTCCAATGGCCTGTGAAAACCGTCAAAAAGAAGTACGTCCCGATGCGCTTGTGGCAGCACTAGCGCAAGCAGGGCGAGAAGTTCATCGACGCAGCAGTCTAACTGAATATCTTGATGAGCAAGCGTATTTAGAAAGCACGGGTGTGATGGTGTTTGACCACCTAAATAAAACGGTCTACGCCGCACTCTCACAACGTTGTGATCGTCTGGTTTTAGAAGATTACGCCGATCGTATTGGCTATGAACGAGTGATTTCTTTCCAAACTCGTTTGCCGTCTGGTGCGCCGATTTATCACACCAATGTGATGATGGCGGTTGGCGAACAGTTTTGCGTGATTTGTGACGAAGTGATCCCAGAATTTGAGCGTCGTTTTGTAATGAAGTCACTCGCCAAAGACAAGCAAGTCATCTCAATTTCGCTTGAGCAGATGAACCAGTTCTGCGGTAACATTCTGCAACTGGAAACGATCAACGGCGATAAGGTGATTGCGATGTCGCAATCGGCGTACGATGCATTTTCACCAGCACAAAGAAACCAATTGGCAACGCACGGTAAATTGCTGCCATTCGACGTTTCTACCATAGAATCTATTGGTGGTGGTTCGGTTCGTTGCATGTTGGGTGAAGTGTTCTTACCGAATCGTAAAGCTGTGCTTTAATAAACTGCACATTTCTTTTCAGCCGCAGTGAAAGGCTGATGAAGCGTTCTCTTCAAGGGTTTTTAGCCGTTAGCTCTGTGGCAGTACAGACTAACGGCTTTTTTGCGCTTTTTAGTTTTCTGACGATTTGCGTAGGCGACGCTTGGTTTAAGCGCCTAAAATAGGATGGTTCACCTAGCAGATTGTGATAAAGTCCGCGCCTGCGTTTTACCGCATCTTCATTGTTTTTATTGCTTCTTCAACCAAAAGTACAAGGTTTCGCTAATGCCATTTTCTACTCTCTCATTGAGTTCTGAGCTGATTCACGCACTGCCAAAAGACTTCAAGAAACCGACCGATATTCAAGCGTTGGCCATTCCTGAGCTGTTGGCTGGTCAAGATCTATTGGCTTTGGCAAATACAGGCAGCGGCAAAACCCTTGCTTATGGTTTGCCTTTGTTGGAAAAGCTGGGTGTCAATCCAGAGCAAAAGGCGCTGATTCTTGTGCCAACGCGTGAGCTGGCAATGCAAGTGAGTGAAGCAGTTAACCAAGTTGGTCAAGTTATTGGCATTAAAACAGTGTGCTTGTGTGGCGGCGTTGATAAAGAGCAACAACAGCAGGCGCTAGCGACAAATCCTCATATCCTTGTCGCGACGACAGGTCGTTTGGTTGACCTAGCAAACAATGGCCTGGATTTGAGCAATGTTCATTATCTAGTATTGGATGAAGCGGATCGTTTGTTGGATATGGGCTTTTGGCCTGACGTACAAAAGATTTCGATGCAAACCTTCAATCAGCGTCAAACCGCGATGTTCTCGGCAACGTTTTCAGATGAGTTGAAGGGTAAAGCGAAGCTGCTTATGCAGGCACCAAAGCAAGTTGCAGCGCATCAAGAAAACAGCACCAACCAAGATATTGCTGAAACGCTGTACCTCGTCAACAAAGGCAGTAAAACCAAGGCATTGATTGAACTGATTCAAAAAAACGCGTGGGCTCAGGCATTAGTCTTTATTGGTGCGAAAGAGAACGCCGATGGCTTAGCGAAGAAGCTGAATAAAGCGGGCATCTCAACCAATGCGCTGCATGGCAATAAGAGTCAAGATGAGCGAGAAGAAGCACTGGCGCAGTTTAAATCTGGGCAAATTCAGGTGTTGATTGCCACCGAACTACTAGCGCGTGGCATTCACATTGAGCAATTACCTGTAGTGATCAACTTTGAACTGCCAATGCATGCAGAAACTTACGTTCACCGAGTAGGACGTACCGCTCGCGCAGGCCAACAAGGTGTGGCGGTGTCATTGGTTTGTCATGGTGAAATGGACGCACTAAACGCGATTCGTCACCTGACTCAACGTGCATTGCTAGTGCAAGATCTGGTTGGTTTTCCAGTAACGGATAAGCCATCAACTGGCGAGAGCAAACGCGCGCCACGCGATAAAAAAGCCAACCGCCGAACTCATGCTAAGAAGAGCATTAAGCAGTTCCAAGGTAAGTCGAAACGCCCAGCCCCGAGTGCGAAGTAAACCAAAAAAACACGCTCTTGACGGCATAGTCGGTTCAGAGCATGGCTTACAAATTTTACTTTTGAGTATTAACGGCAGTTGGGACAATCAAGCGCATTTCCCAATCTTCGACTTCACCAGTTTCTAGACGGCGCTCGACCAGCTTGCCCCAAGACTCGACTAACGGCAGCTCAGACAGCTTAGTGAGTTCTTTTCTATCTAAACAGCCAGTGAAAACCGCACCCATGATACGAGCCAATGGCCATTCTGGATAAGGTCTTTCGCACAGAATAATCTCGTCACCTGCACCGATATCGCCTTCTTCCAGCACTCGGAAATACCAGCCTGTTCGAAGCGTATCTTGCAGTCTTCTCGCCATGTCGTGTTGGTCAAAGCGTACGTTAAGTTTCCAACAAGGCATGCGACCTTGCGACACTTCCAGTAGTGTTGAGCCGATGCGAATTTTATCTTTCAAGCAAATCGTGGATTCGGTGACGCTTTCGGAGCTGATGTTTTCGCCAAAGCCGCCGGCGGATTGGAAAATTGGTCTTTCGCCTAATTCTTGTTGCCAGATTGGGTAGTGTTCGCTTGGGTAAATATGAAGCGCTTTTTGAATGCCACCATGAAAGCGCGGATCACCTTGCTCATCACTGATAAAACCGAGCTCTGTTGCATGCTGGCGCTCAGGCAGCACTTGTTTGTTGATTGCGCTTTGCGCACCATGAGCATAAGGGACGGTTTTCCCTGCTAGCACTGCTTTTACGACGCCGATTTTCTTCATGTAACCTCCTTATTATTTGAATGAGAGATAAAGTGTTTACCTTCATTCGCGATGCGGAGCATGATAGCCTAGTAAACTTGTGTCGGTGTAGGGATGAAAAGACAACTAACAATGCTAACTCGCCAAATTGATTCGAAGTCAGGCGTCGTCACCTCCAATAAGATGATGGACGCGAATCCCCATTCTCCTGTTTTGGTGAAAACCATCGACATGCCAAAAGGTTACATTGATGCGCTGCATCAACACACTTGGCATCAAATCATCTTTCCTATCAAAGGGTTATTGCAAACACAAACGGAGCATTATCAGCATTTGGTTCCGCACACCTCTGCGTTATTTGTTCCTGCGGGTGTTCAACACGAGTCGATTGCTCTAAGCAACACGATATTTGTTGGTATTTACCTCAACCCTGAGTTTGGCGCAACGTACGAGCCACAAGTGAGAACCATTGCTTTAACGTCGTTTTTAAATGAGCTTTTACAAGAGATCCGCAGACAGTGTGAAGGTGAGACAAGCCACGAAGAAGTGCTGCATTTGCTGGCGGTGCTGCATGATCAAATTTTGAAACGCAACGTGCAGACATTTCAGTTATTGCTGCCACAAGACAGACGACTAAAACTGATTTTCGAGCGACTGACTGACGAGCCAGCGTTGAGCTGTTCGCTAAAAGAGTGGGGGGAGAAAATTGGGGCGTCTGAGCGTACTTTATCACGGCTGTTCGCCAAGGAATTCAACACTTCATTTCTACTTTGGCGGCAACAAATTCGGCTAATTTACTCGCTTTCTTTGTTAGATGAATCGTTGTCAATCCAAGCCATTGCAGACCTAGTGGGTTATCAAAACGACTCATCCTACATCAAAGCATTTAAAGCCTATTTTGATATGACGCCACAACAGTTTAGAGTGAACGGCGCATCGCGCAGGTAGAAGTACAGAGTTTCGACTTCACTTAATGCTTTTGAGTAGAAGTTACGAAACTTCCTTCTTGAATTTCAATTACATGGTATGAATAGCAATGGCACCAACGATAAATACTCGAGTGAATCAATTCTGTTTTGGTCAACCCAAAACGTCGCTGTCGTTGGAAAAAGAGCCCCTCAAACCGCTTGCTCAGGGCAAGGTTCGGGTGCGACTGGAAGCCACCAATATTAACCCAAGTGACTTGCTTTCCATTCATGGTGTTGGGCAATACCGCCGCGTTCACGTACCACCTCGCGTGCCGGGATTTGAAGCGGTTGGGCGTGTGGTGGAAGTCAGTGCAGTTGGTCAAACTGACCTTCAAGTTGGGCAAAAGGTGTTGGTGGCGATGAGTGGTACTTGGCAATACTATATAGATGCCTCGCCTGAGAATCTTTTTCCACTACCTGAGAGTTTGGAGAACGGCTATGCCTGTCAGTTGTACATCAACGCGTTAACCGCGTGGGTGATCACCACTAAAGTAGCTAAGTTGAACAAAGACGATGTGGTGATCATCAATGCAGCTGGGTCAGCGATCGGTAAGATATTTGCCCAGCTCGCCCATTCACTGGGTTTTGCACTGATTGCTGTGACCTCAAAGCGAGACGAGTATCCGTACGATACGATTCCAGTGTTGGACGCGAAGAAAGAACTACAAGCGCAGCTGCAAACGCGCCAACTGCCACAACCAACGGTCGCTCTGGACGCGATAGGTGGTGAGGCTGGCACGGATCTCATTCGTACCTTGAAAGAAAACGGCCAATACATCAACTACGGAACATTGTCGTTAACGCCTTATACGCCTGAGTTTTTTGAATCGATGAAGGCCAACAACATCGACTTTAGTACATTCTTTTTGCGGTATTGGGAAGAATCGGTAGGTAAAGGCGGGAGAAAGACGGTGTTTGCTGAAATGTTAGAACACTTTATTAGCAGCGACATAAAGTTAAACGTTGCATATGATCTGCCGTTAGAGGACTTTCAAACAGCGATTGAAATGGTTGAGCGACGCTCGTCAGCAGTGTCAGGAAAAATCATTTTGACGCTGTGAATTACAGTGAGCCTGTTGAGAAAAGGGAGGATAAAATCCTCCCTTTTTTATGGGTTTACTTGTAATGATTGGGCTATTTTAGATGGAAGATTTGCTCTGTTTCGAGCGATGTCATCGCACGTACTTGACGCCAAATGTAATAAAAAATACCGAACATCATCAACATACTTGGGATGGCAATCATTGGGTAACTGTACAGCGTCATTTTTCCTAACTCTTCGTTAAAGGCAGCAGTACCAGAAGGGCTAGTCACAATCCAAGTCGCAAGGAAGTAGTTCATTGCAGATGAGAACGCAAAAGTACTTGCAAACAGGTAGTTAGAAGACATAAGGCAACGTTCGAACGCATCGGTTTTACCATTTTCTTTTAAACGTTGGTTAATCAACGCGAGGTTCAACACAGTGTCATTCAGTACTAACTTCTGCATCAGCGGGTAGCGGGTAAACGTTGAACCCAAAACCGCTAAACCGATCAGGCCAGGAATCAGGGCTTCTTTTAGTGCTAACCAGCGTGTATCAAGCTCTAACAAGCCGATGCCACCAGTTAGTAGAACACTGATAAAGCCCAGAGCAGAAATAAAGTTAAATTTCTTGTTACGGACAAGGTCCATACCGCCATAAATGATAGGAAATAGCAAAGCGACAACCAGCGCCATTGCTGTCCCTAGATGCTCATCGCCACTAAACTTCATCAAAATGAAGGAAGGGATAAATACGTTGAAAAGGATTTCAAATAAGGGATTCGGCTTTTTCGCCGTCGTGTTACTCATAATGTTTTACTGACTCTACTCTATGTCGGCTGTTATTGTACTTTGACAAGAAGTGTTCATCTAGTCGCGCTTGATGTAAAGCGTTAAAGCGTCGAGTTGTGTAACGACTTATGAAATAGACCGGAGCATAGCCAGTTAGTTTACATGATTGACTACTTTTTGTGTCTTAATGACTCTCCTTCTGTGCGATGATCTGATTACGCGCTCTGAATAATCGAGTCGCCACTGTGTTGTGGTTGAGCCTCAAGGCTTGGGCAATTTCATCATGATTCAACCCAGCCACTAAGCTCAAGAGCAACGGCTCTCGGTATTTGGGTTCGAGAATCATCATTTGTTTTTGAAGCCAATCTTGGGCCATGTCGTAGTCACTGCCAGGGTAGGTTTTTGTCTGTATTGCACACTCATCAATGTCGACAAAATCGTACTGTTTTCTATCAAAGCGCCGAGCATTCTCACGACGCAAAATAGTAATGAGCCAAGACTTCGCGGCGTTGGGGTCATTTAATTTATCAAAGAATCGCCACGCTTTCAGAAAGGTTTCTTGCGCTAAATCTTGAGCAAGGTGGTGATCTTTGCATAACCAATACGCGAGACGGTAAATCTCTTGGTATCGATCTTTCGTCAGTGCTTCGTAACGTTTATGTTTTTCCATAGCATTAAGATAAAAAGTTTGGAGAGCACGTTGTGTCTGCCAGATGAACGACAACCCTTTTTATCGCTTTTACAGTGATAAAAAGGGTTGTTCGATTAGGAAGACAAATTCGAAGAGTTAACCTTCCAAATATCGAAGGGTGACTCTGATTTCTTTCTTACACGCTTAAAATGGTTGGTTGGAAAAGCGTGAGTACTGGATGGCATCTGCGACTTCCTGAGCTTTAGACTCTGAAGTCATAAGGTGAAGTAGCTTAAGAGCAGCTTGATAGCTAACTAGGCTACCGTTCGAAGTGATAACGCCATCATCAATGACAAAATTCTGGTCGACTTGTACTTTGACTGCTGGGTAATCTCTTTGAAAGCCGTTTTCACCTCCGGCCCAAGTTGTTGCTTTTTTGCCGTTTAAAAGGCCAGCTTCGGCTAACAAATACGCGCCAGAGCAATTACTTGCCATCCAATCTGCCGCCTTTGAGGTAGTTTTAACAAAGTGAATGAGATCTTTATTTTCGATTAGTGCATCCATGTCATAGCTGGATGTTAAAACCAATACGTCGAGTTCCGGCAGATCACCAATCCAAGCATCCACACCAATTTTTAATCCTTCTTCAGTGGTGATGGTTTTCTGATCTGAGACGGAAATGGTGAGCACGTCATAATCACTAAACCAAGTGAGACGACTTGCGACGCCAAAAACCTCTAAAGGCGCAGTAACATCAGAGGTCAGTACGCCATCGTAAACCAGAATACCAATTCGTTTATCTGCGGCATGTGCTGTTTGAAGCATCCCAAAGAATAGGACTAGTGTCGCTATCAATAGTTGTAGTGCATTCTTCAATCCGTTTTTACCCATGGTTTTTTCCTCGTTAACAGAGCATCAAGTTATTGAGGTTCATTATATTTAGGCTAATTAGTGATTGAAGAGCCACTTTGTCTTTACTAAAGTGAATAAAATTCATGAATAGAGTTCATTGGTTATATGGATAAGATACGGTCCCTACGATTTTTTATTGCCACTTTAGATGGCGGTAGTTTTGCTGCGGCTGCCAAAGTGTATGGCACTGACCCTTCGACCGTGAGTAAAGCCATACATCGTCTTGAAAGCGATTTGGGTATACAGCTTTTTCAACGTTCTACGCGACAGAGCCGCCTGACAGAAGCTGGTCGTAGGTACGCAAATACTGCTAGGTTTGTACTGGAGGAGCTGGCGGCATGTGAGGATTCATTAAAAAGTCACAATGATGCGCTTTCAGGGCAGCTTAAGATTAATGTGCCAGTCTCGTACGGTCGCCTCTATATTCGTCCTTTATTAAAAGAGTTTTGTCGCCGCTACCCTAACATCACTATCGATATTCATTACGATGACGCCTACGTTGATATTATTGAGCAAGGTATTGATGTGTCGATTCGCTCTGGTGTCGTTCACGATAGTCAATTGATTGTGCGTCAGCTCAGCCCTATCGATTTTATCATTTGTGCCAGTCAGGATTACTTAGCGCGCCATGGTGTTCCGAGTGGCCCGGATGTATTCAATGACCATTCTTGGGTTCGTTTTCGTTTTAAACAAACGGGGAAACTGTTGCCGATTCGGATGCCAGAACCAGACGGTGCGAGTGAATATGACCCCGAAAGAAACTACATTGTAAATGACGGTGAATCCATGGCAGAGCTTTGCGCAGAAGGCTTAGGATTAACTCAGATCCCTCATTTTATCGCGAGAGACTGGCTTAAAGCGGGGCGTTTAGTGCCGATATTTCCGAGCATGCGCCAAGCAGGAAATGGCGTGTATCTTCTCTATGCCAACCGGGAATATGTGCCTGCACGAGTTAGGGTGTTCATCGATTTTATCACTCAAGCAATACAGGATATGGATGAAACGCCATTCCATACTTGGGCTGAAACGTTGCCGATTTATCGACCGAACCAAGGCGATTGAAAACTTCATGTGAGTCTTTGGTTAAAACCCCCTAAGCTATATGGCGCTTTTATTGGTTTTTGTTAGTTTATTGGGCGTTATTATCGAAAAGCGCAGTTTGCTCTTCGTCACTCATAAAGGAAAGACAATGCCAACTAAGATCTTAGTGCCTGCTTTGGCCCTACTTCTCAGCGCATGTGGCGGCGATGGGGAGTCGTCAGCCCCAGCAGAAAGCGGCTCACAAAACACAGGTTCCACATCGTCACAAGGCACATTTGCCGAGCAGATGCTTGCAGCGGTCAACAGCGCTCGCTCTACTACACAACAGTGTGGCGCAACCACCATGCCACCTGTTGGGGCCCTGACTTGGAGCTACGATTTGGAAAGCGCCGCTTATCGACATTCAAGCGATATGGCGAACAGCGATTTCATGAGCCACACAGGCTCTGATGGCAGCAAAATGTCAGATCGAGTTAACGCAACGGGTTATGCTTGGAGCGCCATTGGTGAGAATGTCGCCGTAGGGCAAAGCACCATTAACGCCGTCGTGAATGCTTGGTTATCGAGTGAAGGTCACTGCCTTAATATCATGAGTGCGGATTTTGATCAGATGGGCGCGTCGCTTGTCGAAAATCACTCTGCACGTTACGGGTATTACTGGACTCAGGTTTTTGCCAAACAGCGCTAATGCGATAAAGAAGCCCGATAGATAAAAAATAAAACGCCAGCAGTCACTATCTGCTGGCGTTTTATTATTTACATCTCTTTTAGCTTGTCAGGTTACGAAGTTTTGGGTCATCCGCCAGGTATTCAACAAATTCAATCTCAAAACCTGCAGGGTCAACAAAATACACATTTTTGCGATATGGTTCATCAGCACCAGGTTGGGCAATCGGATAACCTGCATCGGTTAGTCTTTTGATGATTGCATCGACGTTGTTGGTCACATAAGCAAAATGCGCTAGCCCAACTTGGTGCCCGCTCAACTCGCGGTTTTCTTCTTCGCCATGGTCACTCATGGCTATGTATTGATACTCGTCGCCAAAATGTAGCCAGTTTCTTGGTTTGCCACTCCATTCGCCTTTACCTTCATCACGCACGTACCAATGTGGAAATGCAGTTTGGTAAAACTTCAGCATTTCAGGGATATCTTTCACGACTAAGTTAATATGTTCTAGTTGGATCATGATGTGCTCCTTTTTGTCATTTTCTAGCCAACGATGAATATGCTAAAACCTCAAGTAAAGTTGAGGTAAAGGGCTTTTTTGATTTTATTTGTAGACGCCATTTATAAAGGTCAGGCAGCTGACACTGAAGAGTTGGCTCACACAGAAATCATTGAAACCTTGTGCAAGATTGGAAAGATGTTACATGATGGGGACTTCCAGTTAACCGTTTGATTTAAGTAAGCAAAAGATGAAAGTTTTTACACTTAATCATGATGTTGAGAATTTCCCTTTTTTACAAGAAACTCAACTAGAGATTTCTATACAATACTCGGATGGCGATTTGCGGGAGTTATGTGGTGAGCGTGTCGCTGATACTTGGATGATTATTGATTTGGAGTGGGTGAGTGATAACCACATGCTTACAACAAAACCTGATTTTGCAATCTGGCGTGCAGGCGAGTTTGCTTGTTCTGAGTCCGCATATAATCAAATAAACGAAGCTCTTGATTCCAGTTGTGAGTTTTTGCCATTACGCGTCGCTGGCGAGCGTTGGTATGCCATAAACATACTCAAAACTTGCGATGCCATTGATAAGGATCGCACTGTGTTAAATGTAAGAGCTAATGGTAAGCCAAGTCGTGTAAAGCGGTTTAAAAAATTAGTGTTGAGTATTAAATCAATCAAATCCGGAGGCTTGTTCAGGATTGAAAATAACGGAAGCGGTGTTTACTGCAATGATGAATTAGGTGGTTTGTATGAAATTTACCATCGTTGTCAGCTAAAAGGTCTGATATTTGAAGCAGTAGAAACGAGTTAAAGCCCGCAATGTTTCACCCTAAGTGTATTTCGGCAGCTTTATTTTACTCTGTTATTTCTAGTAATAATTTGTTCCCCCCCCCCCAAAAAAAAAAAAACCAAAAAAGCCAGCAGTTAGTACCTGCTGGCAAAGTCTTTGGGCTTCTAGTTTTTTGATTTTATTTCTTGTTACTCATCGCTGTCACGGTGCCCCGATTGGTTTTCCGGGGAAGAAAACACAGCACCGTGCGCTTTGTGTCCAAGAAATTTGGAGATTAACCTTGCTTACGGATTAGGTAGTCAAATGCGCCTAAGCTTGCTTTTGCACCTTCACCCATCGCAATGATGATCTGTTTGTAAGGAACGGTTGTTGCGTCACCCGCTGCGAAGACACCTTCTAGGCTAGTATCGCCACGGCTGCCGACTTCAATTTCGCCGCGCTCAGATAGCGCTACTTCTGAATCTTTTAGCCATTCTGTGTTCGGTACTAGACCGATTTGAACAAAGATACCTGACAGTTCAATCTCTTTGATTTCATCTGTGTTGCGGTCTTTGTACTTCAAGCTTGTTACGCGAGTACCGTCGCCCACTACTTCTGTTGTTTGCGCCATCGTGATGATGTCTACGTTTGGTAGTGAGTTCGCTTTGTCGATAAGTACTTGGTCTGCGCGAAGTACGTCTGCAAATTCAAGAACCGTTACGTGTTCTACGATACCAGCAAGGTCGATAGCCGCTTCGATGCCTGAGTTACCACCGCCGATAACCGCAGTTTTCTTGCCTTTGAACAGTGGACCGTCACAGTGTGGGCAGTACGCGACGCCTTTGTTGCGGTACTCTTGCTCACCCGGAACGTTCATTTCACGCCAGCGTGCACCAGGGCTAAGGATGACACTCTTACTCTTCAGCGTTGCGCCGCTTTCAAGTTGAATGTGAATCAAACCATCTTCTGTGTGTGCTGCGCCCATTAGCTTCTCAGCTTGTTGCTCAGTCACAACATCTACGTCGTATTCTTTTAGGTGTTCTGCTAGGTCAGTTGCCAGTTTTGGACCTTCAGTACGTTTTACCGAAATGAAATTCTCGATTGCCATGGTGTCCATAACCTGACCGCCAAAACGCTTAGCAACCACACCAGTGCGAATACCTTTACGAGCGGCGTATAGAGCAGCTGCGCTACCACCAGGACCACCGCCGACAACAAGTACATCGTATGGATCTTTCTCGCTCAGTGCTTTTGCGGCTTTCTCGCTCGCGCCGTCATCCACTTTGTTTAGGATTTCAGTCAGAGACATACGACCTTGACCGAATAGCTCACCGTTCACGAATACGCTTGGTACGGCCATGATGTCGCGTTGTTTCACTTCATCTTGGAACAAACCACCGTCGATCATGGTTGCTTTTACTTTCGGGTTGATCGCCGCCATCATGTTGAACGCTTGAACCACGTCCGGACAGTTTTGACACGACAATGAAATGAAGATTTCTACGTCTAGATCTTTGTCTAGTGCTGCGATTTGCTCAATCACTTCCGGTTCTAGTTTGATTGGGTGACCGCCCGAATGAAGCAGTGCCAATACTAGAGAGGTAAATTCGTGACCCATTGGTAAGCCTGCAAAGCGTAGTGCTGTGCCTTTTGCTGGGTTAGTTACCGCCATCACTGGTTTACGTGCGCTTGCGTTGTCGTCACGTTCAACGGTGATTAGGTCGCTCATCTCTGCGATTTGGTTCGCTAGAGACAAAATGTCATTCGATGCTTTGCTTTCATCTAGACTAACCACTAAACGAACTTCTTCTTTTACATTAGCCAGATATTGTTTGAGTTGTTGTTGGATCGCTTGGTCTAACATAGTTGTTACTACCTTAATTAAAACTAAAAAGTGGTTACTGTAGATAAAACCTGAGGGGGAGAGAGCAAATCAGGCAGAAGGTCGTCAAGGTATCTAACCTGAAGTGCTCTCTAATTCAGTTCTAATCAGAAAAAGGAAATCGGAACTGATTAGAACTTAAATTTCAGTGGCTTAGATTTTGCCAACTAGGTCTAGTGATGGAGCTAGTGTCTCTTCACCTTCTTTCCATTTAGCTGGGCAAACTTCGCCTGGGTGCGCTGCTACGTATTGAGCTGCTTTCACTTTGCGTAGTAGGTCTTCTGCGTCACGACCGATACCTTCAGCAGTGATTTCCATTGCTTGGATAGTACCTTCTGGGTCGATTAGGAACGTTGCACGGTCTGCAAGACCTTGACCTTCACGCATCACACCGAAGTTGTTTGTGATGTTGCCTGTTTGGTCGCCAAGCATGTAGTACTGAATCTTACCGATTGTGTCTGAGCTGTCGTGCCATGCTTTGTGAGTGAAGTGTGTGTCAGTTGATACTGAGTAAACTTCTACGCCACGTTTTTGTAGCTCTTCGTAGTGGTCTGCTAGGTCGCCCAGTTCTGTTGGACATACAAACGTAAAGTCTGCTGGGTAGAAGAAGAATACTGCCCATTTACCTAGAACGTCTTGTTCTGTTACTTCAACGAATTCACCGTTTTTGTACGCTGTAGCTGCAAATGGTTTGATTTGAGTATTAATCATAATTTACTTTCCTTTGAATGTTTTAAGCTGAGCTGTTGTTGCTTTCGGAAAGTATATTCTCATCGGAGTGTGTTTAAGGAAAATCGCTTGTAACTATCCTATTGATAGCCATTTCCTATTTCACTTGATAGGGAAATCCGATGTAAGTGGGTTTGCATTGATAGGTTTTATTGAAGATGAAGGCAGAGTAACAATAGAGAATACTGATGAGGACCTTAAGTGGATGATCTGAATAAGATCGAAAGAGCCTGCATCTCGGCAGGCTCTTTCTAATAGGAAGTGGGGAAGCGAATGCTTCTATTTTGTTAGCTCAGATTGTCGAGCACTTTGCCACATAGCTTCTTCAGCATGATCATTTCATCCAGCTCTAAGGTGATTTTGCACATCATGGCGTTTGGCACAGACTTAGCTTGTTCTTTAAGGTCACGACCTTGCTCTGTTAGATTGAGTACGCGAACGCGTTCATCGGTTTCACTTCGGCCGCGCTCTACATAGCCTTTTGCTTCTAAGCGTTTAAGCAGCGGCGTGAGTGTGCCTGAGTCCAAATGCAGTTGAGACCCCAACTCTTTCACGCTAGCACCATCTTTCTCCCACAGCACCATCATCACTAGGTACTGCGAATAAGTCAGATCAAGCTCGTCCAACAACGGGCGGTAAGCTCGGATCACTGCGTTTGCAGCGCTGTAGAGCGGGAAGCAAACTTGGTTTTCGAGTAAGAGTTTATCGTCGTCGGTCATGGTGTTGTCGGTGTAACACTGGCTCATTGGCGTTGCCTACCTGCTTACAGAGAAAGAGAGTTATAAAATAAATTGTGCACAATATAGTTGCAAACTATCTTCACTTCGATATAAGATTGCAAGCAATTAAATTGTGCACAACTTAAATTAAGAAGGACACTCGCATGACTACTCTATACAAAACTCAAGCTACCGCTTTGGCTGGTCGTAATGGTCAAGTAAAAACTGATGACGGTCTTCTCGATCTAGAGCTGTCATACCCGAAGGAAATGGGCGGCACAGGCGCAGCAACTAACCCAGAACAGCTTTTCGCAGCGGGCTATTCAGCGTGTTTTTCTAACGCGATTCTGCACGTAGCACGTGAAGGTAAAGTAAATCTGAAAAGTGCACCCGTAACAGCGGAAGTGGGCATCGGTCCTAACGATAACGGCGGCTTTGCACTAACAGTGAGCCTAGCGGTAGAGCTAGACATGCCGCAAGAACAAGCGCTAGAGCTAACGCGCATTGCACACCAAGTTTGCCCATATTCAAACGCAGTTCGTGGCAACATTGATGTGGCAGTAACGGTAAACGGCGAAGCAATTTAAGCGGCTCTTATCACTGCACAAAGACAAGAAAGCCTGCAAGTACGCAGGCTTTTTCTATATTTGAAGTAGGAGTCTAAATTTAAACTTAATTTGGTTTGTTCGAAATGCATAGGTATAGTTGGCAAGATTAGGTCAAAATCTAAACGAAAAATAGAATGTGATTAGCACTTTCTATTGATTCAAATATTTCGGTCAAACCTGCAGTATAGCTCGGCTGGTTTCGCTTGTTGTTACACCAGCGGGGTTGCCGATAGGAGTCATGTGATGAGCACTGAAACGGTAAGTTATCTAAAAAAGAATGCTGCGAAGCTTGAGCTGGATGAACCAATGACGATTACGCAAAATGGTAAGCCTATTTATGTCGTTGAGTCTTATGAAGAACGTCAGAAGCGTGATGAAGCCATTGCTTTAATGAAGTTTGTTAGCTTTGCTCAAAATGATGTTGCGAATGAACGTGTAAAGTCATCAGAAGATATGAAGAGCACGTTAGCAGCACTCAAAGATTGAGTTTGATACGAGCATGGAAGCAAAAGTTCTCTATACACAAACCTTTGAAAATACGGCTATTCAGAGTATTAACTATTTATCGAACTGGAGCGCTCGCAACGATGTGATTGATAGATTAATTGCGGTTCAGCAGAGGTTTGAACACAACGTTTTGAATAACCCGTCTATCTATCCCCCTTGTTATGAACTGACAACAATCGGTGTTTACGACATCCGGCAATTTAGCTTTGATGGATTCAAGCTGCTTTACCGAATTGGTGACAAAAATACTATCTATGCTCTAGTGATTCTGAGTGACAAACAAAACCTACAAAACGCATTGATTGACCACTGCATCATGTTCAAATGATTCTATGAGAGACCGCATTAACGCGGTCTCTTTTGCTTTCTGGCTCTAGTGTATTAACGCGACTCTAGCGGGTAAGAGCGGTAGCTCCACATGCCGTAAGTACGAAGTGCGTCGCGGTAGATACCAAGCAGTTCGCCATCGCTGGCTTTGGCTAAGTCTTTCAGTGGCTTGTCTGGATAGCTCACGGTGTCGAAAGTGATGTCTTGCGGGCCAGTTTGCCAGCTTGCGATTTCAAACAAGGTTTGACCACGGCGCACGTGGCTCGCTGAGCTTATGATGGTCGCGTGTTTGATGTTATGACGCGCCAATGCATAGCTGCTGAATAGGGCGTTACCTACCGTGCTGGTGGCGTAGTTTTCTTCAATGATGCGATCTGTGCTGATGCCTTTTTCAATCAGCCAATCTGCCATTAACTTGCCTTCGGTTTTGTGGTTCTTCGGTACGCCGCCCGTCAATACGATCAACGCGTCTGGGTTTGCTTTCGCCATGGCTAGCGTGGTTTCCAAACGCTCAACCAAGATCTGATGCATTGAACCATCTGGGTTCAGTGCGTATCCCAATGTGACGATTGCGCCTTTGTCATCCAGTTTGCCTTTATCGGCTTTCTCTTTTAGTGGCGTTGCAAGTACGCGGTCTACGGTGTCGAAGATGCGTTGGATATCTGCCGCTTTACCTGCATTGAGTTTAGTGAGCGTCGCCATGTGTTTTGCTGATTCCGCTTGGTTGCCCTCAAACCGTTGCCACACTGCTAAGTAGGCGTGCAAATCCACATCGTCTGGTGCAACAGAAAGGGCTTGTTCAAACAGTTCAATCGCGCGGTCTGCATTCTTGTTATAGATCTGCGCGTTTGCTGCAGAAATCAGTAGATCAGTGCGGTACGGCTCAAGTTTGTATGCTTCTAGTAAGCGGTCGGTAACAATCTCCATGTTGCTCGGCATTTTGGCGGTAAAACCCGCATGCGAGATACGCGCAGGGGATTTGAATGCTTGTACCGCGTCATTCAGCAGTTGGTCGACAACCTGACGTTTGGTGACGATCTGTGAGTAGTCGGCGGAAGATTGGACAGCAGCATCGTTAGCCGCGATAGAGTATGGGGCAGCAGTCAGCGCAATCACGCTACCAAGAGCAATGGCAAGTAAGTTCTTCTTCATGGAATGTCCTAGAGGTGCTGTAGTACCTAGTTTTTATTGTGCCTAGCGTTGTAGGTCTAACGGGGTCGATGGAATTTTTTCAGTCTAGGTTCGCTTCATGAATAATCTGTGAAATGAATCCCAACTCAGCCGAGCGAATGAATGCGCGTGCTCAAAACGCGAAGTAGGATCACGAAAATACTGAGGTATTCATTCGTGTTCTAAGTAGTTGGATTAAAAGATAAACAGCGTTTGGAAGAACGGACTTAATCAACCAGAGTAAGAAATGAAAAAGCCTGCAACGATGCAGGCTTTTGGTTTATTTGATGGCGGTGCAGAAGCTAACGTCTGCATGATGCGTTTGTGGGTCGAAGCTGTGGTAAAGCTCAAAGCAAGGACGGTCGTCGTTCTCAATACCGGATTCAATTACCTTGCTCATGACATCATCCCACGCTTTTGAGTATTGGCTTGGGTCAGTAATGTGCTGGCGCATCACCGCATATTGACCGCCGGGGAAGTCTTGCAGCTCAATGCCTTTCGGAACTTCGGTATCTTCTGGCACCATCAAGCAGATATCAGTACGGCACTTCTCGTCTGGCGTGATTTCTGGGTTGTCATGGTAGATGAAGATGCAGGTATTGCCTGCCAAACCTTTTATTCCTGCCCATTGATACAGGCGACCTGAGGGCTCCTCATAGCCTTGGCCGTAAGGGCCGTTTACGCGAATGTAAGCCAGTTTTGCTTTTTCAAAGTTTTGCGTTTCCATTGTCGTGCTCCATTTGGTGAGTTCAGAGCCAGTATATGAATCGCTTGGTGTTACTTCGTTTCCATTCTTGCGCAACGTGTGTCCAATCTTGCTGTTTCGTGCTAATTCAGAAAACTGCTGGTAGTTTTCGCAGTCACGAAAGGCCGTAGGTGTAACGCCATAATGTTGTTTGAAGGCTTTGGCTAAGCTCTGTGAGCTAGAAAATCCGTACTCTAGGGCAATGTTCAATACCGGTTGCTTAGATTTGAATAAGTCATCGGCGGCGGCTTCTAGACGCAAACGTCGAATGAAATCAGCCAATGTCTCGCCTTGCACGGCTTTGAAGGTACGATGAAAGTGATAAGGAGAAAGGTTCGCCAGCGCGGCCACTTCTGGCAGGTTGAGTGGTTCATTAAAGTGTTGTTCTAAATAACGAATCACAGGAACCAGTCGTTGGTGGTAGTCGACGCGCATCGGGGGATTTCCTTGTTCTGTTCAGCTTGTTTTCTCTGCTCAAAGCCTACCGCAATCCAACAAGCTTGCAAGGGAGCAGGGTGAGAAATGCGTGGCGAGATGAGCGTCAATCAGTCACACTCAACGAACAGATGTTGAAGCAAAAACGTCGCGCTTATTATCTTTACTAACCGCTAGGACAATCATGATAGCTTGGAAACAGTCTCTGCCAGAGTACGAATGGCTCATTCATCAAGTTTGGTACTTGGAAGTGCCAGAGGGTGAAGTCATTGACCCCAAGCCGCATCTTATTCCAAACCCGCGTGCTCATTTACTCTTTACGCCACCAGAGCAAGGCTACAGTTACGACACGGGGGACATTAAGCTTGCTGGCAAAGGCTGCCACTTATTAACGGCTAACGAACATTTGCTGTTGTTGGAAGATAGGGCACCCATCAAGCGTATTGGTATCACCTTTCGCCCAGAGGGTTTGTATGCCATTGAGTCACGGTTTAGTGATGCATCCCAAGTTACAGCAATTAACCAATGCGAATGGTTTGATTGGCTCAACACGGCGTTTGATGAGCGCTTTCAACAAGGTCTATGGCAGTTAGAGTTGCAGGATTCACCGCAATGTTTGCTGGACTATATCAAGCGACATTTAGATGCGTTAGATATCGAACCTTGCCGTATCAAACCGTTTTTGGCATCGCAAAAAGCGGTGTCCGTGATGGACGTTCAAGCGCTACGCTCACCTGAGTTAGCGATGGATATTGATGAGATAGCCAAACAGTGCGCCTGCTCTCGAAGAACGCTTGAGCGCAGTTTCAAACAAGTGGTGGGGGTGAGCGTTAAGCAGTATCAACAAATGGCACGTCTAGAGCAGATGATTTTGACCCTCTACAAGCAACAAGAGGCGATTGATTGGGCGAGCTTCTCCCAACAATTTGGTTTCAGTGACCAATCGCATTTGATTCGTACCCTCAAACAGCAGCTAAGGAAAACACCGAGCAGGTACTTGAAAAAGCGTGACTTAACGATCGATATCTATGGCGACTTTGAGTCGTAATACATTGCTACTCAGCCCGAAAGTTGTCGCAAAAATCCAATTTTTCTCTTATCCGCTGGGCTACTATTTTCAGCAGATAACGAGGTAACACATGTCATATCAAAAACTAAAACAAGGCGAAGCCATCCCATTTAAAGAATCGTTGACTATCCAACTGATTCAAGGCTCTGATCTACAAGATATTATCGAGATGTTGAACGACGATAAGGTCAATCAGTATCTATTCTTCGCACCTGCTGACAACAGCCTATATGAAGGCTTCTTTGGCCCTATTATTGAAAATACGGCACAAGCGATTAAAGACGATGTTTGGCCAGATAGCCCAACGTTCGTGATTCGTGACCAACAAGGTCAGTACATGGGAATGTGTGCAGTGACCGCAGTGATGTTCTTAACTGGCAACTACGAAGTGGGTTATCAGTTACCAACTTGTGCATGGGGCAAAGGCGTTGCGACTCGCGCTTGCCAAATGATGACCGAGATTGGATTTACTGAGCTAAACGCGCATAAAGTCAGTGCCGATTGCTACGCTTCTAATGCTGGCTCTTACAAGACGTTAGAGAAAAATGGTTTTACTCAAGAAGGCCGTCAGAAAGACTACTACAAACTAGAGCAAGGCTTTGACGATAAACTTTACTACGGTATGACCGCAGAACAATTCGCGTCTTTAAATCGCTAATAACTAGCCGACAAAAAAGTAGCTAACAACAAAGTAGCCAACAAAAAAGGCCGTTAACCCACATGCTCGGGTTAACGGCCTTTTCTATATTCAGCGGTAAATGGCTAAGACTTAGTTGCCTTGGTTTTGGCTTTGAAGCTTCTCTTTTGCTTCTTCAACCTTTGAGAAATCCAATCCCAACTCGTCTACGGCTTCTTTGATTAGCGCAGGGTTTTGCATCACTTGCGCCATCAGCATTTGTAGCTTGTCTTGTGGCAAGCCTAGTTGGCTGATTGTTGCCATTGCCGCTAGAGGGTTTTGCGTCAGAGTCTGAAAAATCTCGTTGATTTGCTCATCGCTGATGTTGTTCTCTTTCAGCAAGGCGATAATTGGGTTCATCATATTTCCTTTCAATCATTCATTGGATGACACTGAGGTGCAGTGTATCACTCGGTTACCTGTGTTTGTACTAGCTGAATAATTGGGGTAATCACTCAACTTTTCAATACCCCGTTAGTTCCATATAACCTGTCCCAGAATGAGAGCCCTTAATGCGCACAGGGCCTTCCCAATAAGGCACAGAAAGGGGCATTTTCGCGTTCGGGTTGAGTGCAGAAACCGTAAGCTCAACTTGCTGGTTAGGAATCGATACTTGCCACTCGGTTGGATACTTTCGCCCTTGGATTTCTGTTTGCTTGGTCGCCTTTAACTGAATGTCCTTTTGTGGGATAGCGATGCCAGAACCATCTTGCTGCATCAGCCTTGCGCTGGAGTAACTGGCTTGTCCGGTTTTGGAATCACGCAATTGGAACACCACCAAGCTAGTGTTGTCACTCAACCTTAGGGCAAACCAGTCCCAGCCTTGTTGTGAGTCGAGTAAGAATTGCGAGCTCCACTCTCGATCTATCCAACCTTTGCCCGACACTTGATGGGTTTTGCCGTCGAGCGTGACTTTACCGGAGACTTCAATAAACGGTTGGCTGTAGTAATACGAAGCCACCTGACCATCGGCGCTTTTGGTGCTGTACCCTTGCTCGCCTTGCTTTTGATAAGGTGCGCTGCTGGTAAGCGTCAGCGAATAGCCAAACTGTTCGGAGTTCGCCTTCAATGTGGCAGGGAAGAGGTCGGTGGTTGAAGAGGTCCACTGCCAATCATCGAGGTAAACGCGAAATGGTGAGGTGTCGACGCCAGCGAGAGAGGCTTGAGCGCGTGACCATTTTTCATCGGCGTAGTGTTTGTCGGTTGTCGTGACTGCGCTGTGCGCCATGTAGATTTGTTGAGCTTGCCACTCGGTTTTCTTCACGTCATCTTCGTCCGTTGGCGGCGCAGCAGCAAAGCGAAATTGTGTCCACTGGACGCCAAGTGGAGTGCCATCTTCATCAATTAAGTTAGCGGTTAAGTACCACCATTCATGACGAAAATTCGGGTGCGCTTGATGATCGGCAGGAAAGGTGAGTTCAACCCCTTTTTCTACGGGTGTGAATAAGTTGCTCTCGCTTTGCGTATCTCCGCTTCCCAGCAACTTGCCCATATTTTGCGTACCCATATTTTTTTGTTGGGCACCTTCACAACCGAACAGGAACAGACTGCTTATGAGCAGAGTAAGTTTGCTTGCTAATCGAACCATCACAACACCTCGCTTTGCAAACTGGAGACGACAGGTTTACTGACCAATCGCCACAGCGGAATCAAGGTTGCAATCACCGCTACCAAGATGGTGATTGCCGAAATGCTCAGCGCATCACTCCAATTCCACAGATAATTTAAGCTCCAACCAAAAGCACGCAAGGTGACGATGTCTGTCAGTACATAGCCCACCATGGCACCGAGGGGCAGGGCGATAACCAGAGTAAAACTGACCAAAGCGACGATCTGCCCGACCACCATGGTCATTAATTTACGACGGCTTACGCCAAGTGCATACAGCCTTGCAATGGCGGCTTTGCGCGCGTCGAGCAACATGAAGCAAGCACTGAACAAGCCAATCACCGCGACCATCAACGTCACACCGTTGAGTGCGCGCGTAATGGCGAAGGTCTGCGAGAAAATATCCAACGCGATGGATTTGATTTGCGCCTGATCGTAGAGCTGACTTGGGTGCAGATTCAATTGCTCGCGCAGTTGCTCGTAGACGATTTGTGGGTCCCCCGAGACTTTAATACCAAGGCTTGTCGGCAAGTCGGTAAATCCGCTCTCTTGCCATAGCTTTGGTGCTAATAACACTTCACCGTTGGGTGAGCCGTAATCGTGGAATACCGCACCCACAAGCAGGTTGTTATTTGGAATGGCATCAAGCGTGAGCTCGCTACCCAATGATAAACCCAGTTTGACCGCAGTCGGTTCACTGATAGCGACTAACTCACCTTGGTAAAAACGTGACCAGAAGTTCTCTAAATGCGATTTGAAAACCATGGTTTGCTCTAAGGTGTCTTTGTCTTTGGTGCCAAGCAAAATCGGTAAGCCTTGCAGATTATCGTCGACGTAGTATTGCTTGTAGACGGTCTCAACCTTGTCGAACTGCCCCAACGCGCGCTCTACATCAGCGATTTCTCCTTGGGCAGGGCTGACGTAAATATCGGCGTGCAGCCTTTGTTCTAACCACTGTTTTAGGGTGGATTCAAAGCTACCAACTAGCGTGTTCATGCCCATATTGGCTGTAACGGCGAGCAGCAGTGCCATCATGGCGAGAGAAAGCGGAGAAATCAGCTCGCGTAGCTCAGCAAACAGATACTGCATCAAACCAGAACTGGTGCGCTTTTCACACCAATTGGCTAACACGCTGAGTGTTTTGGGTAGGTACAAAGGAATCGACACCACAAGCACGCCGAGCCACGCCATGGTGAAGCGGTGATGCTCACTCAGCCATAACCCTGCGAGTGCGAGAGCCGTCAACGCAGCACCTATCACGAACAATTGGTTTTCGTTAGAGGCTTCCGGCGCTTGATAAAATCCGCCATGAGAGGAAAGCGGCTGGCGCACTCGCTGTTTAAAGTGCTGCCAACATGCCAATAGGGTTGCGGTTAACGTGAGTAGCAGGGCTTGCGCCCACCATTGCCACTGCCAAGTGCCGGGCAGCAGTGTCGCGCCATAAAGTTGTTCTAGAGTCAGTGCCACGGTCGGATGTAACCAGTGGCTAAGCTGCATGCCCAATACAAAACCGAGGGAAGCGCCGATGGTAACGAGAATTGTGAGTTCAACTAACAGCGTAGAGAACACAATGCTCGGCGCAACACCCGCTTGTTGAATTTGCACTAACAGCCGATTGCGTTTAAGCAAGCTGTACTTTACGCCGTTGTAAGCGATGAACAGCCCGACTAAAAACGCGAGTAAGCTCATTGCCGTGAGGTTGAGGTGAAAGCTGTCGGTCAGCGAACCAAGGTCGGTACTTTGATTATTGGCAATCCATTGTCCTTGCTCACCAATAAGGTTCTGCCAATTTGCTTGCGTGTCTTTATTCCCTTTATCACCCGAATGGAAAACCGCAATGTAACTGAGCTGTCCTTGTTTATTGAGCAATTGCTGGGCAAAGCCAATGTCCATCAACATTCGGCTACCTAACTGCCATTCGTCAGGTAGCACCACCACTTGGGTTGGAATGTCGTCCAGAGTTAGGGTTTCTACCTCTCCTAAGTTTTGATGTTGAGATTGGCTCATCATCACGATTGGCTTGCCGGCTAAAAGCTCAGGCAAAGGTAAAGCACTATCGAACAAAGACACGTTCTGTTCACTATCTGATGAATAGCGAGAACGTGAAGAGATAGCGGCAATCAACTCGCTACCTTGTACTGACCAGCGTCGACCTTGTTCGTCTCTCACTCGCCCTTCGATTACAGGTAGCGCTGTACTGAGTCCGTTTTGTCTAAGGGTGAAGTAGAGCGATTCGGGCAGGTAGTTTTGCCCTGCTGGTGGAATAACTACGTTCTGAGCTTGTGCGCTAAGCTGCTCGGTAGACTCCGCATAACTGCGCTTGGCATTGAGGTTGATGGCTTGCACCGCAACAAACAAGGTCACAGCCAACACGATACCGATCAGAATTGCGGCGGCTTGCAGTGGCGCCTGCCGATAGTGCGCTGCAAACAGATTCAGGGCGAGTCGAGTATGAGTGAATCTGTTGTTTGATGGCTTAGTTTGCTTCATGGTGAAGCTCATGTTTGTTTACTTGATGGCTGTTCTGTAGCTGACTATTATCCAATCGCAGCCGTGCTTTCATAAATTCAGCGCATTCATGGCTGTGGGTCACCAAGAGCACGGCGGTATTGCCTTGGGTGGTGATTTCACTCAGCAGTTTCATCACTTCTAACCCTGCTTTTTGGTCAAGGTTACCTGTGGGTTCATCAGCAAGTAGCAGTTTAGGTTTGTGTGCTAAGGCGCGCGCAATAGCGACTCGTTGTTGTTGACCACCGGAAAGGGTAAAAACATGTCTATCGAGCAGTTGGCTGATGCCCAGAGTCTCGACCAAATAATCGCACCAGTCGTTCCATTTCTGCTGATTCAAATGCAGAGGGAAGGCGATGTTTTGCTGCACGTTGAGCGGCGTTAATAGATTGAATTGCTGAAAGATAACACCGAGTTTTTGGTGTCGAAATTGGCTCCATTGTGGGTCTTTCCAAGCCGCTGTGTTATCGCCATCTAACCACAACTCACCTTCGGAAAGTGGCTCAAAGCCAGCGATGACATTGAGTAAAGTACTTTTGCCGCTACCACTTGCGCCCGTTAGCGCAACACTCGCTCCTGTGTTCAACGTAAAGTCGACGCCTTCTAACACGCGATGTGTTTCTTTGCCATCAACAAAGCTTTTGCTGGCGTGTTTGAGTGTGACAAGTGGGCTTTCCATTTCCTCTCCCTGTATTCAAAAGGTGTCGTTTCTTTTGGCAATCACTATTGCAGTTAGTTCTCTAGAAACTTTAGACAACAATTAGATAAAAACAGCGATTTACATCGAGTTTAAGGTCTGTTGACCTTTCGAGCTGATTTTTGCAGCGAATTGTTGGGTATTTGTGCAAGGCAGAAGCTTTGATGTGTAGTTAGCCTACATGAAAAAGCTGATAACGCAGGAGAAATGACCAACAAACGCTGCCCAAAGGGTTCGGCTAAAATCGTTCTATGCTTTGTTAAGGAGTATTTACTTAGGATGCTAGGCTACAACTCCTTGCCTCGCCTAAAACGATTTTATCTCGAACAAAACTTAATCTCGAAAGATAAACAGACCCTACTTTGTACTGAAAAGAAGAGGGAAGAGATTAAATGAGGAAGGGATATGACAGGCATTAAAAAAGCCCGAGTCAAACTCGAGCTTTCAAATACATTCAGCGTGGTCAGCTTACACGTAGTACGCTTCAACTTCGCCTTTAAGCTTGATTAGCATTGGGTTACCGAAACGGTCTTTTGCTTTAGGAGAAGCAATTTTTACCCAACCTTCGCTGATGCAGTATTCTTCTACGTCAGTACGCTCTTGACCGTTGATACGAATACCGATTTGGTGCTCGAAGCATTCTTTGATGAAGAATGGGCTACGTGGGTTACCCGCTAGGCGATCTGGTAGAGCTGGTTTAGCTGTGTCTGTCATTTTGTGTGACCTAAATTCCGTAAAAAGTGCGCTATTGTAGTCAGTGCACTGTGTGTGTTCAAGATATGTTGAGAGTGGATGCGTTGTTTAACTTTCAAGTACCGCCTACAACCCCTTCAAATACTGCGCGTTGGCTGTTGGTTGAATCATGTCATTCAGCGTTTGGACGGCTTGTTCACTGTGATCTTCAAGTAGAGCTAAGAACGCGTCAATCAACTCAGGTTTGCTTGCTGAGACTTTCGTTTCTGTCTGGATATCACGCAGATCGATCAACACATCGGTAAACAATTGCGGCAGATCGTGCAGCACTTGCAGGTTTAAGACGTTGTGCTCGCTGTAGATTGAATTGTGGCTGCCTTTTTGTTTTTGTACCACGTAAGGATTGTCTTTTAAGTTGATGATAGACGTGCGTTTATCACAGCGTTTCAAACAACCTTTGTTGACCTTCACCTTACGGCATCCTTCGGTTTGTTGGAACAAACATTGGCGGCTCGTGAGTAGGGTATTTGGATGATAAATGCTGTAGAAGCTGCGCATGTTTTTCGGACGCTTTATGTGACGCATCTGCTTCATATTCAGCTCGTTAGAAACAAACGCGCCACTTGCCGCGAACTCGTCTTGAAGGCATTTAAACGCGTATGAGTTCACCGTGTTCATTTGTGGGCCTGCCACCCAGCCTAAGCCGAGCTCTTTTGCGAGCATGCCGACGCCTGAGTTGTTGGTGATCAACAATTCAGGTTGGATGGTTTCCAAAAATACACGAGCGGCGTGGTAGTCTTCGCCAATCAAAATGGCAGGGAACCAAGGTTTGAGCATTGGGTTGGCTTGGAACAATTCAATCATCGCGCTCAGTTCACCAGACAATCCCATTGGCAATTGATAGTAAACGTCAACGTTGTGGTATTCACACAGCATGGCTTCTTGTGCTGACGAGATCAGAACCGATAGTTTTGGCGCACCTTGGCGAGGGTCTGGTTGAGGTAACGCTGGCAGAGTTGGCACATCAATCGACCCTTTCAAGCTGCTGCCGGATACTTGTGTTGAAGTGGCATCGAACGACTTAGTTTGCTCTGCCACTTTCTCAATGATCGCGGTTTTGTCATCGTATAGTTTCTTTTTCACCGCTTGCACATCATCAGCAGATTGGCATTGGTAAACCTTCGAAAAATGCTTTACAGCGTGGTCGCGCGGGTTGTCGATGTACATCGCCTTGCCGAAATCACCTTGCAAAAATGCGTTGGAGAAATCACGGTTGAACACCGTGTATAACTCTGTGGTGTCTTCAGAGAGTTCCAAACCTTCGCACAAGCGATCGATTTGCTGACGCCAATTGTCGACCACGGTATAGACGTAGTGCGATTTCTTGATTCGTCCTTCCACTTTTAAGGAATACACGCCAGCATCGGCAAGCGCTTCCAAGTCCCCAAAGGCGGAGTTGTCTTTCATATTGAGTGGGTAGTTGTTGCCCGTTTTGGTCGTTTCGTACTGTTCGCGACAAGGTTGACTGCAACGTCCACGGTTACCTGATGCACCATTGCGAGCGGAACTTATGTAGCAAATTCCGGAGAATCCGATGCAGTATGAGCCGTGGACAAACACTTCCATCATTACGTTGTGCTCGCGACCAAATTGCGCCAGATGTTTTATCTCACTGATGTTAAGTTCGCGAGATAAGTTTACTCGGCTTGCGGTGATCTGGTTGAGAAAGAGGATCTGGCCTTCGTTATGCGTGTTCAGTTGCGTTGAAGCGTGCACATCCAAATCGGGAAAGTGATGTTTGAGAATATAGGTCAGACCGAGATCTTGCACGATCACGCCATCGATTTTGGTGGTGTTCAGTTGGCTGAGTAAGCGAACAATCGCTGGAATTTCACTTTCTAAAATCAGCACATTCAACGTTAGGAAAATCTTACAGCTGTGCTGATGGGCTAACGTTAACACGCCATTTAAGTTATCTAAGGTGAGGTTGGTCGCTCGGTTACGAGCATTGAAGCGGTCGAGCCCACAGTAAATTGCATCGGCGCCAGCGGCAATGGCGGCTTTGATGGAATCTAAATCACCACCGGGTGCTAATAACTCAAATTGATCGCGTGTCACTACTTTTCTCTTTCTTACTAAAATAGGCTGCAAATGTTACGTATTTCACGCTTTTGATGCTCGGCTAGTTAATGCTTTATTAATCTGAATCAATTAATCCGTGTTACACGGTCGACTCTTGAGTGGGTAGAGTGCAATTCGCGATAGTGGGATCTGACTTCTATAGTTTTCCTACACTTGGTTTTTCTATATCTAGTTTTCGACTCAGAGAGAGGAAGGGACGACAAATGAAAAAAGTAATCATCGGGTTGGTCGTGGCGTTGACGTCATTGAGTGCGTTGGCTGGTGAGGGTGTGGTAACCGTTGCGAGCACGCATTCAGCAAAAGATACGGCGGATAAATTTGTCGCTATCGCGCAAGAAAAAGGGTTGAACGTCTTTGCGCGCATTAACCATCAAGAGAATGCCACGAAAGTCGATATGACGTTGCGACCAACCGAAGTTATCGTGTTTGGAAACCCTAAAGTGGGCACGCCACTGATGATCTGTGCGCAGGAAGTGGCGCTCGATTTACCCCAAAAAGTGTTGGTGTATGAAGATGCTGAAGGCAAAACGTGGTTAGCTTATAACGATCCTATGTATTTAAAGCAGCGCCATCATATTGAAGGCTGTGACGAGGTATTGAACAAAATCAGCGGCGTGCTGGGCAATTTAACCAACGCGGCGGCGAAGTAGGGCTGGTTATTGGCTTCGCTTTTTTTACTCCGAAAACGAAAAAGCCAACCTCACAAGGAGGTTGGCAAATCTTACCTAAACTGGGGGTAAATAAGATCAGGAGGTGGCGAGTACGCTGTGCACTTCTGACTTAATTGAGTCAGACTGCGTGCCGAAAATCGCTTGTAAACTGTCGCCAATCACTAACACATCTCGCGCGCCAAGTGCTTTTAGCTTAGCAACATCAACGTTAGCAATGTCTTTCACCGATACGCGCAGACGAGTGATACACGCATCGACTGACTTGATATTGGCTTTGCCGCCCAATGCCGCTACTACATCCACCGCGATTTCATCAGGCTGTCCGGCAATCTTCACTTCTGCAGTGTCGGTTTCGCGACCCGGAGTTTTTAGATCCAACTTCACAATTAGGAAGCGGAACAAACCGTAGTACAGCGTCGCCCAGATTGGACCGATGATGATGAACATCCACGCGTTGGTCGACATTGGGTAGTAAAGGAAGAACTGGATCGCGCCGTGCGCAAAGTCCGTGCTGTGTTTGATTTCCAAAAACGCGGTGATCGCAAACGCAATACCGGTGAGGAAAATATGGATCACGTACAGCACTGGCGCGACGAATAGGAAGGTAAATTCGATTGGCTCTGTGATACCAGTTAACCAAGAGGTCAACGCCGCAGACATCATCAAACCGCCGACGATTTTCTTACGCTCAGGAGACGCGCAGTGGTAAATCGCCAGTGCCGCTGCTGGGAGCGCCCACATGGAGTACATAAAGCCACCAGACAGATAACCTGCGGTTTTATCGCCTGCGAAGAAGCGAGTGAGCTCACCAGTAAACTCTTTGCCTGTTTCTGGGTCTACATAGCTGCCGACTTCAAAGAAGAACGGCGCATTCCAGATGTGGTGCAAACCAACCGGGAGTAAAGAACGTTCGCCAGCGCCGTATACCGCCCACGCGAGTACAGGGTTTTGGTACGCTGCCCAATGAGAAAATGCATCAAGAAGTTGTCCGACAGGTGGCCATGCAAACGCGAGAATCGCACCAACGACGATCGCCGATAAACCGGTGACAATGGGCACAAATCGCTTACCCGCGAAAAAGCCCAAATATTCCGGCAGCTTGATGTTGTAGAAGCGGTTGTACATGATTGCCGCGACCGCACCGATAAAGATGCCGCCAAACACCCCGGTTTGCAGCGTCTCAACGCCCATGATGGTGGCGTCAGTTTCTAGGCCGCGCAGGCCAGTCACGATACCGAGCGATGCGTTCATTATAATTAGGCCAACTAAGCCTGCGAGCGCAGCGGCACCGTCATTGCCTTTTGACAACCCGAGCGCCACACCGACTGCAAACATCAACTGCATGTTGCCGAATACGCCTTCACCGGCGGCGAGCATCACTTTGTTGACCGCGTCTGGAATAAACGCAAAACCCGCGTTACCAATACCCAGCATCAAGCCAGCCACTGGTAACACCGCCACAGGCAGCATCAACGACCGCCCTATTTTTTGTAGTTGTCCAAATATACTTGCAAACATGGTTTCCTCCTGACGAATGCCAGTGTTGTAGGACCTGATTCCTTCAGGTCATGTTGTTTCACGTAAGGTCAGGATGATCATAGCGAGCAAGGCGGCGCCTAAGGTTACAAAAGGCAATCAGTTTGTAAGTGGCCGCTTACAAATCTCTTACACTGAGAAGTGAAAATTGTAATCGGCTCGATTGTGCATGGGCGTTTAAGAATGCATCATATTGGCCAGCGCTAAGCACAGGCACAGGGAAAGTAGGATGGAAAACAAGCAGATACTGGTCGTCGATGACAACCTCGACCTTCGCGAAGCGTTGTCAGATTACCTTGGCCGCGCAGGGTTTGAAGTGCTTTGCGCGGAAAACGGCGGCGTGATGTGGCAACTGCTCAACGATCACCATCCTGATTTGATCATCCTCGATATTATGATGCCCGGTGAAGACGGCTTTACCCTGTGCCAGAAACTGCGCAAAAACTCCGATATCCCGATCATCATGCTGACCGCCGTCACTGAAGAAGCCGACCGAGTCGCGGGGCTAGAAATGGGCGCTGACGACTACATCACCAAATCATTCAGTCCGCGTGAACTGCTCGCGCGCATCAAAACCATTCTGAGACGCAGCCAATCGACCGCCAATAGCAAACTGACGCGTAAAGTGCGTTTTGACGATTGGTTATTAGATACCGTAACCCGGCAACTGACCCACGTTGCTAGCCGCGAGGTTAAGCAACTGAGTGGCGCGGATTTGTCGCTGCTCGGTTTGTTCGTCAACCACGCGCAATCAATATTGTCTCGCGATGACATTGCGCGCGAGATCTGGGGACGCGATGCCGACCCGTTTGAACGCGGCATTGACGTGCAGATCAGCCGCTTGCGTCATCACCTTGAAGATAAAGACCGCTCTCTGATCTTAACGGTGCGTAATAAAGGCTACATGCTGACCACGGACGTGCACTATGAGAATTAAACGCTGGACGGGATCACTGGTCGTTCGCACCAGTGTGTTCCTGTTGCTGGTGATCATTTTGGCGCAGGTATTATCCGGAATTATCTGGTATCAACATGCCAGCGAACGCGATAAAGAGGGCCTGACCACCACAGTCAAAAGCTTAGCACTGAGCGCTTCTTCCACCATCGCTTTCTTTCAAACCCTCCCTTCTGAATATCGCCACTTGGTGCTCAATCAACTGCGCAACATGGGCGGCACGCGCTTTTTCGTCTCACTCAACAATCACCAGATTGACGTCGACCCACTGCCAGAAAGCGAACGCAAAACGCTGGTCATCAACCAAGTTCGCGAGGTATTAGAAAGCGAGTTGAGCGGCATTCCTAATATCGAGGTGGAGTTCACCCAGCGCGACAAACTCAAAGTGTTCAACAACGAGCTACCTATCGATGAACTGCCACTATTGTGGGCGCATTATTCGCTTTCGTTTGGTGACCTCAATCCACCCATTCTGGTGATGCAGGTCGAAGTCGCGCAGAACGAATGGTTTTATCTCGCGGCGGTGCTACCCGCGCCTTACATCAACCTAGAGACTAACTATTTTGAGCTGCGCCAATGGCTGACGCTATTGGTGTCCGCGCTAATGCTGTTGCTGTGTACCTGGTTTATCGTTCGCAAAGAAATTCAACCAATTCGAGAGCTGGCAAAAGCCGCAACCCTGATGTCGAGCCGACTAGACGTGCCCGAAGTCTCTGAGCGAGGCAGTAACGAACTGAAAGCGGCGGTACGTGCGTTTAACAAGATGAGTCGACGCATCGACAGCCATATTAAAGACCGTGAAATGTTGTTCAGCGCCATCTCCCACGATCTGAAAACGCCGATTGCCTGCCTAAAACTGCGAGCGGAAATGCTGGATGACGACGCCGACCGAGAACGCTTTATCCGCCTGAGTAACGACCTAGATTTGATGGTCAAAGGCGCATTGCAATGCATTAAAGAGACCGATATCCACGAGGAAATCGAGCCGATCAATTTCACCCAACTGATTCAGCACATTTCCTCCAATATCGCCGATGCGCCGGACACAATTCGCATCCACGGTGAAATCCGCACCCACTTTGCTGGTAAACCGTTAGCGATTAAGCGCTGCATTCAGAATCTGGTCGATAACGCGCTCAAATACGGCCATCAAGCGGACATTACGCTGAGTGAAAGCCCAGAGTCGATCCAGATTGAAATTGAAGATCACGGTGGCGGCGTTGACGATTTATTACTTGAAAAGCTCTGCCAGCCATACTTCCGCGCTAGCAACGATAAAGAAGGCAGTGGGCTGGGGTTAACCATTTCACAGAGTATTGCAAAGGCTCATGGCGGCAACTTGTTGCTGAGCCATTCTCAGTTTGGCGGCCTCTGCGCCACACTGACTTTCCCGAGAGACTGACTATGAACAAACTGGCATTCTGGTTCCCACTGTTGCTCGCCCCTTGCGTTGCTCACGCTGAGTCGCCACAAGGGGTAGAGTTTTTACATTGGTGGACTTCTGACGGCGAGCAGCAAGCGCTGCAAACACTTAAAGCACAACTGAAACAGCACGATATTGAGCTGCTGCAAAGCCCGGTGTTAGGCGGTGGTGGTGACAGCGCGATGACGGTACTGCAAGCTCGCGCGCTGGCGGGTAATCCACCGAGCTTCGCGCAAATCGAAGGGCCAAGTATTAAGGCGTGGGATGCCATCGGTATTTTGCACAACGTCAACGCGGTTGCCGATGAGCAGCGCTGGGACGAGGTGCTCTACCCGCTGTCTATCGAAATCAATAAAACACAAAACGGCTACATCGCCCTGCCACTCACACTGCACCGCTTAAACTGGCTGTGGGTCAACCACAAGCTGCTTAAACAACTGAATCTGTCCGCGCCGAAAAACTGGCAAGAGATGTTCGCCGCCATGGAGCTTGCTAAGCAAAATGGCATCGTGCCGATCGCGGTCGGTGAGCAGCCGTGGCAAGTCGCCCAACTTTTCGAGAACTTAGTGATCTCCACTGGCGGCGTTGAGTTCTACACCAATGCGATGGTTAAACTAGAACGCGACAGCATCGACAGCGATACCCTGCGTCAAGCTCTGACGCAATTTCGCCGCCTGAGTTTGTTGATCGACAACCAATTACCCGACAGTAAGTGGGATACGGCGACCCAAGCGCTAGCCGACGGTCAAGCGCTGTTTCAAATCGGTGGAGATTGGATTTTAGGTGAGCTGCTCACCAATCAAGTCTCGGTTCCGCAAGAGGTCGGTTGTTACCCAACGCCTGACAGCGATGGTGTCTTCCTCTACAACATGGACAGCTTGGTGTTTATGTCGAGCAAGTCGTTTTCTGCCGAGGCGGCTCTGCAAACCGCAAGCGCGCTGGCAGACGTCGAGTTTCAAGCCAAGTTCAATAAGGTAAAAGGTTCGATTCCGGTACGCACCGATATTGACATCAGCGATTTTAATCCGTGTCAGGTCCAGTCATATCAAGACTTTCACTACGGCGTTAAACACAACCTCGCTGTGCCGAGTATGATTGATTCGATGGCGGTCAATCCGGTTGCTCAGCAAGCGATAAACTCGGAAATCTTCCGTTTTTACCGCAATCCCAAGATGGAACCCGACGAGCTGATAAAACGCATTATTGCTATTTCGCAAAGCGGTTAATGGCAATGAATTTGTGCCGAGTGGAATAAAAAAGCCCCAATGATTGGGGCTTGAATGAAGCGAAGTATGCCGTTTAAAAATAGTGAAAGATCGGCGGTTCATGCATCAAGAAGTTTTGATGGGAGATGTTCCACGCATAGGCGCCTGCTAAGGTAAACACAACATAATCACCAATATCGACATGGGCGACGTGTTGATTGCGTGCCAGCACATCTTTGGGCGTACAAAGCTGGCCGACAAAGGTCGCTTGTGCATGCTGAATTGGGTGAGAAATCTCATGGTGTTGCTCGCTTTTCAGGATGACGAATGGATGGTCATGACTCTGCGCTGCTGGCGTGCGGAAGTGGTGAGTTCCCCCGCGTGCGATGACAAAGTTTTCGCCAAGATTTTGCTTAATATCCAGTACTTCCATCACGTAATAACCGCATGCCGCCGTGATGAAACGTCCGCATTCAAAACGCAGTGTCCAGTCTTGCGCTTGCTCTTTGGCGATGAGGAATTCCAACTTGTCGCAAAACTCCATCCACGGAAAGTGTTGCTCAGGGTTTTGGTAGTTAATGCCCATGCCGCCGCCCAAGTTGATCATTAGCTCACCGAGTTCGAACTCCTGCTGCCACGCCTTCACGACTTGGAAATAGCGCTGCATTAACGCTAAGTGGCGTTCAACATCAAGCTGATGCGACATCAAGTGAAAATGGAAGCCTTTGAGTGACACTTGCGGGAAATCGCGCAGCAACATCAAAGCATTGCTCAGTTCGGACTCGTCCAAGCCAAACGGAGTCGGCTTGCCGCCCATTGCCAACTTGCTGAGCGTGATGTCGCCAATATCGATGTTCATACGCAAAAAGATCGAAGCAGGGCGGTTGAGGCGCTCGGTTAGCGCACCAATGCGTTGCAGCTCAGTGAGGCTTTCGACGTGAATCGCATCGACATCAAGTTCAATCGCTTGTTGCAATTCACTTGGCATTTTTCCTGGGCCACCGAAGATCAATGGTTTATCGAGTTGTTGCTGGTGGAGGTGTGCCAACTCCCCGCCAGATGCCGCTTCAAAACCATCGACATACGGCGCGAGCGTTTTGAGAATCGGGCCCGATGGATTGGCTTTAGCTGCGTAAAATAGCTCGACATTTTTCGGCAAAACGTGACGCAGTTGTTTGATGTGTTCTTCTAAGGCGCTTAGGTCATACACGTACGCGCACAAGGGTTGACTTTGCTGCCGTGCGAGCGTGTGAACTTGTTGGCAAACGTGTGTCGGTAGAGAGAGTGAATTAGACATGTTGCGATCCTTTTTCGTGTTGCTGCCAAGGCGCGGCGACTTGGGTATAGCCCGACTCCTTATCGGCTTTTTGCATCAAACGCGTGGTGAAATTATTTTTGCTTGGGAAGTGACCGCCATTTAGCAACGTTTCTAGTTCCGGTTGTTTTCCATTCACTGATTGCCAATGCACAATGGCACTTTGCACCGCATTCCACAGCGTTTGCTCTAGTGGCTCATCACCTTCTGCGATGAAGAAAATCGCTTCGCTGATGTTGTTGATAAAGGTGCAGTATCCGATGCGATTCCAGCCTTGTTCGCGACTGTAGTAAACCGATTGTCGTGCGCGTTCAGACAAGTCAGTTAATGTTTCTGCTGGCCAGAACTCCGGCAGTAATTTAGTGCCTTCCAAATCACGAATCCAAACACAACACGGCATCTCTTGCTCAAAGCCAATCAGGGTGTTTTGCAAATGCGGCTCAAACGCCACCCCGTGTTTGAAGTAGTAATTAAATACGCCCGGGATCAGGCAATGCAAATAGCGTTCAAACCAAAGTGTCGCGATGTCGGAATAGCGATTTTGCGTAGTACGCGCTTTGTTTTTAAGGCGTTGAGCAATGCGACTGTTGCCGTTATTATCGTAAGCAAACAGAGCGCCAGCGAGGGTTGGTTTCAAGATGTCGACTTCGCTCAGCGAGAAATTTTCGCGATACAAAATCCCAAACGATTCGCGTGCTTTGGTGTTGTCGTCCCAGTTGTGCTCAGCGACACTTTCTAGATTCAACGTGGTGGCGTAAGGCTCTGTCATCACTTTAAATACGGGGTTGTGCAGCTGTTCGTTTTCTCTAATTGGTTTGAGAATCGACGTGAGTTGCACGGCGCTGTCGAGTTCGTACCACGCGTTTTTGCGCACGCAATTGGTTAATCGTACGTTGATGGAGAATTTCGCAAACCAGTCCATGTCAGGGTGGTAGAGGGTACGAACTGAAGAGGTCGGCTGCATCTTTTCACCACCTAAACCCAGTGGCGTGATCTTGCCTTGTTCAATGGCGCGCTTCACGCTTGGGTTACTCAAAATGGTGTAGCTTTCCCAAGGATGACAAGGGTAGAGGGTCTTCCCATTGCTGGTGGCGTGTTGTGGCGCGAGCCGTTGTAGCATGCGCTGCGCAGGGTTAGCTTCTCCGTCGGAACTCAGCACATCAAGTAAGGACGTATCCACTTCAAACCAGTACAACGGGACTTGCGCGCCGACTTCTGGAGAAAACGCCAAGAGATCATCCATGGTGACGCCCGAACGACTTTTCGGGGTCGGATGGAAAGTATGCCCCCAAATCAGAGATTGTTCCGAAGCGATAAATTCGTTGTGATGCGATTTGGGCGCGACGTTGAGAAACTGCTCGGTAACCAGCACGCTATTTTCTAGTTGTTCGATCAGCTCATGGTTAAACGGGATCGCCAATACCTGCTTGAGATAGTTAAGCAAAAGCGTAAGAGTTTGCGTGGCATCCAATTTCGCCCAACCAGATCCCGGCATTTTCGCCCAAGGCAGTTCTGCCAATTTGATTTTGCCCAGTTTGCTCGCGTAGTGAATCGGCAAAACCAGCACGCCATTTTGTTGAGAAAGATGAACGGCTATCCGCTGTTTAGCGGGATAGTTGCGTTTTAACGTTTGGGGTAGCGATGTCGATTGGTAGTGCCATTCCACTTGTTGATTCGGTAGCGCAAATTCACGTAAGTAACAATTAAGAACACCCATTATCGTGTTGAGTTGGGCTTTCTCACGGTTGAGCTGCACCTCATGTGCGCGCAACTCGCTAGTCTGAGAGGATTGAGTTTGTAACATGTTGATTTCCAAATTTTGAGTGGAGAACCAGCGCGATCAAGGTGATTACGCTGACTATCGCAGAAAGTAGGAAAGGAACCTCAAGTAGCCCCAAGCTAGAAATGAAAGAAGCGCAAAATCCCGCTGCCACGCCACCCCATTTGGACATGGCATCAAAGCGAGAAAATACTTTGCCACTGAGTTTGCGATCCAGATTGCTCGCAAGATGCTGATGCAATCCGTGATAACAACACACCATCGCGATGCCGAAGATAATTCTCGCAGCAATGAGTGCGGTTTCGGACGCAATCAAATGCAAGGCAGAGCTCACGGCAAGCAATGCAAACCCAAGCCACAACGTGCGCAGCGGTTGATGGCGATTCAACCCATCTGACAACACGTGAATTTTTCCTGCCAGCAACAGATAGACGCCATGCGGCAGTGCGTACAAAAAACCGATCCATGCGTGGTTAGTGATGCCATATTGCTGCACAAACGGCGAGAAGTAAGGAAAGGTCACCACCATAGAAAACGCAAACCCGAATTGAGCAAAGAAGATCCAACGAATGGCATGCATTGCGTTTTTCTGTGCAACCGGTTTTTCTTGCTGAGGTTCTGAGTTTGGCTTTTCGAGGTTTTGGTCGGCGGGTTTATCCGCTGGCAGTGTTAGCGTGATGCCCATAGCAATTAAAGGCAAAACGCATAACCACAGGTACGCGTTGAGCGGGTTGGTCTCTGACAAGCTCCAGCCGAGCCCAATGGGCGCAACGATCAGCGCCAAGCGAGCAGATAGTTGGGTTTTATTGAGTGACTTGCCGAGTGTTTTGGCTTCTTTAATTTGACTAGATAAGTAGCTGTTCGAGGCGGCCATGGTGCCGCCAAAGGTTCCTTGAACAATAAGACCAAACACAAACATGGCGAGGTTGTCTGCCAAGCCGCACAGCGCAAACCCTGCTGCAAGGCCAAGTTGCGCACGCAAGAGTGAGAGGCGGCGACCGTAGCGATCGGCAAAGTTGCCCCAAAATCGCGCCGCCAACGCAGTACAAAACGTAGGTAGGATAAACAATACCCCTGCCCAGTCCGCATCAATGCTTGCGCCTAACGTTGGCAACACGACGGGTAGAAATAGCGGCATACCTAACGCGGCAAACGCAGCGATAAAGTGGCACAACAACACACTGTAGATGAGTTTGGTCATAATCGTTTAACGTACGCTTTTTTTGATGGCTTCTAAGTAGGCGCGTTGCGCTTCTTCGTTAGAAAGCAGCAAGAAGTTCGGAGCCGACAAACCATAGAACTTATTGATGTCACTCGCGCCGGAGGCTTCTTTCGAGAGCAAACTGCCAGAGCTCAACAAGTACTTGGCGTACAAATCAGGCGCCTCTTGCAGTAACTCGCGTGCCAGTTTTGTCTCTAACCCTTCGCCTTCCAATCGGTTGAGTTGCTCTGCAATGCTTTTGGCCACGATGGCGTAAAGCGATGCTGAAGAGGCAATGCCCTTCGCTGCCATAGATTCTACAATCGCTGCGATATCCAGTTGCAGTGTGATGGTGGTAAACATCTGACCGAGCGCCAATTCATTGTCGACTTTGATGCGTTGGTCGAGCAGTTCATCGCAATCCACTGGAAGTAGTTTTGCGCCGTGTTTTTGGGCTGCATGCTCTGTTGCAAAGTGGAAGCGCTCTGGCCAAATTCGCGCCGCGTCGTTGTCTTTCATCGCGAGCGTCATTTTGCCCTGTTGATCAAATGCAATGATGGCGTTTTGCTGGTTGGACTCCAATGCGATGCCATAACGAAGCCACAAGGTGAGGTGCACTTGGAATAATAGATCGACGTAATCTTGGAACCACGCCAGCGTATCTTGTTGATAGTAATGTTCTGCCAAATGTTCTAAGAACAAGCGGTCGTCAGGCATTGGGCTTGCTAGTGCTGCAACCGGAACTAACGCTTTGTCTTCGCAATGAGTAAGTGGGTACTCACGTACGATGTACGCGAAGGTTTTATCCTCGCCGATGTGTCCACCGTGTTTTTCGTTGCAATGGAACAAGCGACTGTTTAAATCGGCGTCCGTTTGTTCAAGGTGGCTGAGTAGGCGTTCAAACCAGTGGCCGTCATACAGTGTTGAAGGCTTGATTAAGCGAATATTTTTCGTGCCTAGCGATCGCATGATCAGCGGAACCTTGATGTGAATGTGCGGTGCCTCGTTGACGACCACAGTACGAACGGAAAGCGTCGGCGTCACGTCTAGATACGTTAAAGGCGCTTCTATCACACCTTCGGGTAAGGCTTCTAAAGATCGCAGGGTGAGCGGATGTGCAGGGAACAGAACGTGGCTCAGTGCAAAATCAGCAGGAAGCCCCACTTGCTCCATGGTTGGCCAGCAATCAGGTTGTCCGCTGGTTAATGTTACCAGTGATTTTTCAATCGCAATCCAATGCAGAGCAAAGCTTTGTGCGAACTCGGGCGCGTACTTAGCAAGGTCTTCATCGCTCAGGCCAAACTTCGCCCGCGCAGTTGGATAGTACGGATGGTCAAGGTAAGAAGCGATCTGGTCGGCTAGCAGCAGTTTTTGATGCCAAGAACCAAGCTCGGATATTGGTTGAGAAATGTGGTCTGCATGATGATGAAACGCTTGGTCACACAGCGCTTTGTGTTTCTCTGCACATTCCAGTTCTTGAAGGTATCCCGCCAGCAACTCGTGAGAGCTCTCGTGCGCCAGTGTCGTTAGTAGCGCAATCCACTCTTTGTAATGCTGTTGATGCTCGACTTGGCCATTTTTCTCCACCCACCAACCTGGTGGTGTTTCGTCATTGGCGTGACCGTAGCGCCAGTGCTGCATGTAATACGTTGGCGCAACAGGTAAATACAACGTGAAATCAGAGTTGGCAAATATCAGCCAGACTTGCTCGTCTTGAGGAACAATTACCCCTTTTGGCGCGTCTCTACTGAACTTGGCCTTCGACAAAATGCCAAACATGTCTTCGCGCAAGCAAGTGTCGATCAATCGTTGCGTTAGATACAAAGCGTTGTCATTCATGCTGCCACCTCACGAGTCGGAGCTAGATCGAAATTGCTAAGCGCGTTCTGCAGCGCTTGGTCGAGATTTCGCCCTGATGGTGAGACAATCGAAATTCGGGCGAGATAATCCTTATTGGAATAACTCTGTTGGAAGTGTTCTCCAGCGGTTTTTAGTACCTGTTGCTGGGTGATGATATCGTCATCGTGTTGGATGAACGACGTCGAACCTCCGTCAATAACACCACTGTGTTCCGCAACTACGTAGTGCACGTGCGCTGACCCATGAATTTGGTAATCGCCGTCCAATCTTCGACCCAGATGCAGACCCAAAATCGTGCTAAACCAACCGAAGGGAGCGAGATTGTTGAGCAAGAATTCGCGGCCATCTCCAATACTGCGGTAGTTAATTTCCACCAGAACCGGGCCATTTTCCGTAATAATAAATTCGCTGTGGCAAACTCCAAAACCAACGCCGAACGCTTTCAGTTGAGCCAAGCAAGCTTCTCGGTGAGCAATGCCGTTTGGTCCGTTCCAGTCTGCGGCGGTTTCGATAAAGTAAGGCGGCTCAGAGAGCGACACATCAAAACCGCCCACGGCGATAAGTTGGTTACCGTCTCCTAAAGTTTCGAGCGTAACCAACGGTCCTTGAAGAAACTGCTCCACCAGAATGGCGGCGTTTGGGTGCTTTTGCCAAAACGCCTCGCAGTAAGCATCGAGCTCGCTTTGGGAGTCACAGCGCTGTACATCTAAACTTGCCACGCCTTCTTTGGGTTTTGCTACGACAGGGAAGGCCATGCCTAATGCCACATTCGAATGGCGATGCAGCAAACAGCTTTGTGTGTTGGGTAAGGATTTTTCATTTAACACTTGTCGAGTTAAGTGTTTGTTTTTGGCCTTTAACGTGACAGACCAATCTTTGGATGGGAGGCCAAAAAATTGCGCGCAGATGGCGGTGGAAGTTTGTAAGTGATCACTATTGCTGAAAATAGCGTCTGGCTTTAATTCATGCTCCGTGATGGTTTCGATGAGTTCTAATGGGTTGAAGACATCACATTCTAGAATGGTATCCGGATTAAAGTGACTATCATGACTCGCCAACTCTAAATGGCTGAGCTTATGGTCGGTGATAAGAACGACGTGAAGGTCCATCGCTTTAGCTGCAGGCACAAAGCCGTGAGTGACTGCATCGTTAACGACATGACTTACGATAATCATCGTAGATTTCATGAGCTTTCCTAATTTTCTAACATTTTCTTCTAACGTTGATAAAGTCGCTCACGGTCGTCTTCCAATGTGCCTCTCTCGAGACGGAGGGCAGAAGTTTTAGTATTTATTGTTATGATATTTGGTTTTTTTGTTGTTAGTTGTGTTTTTAGGGTAAATAAATATAGAGCATAAAATTAATATTGCAAATAGAAATAATATTTGTTCTTATTTCCATCCGTTGGCTTTATAACAACTAAACGGAATTATGGAATGAATAAATTATTGACCCTGACCCCCTTGGCGGTCGCGATTGGTTCTTCATTAGTAGCACCAAGCGCAGTGGCTTCAGAAGAGACGAACTCAACCCCATCAGCAACTGAAACGATTCAAGTCTTCGGTCATCAGTACGAAGGTTATGCTGAACACATGCCTCAATCAGGCACCAAAACCGATGTGGAATGGCTTGATGTGCCACAAGCGGTATCCGTAGTAACGAAAACAGAAATGCAAGACCGAGGCGCGGTGCGCTTAGTGGATGCGCTAGATGGGGTAGCCGGGGTCAATAACACCTTGGGCGAAGGCAGCCGCGATCAGTTCATGATACGTGGTTTTGATTCACTCAACGATATGTACCGTGATGGCTTGCGAGATGACGGTACGTTGCAGTCTTACCGCAGCTTAGCGAACGTTGAACGCGTTGAAATTGTGAAAGGCCCTGCGGGTGCTTTGTATGGCCGTGGTTCGGCTGGGGGCATCATCAACTTGGTGACGAAACGCGCTAACGGTGAGAATTTTACTCACGTAAACGGTAGTGTAGGCAGCAACAACCAGTATGTTGGTCAGGTCGACAGCTCAATGGCGTTTACAGATAAGGTCAACGGGCGTATTAACTTGGAATACCGTCAAGCCGACTCGTACGTTGATCATGTTGATTCAAACGATTTCTTCATTGCACCGACCATTCGTGTGTTACCAGCGGAAGGTCACACCATTGATATTGACGTGGAATACGCCCATCAAGAACTAGTGCCGTATCGTGGTGTGCCATCAAAAAATGGCAAGCCAGTTGATTTGCCAGTAAGCACTTACTTTGGCGGCACAAACGACTATCAGGAGTCAGACAGTCTCCGTATTGCGGTGGATTACGAATGGCGTCTGAATGATCAATGGGTATGGAACAACCGAGCGGCGTTCAACCATATCGAACTTGAGCAAAAAGGCACGCGTCAGGGCAAAGTGACGGGTAATGAAGTGTCTCAAACCGTTAACAACTTTGGTTACGATCCACGTACTACGACCACTTTACAATCTGAGTTGGTTTGGGAAACCAGGGACAATCAATTGATGGTGGGTGCAGATTTCAACCAGATCGATATCGACCTAACGTTGGCAAGTGACAAAACGCTTCCTCCGCAAAATATCTACGACCCAGTCGTTGGTCCAACGCCTGATCCGGGCTTTAAGCCATTTCGTGACAATACCACCACCACGACAGGTTTGTATGTGCAAGACGTCTATACGTGGGGTGACCTTTCTTTGATCGGTAACGTGCGTTACGACTCGATGGAGCTAGAACAACAAAAAGCGGGCTCAGATAAGGAAAAATTGGATGATGACAAAGTCAGCTACCGTGCTGGTTTGGTATACCGCATCAATTCCGACACATCCGTATACGCCAGTTTAGCGCGCTCTTGGCAGTTACCGTACGCTGGTATCTACATCAATCCAAAATTGGCGGAATTCTTCCACACCGACTTAAAAGAGGTGGGTGCGAAAGCGTACCTTTTGGATAACGCATTAATGTTGAATGCGGCACTGTTCCAGATTGATCAAGAGCAACCACAAACTAACGTGGACGGCGATGTGATCGATAAAATTGAAGTGCGTCACCAAGGTATTGAATTAGAGGCTCGCGGTCAAATCACCAAACAGTGGGACATCTCTGTGGGTTACAGCTACTTGGACGCGGAAGACAAAGCCACAGGCAAAAAGCCGAACGATGTATCAGACCACTTGTTCTCTCTTTGGAGCACTTACCAATTGGATGACAACTGGCGTTTAGGCGGTGGTGTGAAGTACGTGGGCGACCGTTACGCAGGTAACGACGAAGCTGTCGCACTTGGCGATTACACAACGGTGGATTTGATGGCGGCGTACACCACTGGTCGTCATAAAATCCAAGCGAACGCTTACAACATTTTGGATGAGAAATACATTCTTGGCGCAACAAACGGCACGTCTGGCTTAAACCAGATTGGCTACGGCGCACCAGCCGAGTTTATGCTCAGCTACGGATATCAGTTCTAGGCTTTTTGTGCGTAGTTAGCGCCTGTTAGCCAATTTTTACCTCATATTGAGGATGTTTAGCCCCGAGAGCTTACGGGATGTATTCTGCCCGAGGCTCAATTTCTCGCAAAGGAGATCTTAATGTCTTACCAGAATTTGGATGGTAAAGTGCGTGTACGTGCTGGTTTGTCTACCACTTACAGTGTGCTTGCGATTGCAATCGCTTCTGCCACATCCATGAGCGCGGTTGCCGCTCCTGCTAAAACAGAACAAACTACCGCGATGGAAACCGTCGTTGTCACTGGTAGCGTGATTGGTAAATCTGAAATTGAAGACGTCAAAGAGTACCCAGGTGCTCGTACCGTCATTACCCGCGATCAAATCGAGAAAACCGCCGCAGGCTCGATTGATAACGCGCTACAGCGCGTGCCGGGTATTAAAGTTCAGGATGAAAGCGGAACGGGCGTATTGCCCAACATTTCCGTACGTGGTTTGAAAGCAAGCCGTAGTGGTCATGCTCAGTTCTTGATGGATGGTGTACCGCTAACACTTGCGCCATATGGTCACACTGGTCAGTCTATCTTCCCAGCAACACTGTCGATGCTTGATCGTATTGACATTGTACGCGGTGGTGCTGCAGTACAGTACGGCCCAAACAACGTCGGTGGTGTGATCAACTTAGTGACCAAACCGATTCCACACACGTGGCAAACTGAAATCAGTAACCGCCTTACCGTGTTTGATGGCGGTGATGCGCCGCTGAATGATTTTTACCTACGCACGGGCGGCTGGTTAAGCGACACATTTGCACTACAGTTGGAAGGTAACTTCCTAAAAGGTGAAAGCTTCCGTGAAAATTCCGATACGGACGTGAAGAACTTCCAAGCCAAAGCACAGTGGCTACTGAGTGACACTCAAGAGATTCAAGCATTCCTGCAACGTTACGATGCTGAAACGCAAATGCCGGGCGCACTTTCGCCACAAGATTACGAGCAAGATCGTCACCAATCGAAACGTCCTTACGATGATTATGAAGGTAAGTCGACGCGCTGGAGTGTTAAGTACATCCACGATTTGCCATTTGCCGACAGTGCTGAGCTAGAAGTGCTAACGTTTGGCCATAAGTCAGAGCGTCTTTTCAAGTGGGGCTTTAACAGCGCGGGTGGCCATTGGGCGGATCCGGCTCTGCCAGCGACGGACGTTCGTACCTCTCCACGTGAATTTACCGTGTATGGTATAGAGCCAAAAATGGCGATGTACTTTGGCGAAGGTAAATCCGTTACTCAAAACTGGATCGTGGGTACCCGTTATGTTAACGAAGACATCGACTACAAACTCACTCAGACTCCAATCGCCGGTGGTGCAACCAGCGTTCCGCGTGATTGGCATTTAGATACGGACGCGTTTGCTGGATACGTTAGCAACGAAATTGGTTTGTTCAATGATACATTGAAGGTAACGCCTGGGTTGCGTGTTGAGTCGGTTCGAATGACGTTTACCGATCGTGGTAAAAAACAAACGGCAGACAACACCGTGACGGAATGGTTGCCAGGTTTGACGGTGGCATACAACTTAACTGACCAGTGGGTGACGTATGCGAACGCGCAAAAATCACTTCGTGCGCCACAAATTGCCTACATCCGAGGTTTGGGTGAAGAAGGTAGCGAACTGGCTTGGAACTACGAAGTCGGCGCGCGTTACACCCAAGATGCGACCAGCTTTAACGCTGCACTTTATCGCATCGACTTTGAGGATCAATTGCAATGGCAAAGTTCAACGCAGACCTTCGATAACATCGGAAAAACACTTCACCAAGGCATAGAGCTTTCTGCTCGTTACGTGCCTGAAGCACTACCTGCACTGAGTTTAGGCGCAAGCTACAACTATCTAGACGCTACGCTTGAAGAAGAAGGCGCGAATAAAGGTAATCAACTGCCTTACACCTCTAAGCATCAGCTTGGTTGGGATGCAACCTACGCATTTTACGGCATGGACACCACGCTATCGGGCTTCTACTTCAGTGACTCGTATACCGATAACGCCAACACCAGTGCCGAAGATGCAACAGGCGCAACGGGTAAAGTACCATCTTACATGGTGTGGAATTTCAATTTGGGGACGGATTTATACAAAGACGACAAAGGCAAGTTACGCATGAATGTTGCGGTGAACAACTTGTTTGACGAGGAGTATTACTTCCGCGGGATTGATACAAGCCCAGTTGGTCGGTACCCAGCTCCGGGACGCTCTTACACACTGGATCTGAACTATCAGTTTTAAGCGTTTCGTTCACCGAGTTTGAAAAGAAAAGTCGCCAATTTACCTTGGCGACTTTGCCGATCTTAGGTACTGGAAAACACTTAGCACTGGAAAAAAGCAAGATGAAAAATAAAAAACAATTTACGATCAAACACTTTTCAACCGTTTTGCTGATGCTGTTGAGCTCAGTTTTTATGTCATTTTCCGCAAGTGCTCAGGTGCGTAGCGTGCAAGATGAGCAAGGCACTTTTGAGCTAGAAGCGATACCTCAACGTATTGTGGTTTTAGAATTTTCGTTTGTCGATGCATTAGCGGCAGTCGATGTCTCACCGGTAGGCGTTGCCGATGACAACGATGCCACACGAGTTATCCCTGCTGTTCGAGCCAAGATTGAACCTTGGCAATCGGTCGGCATGCGCTCACAACCGAGTTTAGAGGCGATTGCGGTGCTCAAGCCGGATTTGATCATTGCTGATGCAGAACGTCATCGTGCGATTTATCAAGATTTGCAGCGAATTGCGCCAACCTTGCTGCTAAAAAGCCGTGGTGAGACATATCAAGAAAATCTCGAATCCGCACACAAAATCGGCGTGGCAATTGGCAAACAAGCGAAAATGACACAACGAATTGAGCAGCACAAACAGACAATGGCGGAGTTCAAACAGCATTTTGCGACACAAGAAACCATTCAGTTTGGTGTGGTTTCTGACAAAGGGATGTGGCTGCATAGCCCGGTTTCTTACGCTGGGGGCGTTTTGAGTACGCTGGGCATCCAAAGCCCGCTGGCTCCATCTGAGCAAAAAGCGTATATCCCAACCAGTTTCGAACTTTTACTAAAAACCAACCCTGATTGGTTGTTAGTTGGACTTTACTCTCAACCAAATATTGTGGATGAGTGGCGCAAAACCCCATTATTTAAGCTGCTAACCGCTGCGAAAAAACAGCAACTTGTTGAGGTCTCTCCTGAGCTGTGGTCGTTAAATCGCGGCATGTTGGCTGCGGAAGAAATTGCCCGTAATCTTGAAGCGTTATTGGAGCGCTCATGAGTGCGTCGATAATCTCAGAAAGCCCGACTTCGGTTAGAAAACCGCATTGGAAAGCGAGCTTGTTTGTCTGTGCTATGGCGTTGTGTACGCTGTCAGGCTATACCGCCTCAATGATTGGCTGGTCTAACTTTTCTTTGAGCGTTAATGACCTGACAAGCTATTGGTTTGCGTTTGATGAGGGCAATATGCTGCATCAAATCCTCGCGACGTTGCGTGCGCCTCGTGCCTATGCTGGGTTATTAATTGGCGCTTCGCTTGCGGTATCCGGAGTGCTGATGCAAGGATTAACTCGTAACCCTTTGGCGTCGCCATCCATTCTCGGCATTAATGCCGGTGCGGCGTGTTTTATGGCCTTGGCGTCCATCGGCGTACCATTCTTTAGTCAATTGAACCCAATCATCAACGCAGTACTCGGCGCGCTACTAAGTGGTGGTGCGGTCATGTTGTTGGGCGGTTTTTTTTCCGCGCGTTCTCACCCATTGCGTTTAGTGCTAGCGGGCATTGCCATCAGTGCACTGCTGATAGGGTTAACTCGTGCGTCGGTAATTTTGGCGGATGACATGGCTTACAGCGTGTTGCATTGGTTAACGGGTTCACTCTCCGCGGTAGATTCTGAACAGTGGCAGCAACTGTGGCCTTTTGCGACTTTAGGTTTGGTGCTCGCCATGGGCTTAGCGCGAAACTTAAATTTACTCGCGTTGGGGGACGAAGTTGCTGTTGGGCTAGGTGGTAACATTCGTCTTACGCGATTTATCAGTGGTTTAGCGGTTGTGCTGTTGGCAGGAACTAGCGTAGCGATTGCTGGGCCAATTGGCTTTGTCGGGTTGTTAGTGCCGCACTTGGTACGCCCGATTGTTGGTCACAACTATCACATTCTCATTCCGGTTTCCGCCTTGTGTGGCGCGGCATTGGTGACGTGGTCAGATGCTTTATCACGAGCGATTGCTTTTCCGGCTGAAACGCCAGTGGGCGTGATTACCGCGCTGTTGGGCACACCTTGCTTTATCGCGATTGCAATGAGGAAATCATCATGATGAATCAAACCAAACTGTTTGCATTAGTTGGATTGTTGCTGATTGCGTCTTCTCTCACGCTGTTTGTTGGTGCGGCGAACATGTCGGCTCAACAGGTTTTTGCATTACTGTTTTCTTTCTCTGACTCGGACTTTGTGATTCACCAATATCGATTACCGAGAATGTTGCTCGCCATTGGCGTGGGCGCTGGGTTGGGGCTGTCAGGCGTTTTAGTTCAAGGCGTCATCCGTAATCCACTTGCCTCACCAGATTTAATGGGGATAAGCGCCGGAGCAGGACTGGCCGCTACCGCTTGTTTGGTGCTGTATCCGAATGCGCCAGTGGCAATGTTGCCGATGGTCGCCATGGCGGGAGGCTTGCTTGCTGCTGGCTTTATTGCTGTGCTGGCTTACTGGTCGAAACCAACACCAGCACGTTTGGCGCTGATTGGTGTTGCTGTCAGCGCATTTTTAGCCAGCGGTATCGATTTTCTTCTGATTGTGCACCCTATCGAAATCAACACGGCGATGGTATGGCTAACCGGCAGTTTGTGGGGACGAAATTGGCAACAAGTGCCGTTTATTTGGAGTGCTCTATTGCTGCTACTACCATTGGCGTTTTGGCTGGCTTGGCGGCTAGATGTTATGGGACTGGGAGAAGAAAGCGCCACTACACTTGGCACGAAACCAAGACAGATCCAAATTCTTGCGTTGATTGCTGCCGTGCTATTGGCGAGTATCAGTGTGTCTGTGGCAGGCACGATCAGCTTTGTTGGCCTGCTTGCGCCGCATCTTGCGCGTTTGCTGTTTGGCCACAACCACAAGTTGTTGATTCCAGCCGCTGCAACCCTTGGCGCTTTGTTGGTGATTTGCGCCGATGGTTTAGCGAGAGGCTTACAGCCACCAATTGAGCTACCAGCGGGAGTGCTGACATCTGTTATTGGCGCACCATATTTCATTTTTCTTTTGTATCGTTATAGAGGTTGGTAAGCATGTTACGAACGCAGAACTTATCCGTCGCGTACGGCAAACAGACCATCATTCCAGATCTCTCTTTGTCGATTCCTCAAGGTAAAATTACCGCGCTTGTTGGCCCAAATGGTTGCGGTAAGTCGACACTATTAAAAACCTTGGTACGCATCAATAAACCAGCTTCTGGCCAAGTGTTGTATGGCGACAAACCACTAAACAGCTACGGTGATAAACGCTTGGCGCGTTCGTTGTCTTTGCTGCCGCAGATTCTTGTCAGTCCTGAAGGTATTACCGTCAGAAAACTGGTCGAATATGGCCGCTCGCCTTATCTCTCTCATTGGGGCCGGTTAAGTCAACAAGACAAGACCTTAGTCGAGCAAGCAATGCAAGATACTGGCGTGATTGAGTTTGCTGACAAGCCAGTTGAATCGCTGTCTGGCGGTCAAAGGCAAAGAGCGTGGATTGCGATGGTAATGGCGCAAGATACCGACGTAGTGATGCTTGATGAGCCAACCACTTACTTGGATCTTTCTCACCAAGTTGAGCTGATGAAACTCATGAGGCAGATGAACGACAAAGGCAAAACTGTGGTGGTAGTACTGCACGATCTAAACCAAGCGTGCCGTTATTGCGATCATTTGGTGGTGTTGGAAAAAGGTCAGTTAGTCACGCAGGGAACACCGCAAGAGGTACTGACAGAAGGTATGTTGGCATCGGTGTTTGATTTACAAGCGAGAGTATTTAACGACCCAATCTCAGGCACGCCGATGTGTGTGGCGGTGTAGGTCTTACGTCTTTCGAAAGCTATCTGCAATAAAAGCGTCGAGCCATAAAAATAAACCCCGCTAGTTATACATTTGCTAGCGGGGTTTGTTGTTTTTAAGTGCGTTCCTAACGTGGCGTTTAAGCCAGTTTAAACGTCGCTACTTTCGAGTTGAGATCCTCGGCTTGTGATTTCAGCTCAGCAGATTGATTCATCGATTCTTCGGCACCAACCACCAAGTGATCGGTCACATCTTTAATTGACGTGACGTTTTGCGTGATTTCATTGGTTACGTGCGTTTGCTCTTCGGCTGCGGTTGCAATTTGCGTTGCCATATCGCTGATCAACGCAACGGCCGCGTTGATTTCATCCAGAGCCAGTGCTGCGCGATCGGCATCTTCCACCGAACCTTGGGCAAGTTGAGAGCTTGTATCCATGATGGTCACAGCGCGTTGTGTGGTTTGCTGCAAAGTCTCGATCGTCGAGCGAATCTCTTCGGTTGAGGTGTGTGTGCGTTGTGATAGTACGCGAACCTCGTCTGCAACAACGGCAAAACCGCGACCTTGTTCACCTGCACGCGCCGCTTCAATCGCCGCATTCAGAGCCAGTAAGTTGGTTTGTTCTGCGATGTCTCGAATCGTTGATAGTACGGTTGAGATGTCTTGCGCGTGCTGGTTGAGCTCGCCGATGACAACGCTCGCTTGGTTGACTTCAGAAGACAAATTATTGATGGACGATTTGGAATTGATCACCAACTCATGACCATTTTGTGTGCTCGCTGAAGAGTCTTGAGCGGCTTTAGCCGTCTGCTCTGCATGTGCTGCAATCTCTTGCGTTGCCGATGCCATTTCGGTCACAGCGGTCGCCACCATAGTGATTTCTTGTTGCTGATGGTTCAGATCAGAAACCGATTGATTCGCGCGATTCGTGCTCAGCTCCGATTGTTGGCTCAGTTCTTCCGCTTGGTGACGAATGTGACCAATAAGTTGCTGCAAACTTTCAACGAACTGGTTGAAGTTTTCAGCCAGCTCACCAACTTCGTCACGGTTTTCTACTTTGATGCGTTGAGTTAGGTCGCCGCTACCGTTGGCGATTTGCGCAAGCGCATTCGAAACATTGTAGAGCGGACGGAACAAGATGTTACATAGCAGGTTAAACAAAGCCACACAGATAACGACGACGATAGTGGTTGCGATGATTTGATCCCAAACTGCATCGTAAAGTGGGGCAACCAACGAGTTTTGATCTAACACTGTGACCGTTGTGAGTTTGGTACCCTCTATGTGGCGCGCGTAAATCACATATTCGATGCCGTTAATAGAGACGCGACGTTCTGTACCTGAACGTGCGGCTGACGTAATGTCGTTGTTGTTGAGGCCTAGCTTGCTAACCGGTTGATTCAGCAGTTTACCGTTGTTATGAGTGAAAATATTGCCCTGTTCATTGGCAATAAACATATAACCTTCACCCGGTAGGATCACTTGGTTCAGACTGTTCAGGATATCACCGATCTCTACGTCAGCACCCAGAACGACGGTTTGACCATGCAATTGCAGGGCTTTACCGAGCGACACCACATTCGCACCAGTTGCAGCAGCAACGGTCGGGTTATCCATAAAGACTTTCGATGGGTTGGCGATTGCATTGGTATACCAACCCCACTTACGAGGATCGTTATTACCTGGTGGCAAAACCACCCCATTAGCGTTGTCTTGTGACCCGTCCGGGTAAGCGAGGAAAACGTTATCGAACGCGCCAGAGTCTCGGACTTGTTTCAAATGCGTAACCAGAGAACGTTTCTCTGAATCAGAAGAGAGTGAAGTCAGTGCGCGCTCTTTAGAGAGTAGCCAGTCCTTTACGTATTGATTGTAAGATGCGCTAGTGCTTTCTAGTCGCTGTGCGACTTCGACATCGAGCCTGTTTAATGAATCTCGAAAAGACAGCCCCTCTACCAGCACTCCCCCGAGAATGATGGCGGCACTGGCAGAGATTGCCAGTTTGTTTTTTAATGATAGATTTTTGAACATAAAGCGAATAATAGATCTTTGAATAATAGTTGTTGTGTTTTTATTCTCATCAGTGCTCTCTGCGCTGTTGAATATGCAGCAGAAAGTCAGATTCGAATCTGTTCAATAATTATATTTTATTGCTCAAAATAAATACTGACTCCATGTCGCGAATTTGAGTTTTACATCAAATAAGCAAAAGGATTTGGAACGATATTAATTATGTATTTGTAAAGTAAGGATTTGTCGATTTTTGTAAATGAGAATTGATTTCAATAAATGGTGATCTTTATCACATTTGCGTGTCTGATAATCCATTAAAAATGTGAAGGTTATAGCACCGGATATATATTGATTAGCTTAATCATTGTTATGGGCAATCGTTATGCGCAGTATATTGTTAGTCCCCGCGTTATTAGTGTCAGGGTGTGCTCTGATACAACAGTCGACGCCGATTCAACCTGACGCCAACTGGCACGTGGACCAGTTATCGAACGGTATGAAATACCATCTTTATCCAACAGAAGACCAAGAAGTCTCGGTCCGTTTGGTGATGAACATCGGCTCATTCCAAGAAACATCTTCTCAAAAGGGTTACGCTCACTTTGTTGAGCATATGGCGTTTAATGGTAGTGAGCATTTTACCGGTAACGACGTTGTCAAACTTTTCGAGCAATCTGGTGGTAGCTTTGGCGCTGATATCAACGCTTTTACCAGTTATCAGCAAACGTCTTACCAACTTGACCTTGCGAATAATACGAAGCTAGAAGATGCCCTGAAGTGGATGAGAGATATCGGTAACGGACTTGAGTTTGCTCCTGAGCAAGTAGAGAAAGAAAAAGGGGTGATTCTCGGGGAATGGCGACGTGCTAATCCGGATGATAAGTCCTTTTCTATGCATGCTTACCAAGCCTCGATTGAAGGCACTATGTATGGTGAGCATGACCCAATTGGTACTCGCGAAGCGATTCAAAACGCTTCCTCGAGTAAGTTAAAGGCGTTTTACGACAAGTGGTACCAGCCACAAAATGCCGAGTTGATTGTGACCGGTAATATCGACATAGATTCACTGTCCAAGATTATCAAAAGCAAGTTCTCGAACTGGGAAAGTACCTCGGATACGGTAATAGAGAAGCGCCGTGATATTCGAGTGAACAACGAAAACAGAATCTTGCCAAGTAACACGATGGAATCACCAAGTCTTCATTTAGTGATTGAGCGTGGTCTAAGTGGCGGTACGACGATTGAGCAACAACATGAAGTGTGGCGTGATGAAGTCGCAACACAACTCATTCAACAGCGTTTGATCCGTGTACTCAGTGATGCCGCTGAACCTTTTCAATACGCTTATGCAGAGCCCTATTACTCTAACTATCAGCGTATGATGTCGGCAGGGATTTCGTTTGCACCAGATCGCCGCGAACAAATGCACCAGACTTTCATTCGTACCTTGGCGTCGTTGAGAGATTATGGTGCGACTCAATCCGAGTTAGATAGCGTTATGTCAAATTGGCAAGGTGAACTTGCAAATATTGATTCAGATTGGAGTCAGCGTAAGCCAAACAGTTACGCAGAAGCACGTGTTTTTCAAATTGGACAAGACAGTGTCAGCCAATCAAAAGAGAATTATGCCCAGAGTTTGGCAGAATTCATCAACAACGAGAATTTAGAGAGCATTAACACACAATTGGATGCCTTGTTATCTCAGCAGCCAAGCTTTTTTATTGGTTTGGGGAAAAGCGAAACGTCAGAACAGTTCAATGGTGTATTTGCCGCTCTAAACAGTGCCTATCTTCAAACTGGCGAAAAACCGTTAGAGATGTATGACAAAGTGGATGGATTCTTAAAGCCTACCCAGGAAGGCAGCATCACGAGCATGCGTCAGGAAGCGGGTGGTTTTCAAGTCTATACGCTATCAAACGGTGTCGAAGTGTGGTTCCAAAAAGATACTAAAGCGGGTGGTCGAGCGTATATTTATTATGCGAGTCAAGGTGGTAAAGCCGCTGTTGATCCGACGTTGTATGCCGCTTATGAAATCGCAGCAACAACGGCAATACGCAGTGGGTTAGGGGCATTTTCTGGTTCAGAGCTAGATAGCTACTTACGCAAAAACAACATTGCGCTTGGCGCGATGCTTGATGCGACCAGTCACGGAGCGCAAATTACGGCGCCAAATACGCACCTAACTGATGCTTTGAATGGACTATACAACCTAGCGACGGAGATTAAAGTCGACGAGCGCCAGATGGCGGCAGCGAAGCAAGAGTTTAAACAGCAGAGCGGCGCTTTTTTTGAATCACCGATGGGAAAACTGATTCAAAAAGCAAACGGCAATTCTTATTTGCCGGGTAGTCGTCATCGTATAGTGTCCAGTGATGATGTTGAACAAGTGACTTCCGAGCAGATACTAGCGGTGCATGAGCAACTTTTCAAAACCAATGATGGTTTTAAGATGGTTATTGTTGCAAACGTAGAGCCGGAAGAAATTACACCACTTTTGCGTAAATATGTGGCCTCTATCGAAATGAAACCGAGTCGTTCGATTGATTATCACGTTGCGTTTAACCCGGAAGTACCGGAGCGAACTGTGGTTGCGGATGGGCATGAACCTTCATCGTTGTATGTAATGCGTTTGACTAATACGAGCGATTACCAACGTACGGCAAGAGACACGGTTATCGAAGATATTTTGCAACGTATTAGTAATGCACGTGTTTTGGATATTGTGCGAGAAGAGTCTAGCCTTGATTACAGCCCGAGCATTTACACCATGACACAAGATCGCGAACCCATCTCTGATTGGCTCTTGGAGTCTCAAGTCGAGCCCGAAGAGGTGGCACTTTTAGAGAGTAAACTGGGCAAAGTGTTTGATGGTTTAGCGTCAAATATTACCCAAAAAGAAGTGGATACGGCCGCGAAACAACTGGCAGTCGCGATGCAAGGATTGGATGACAATCCAGCACAGAGATCATGGGCATATACTCGTTATTTGGTGCATGATTACGGCGTCGATGTGTTGCTTGACGTTGAGAAAGTGGCTAAGAGTGTGACGTTAGATGAAGTGAAAGCGCATGCAAAATCAGCTTTTGGTCCACAAGCAAAACGCTCGGTGATGGTTTTAAATCCGGCTGAATAATCACGTAGTTTCTGACGAAAATCGTGGCAATAGTAATAAAAAAGACGGCGTGAAAGCCGTCTTTTTTAAGCACTTTAATCAAAGCGTTTTATGCTGATTTACGCGCAAGTCGCTTTTCATTGTTGGTGTTGTTTTCTTTTGTGATCGCACTGTCTTGAGCCTTACCCTTTAACGTTACCACTTCCTTTTCAGGTAATTCGGCTGCTTCACCAAAGAATTTGCCACCAGGTTCAATGCTGAGGTTATTGCTCCAGATCCTACCGCTTACGCGTCCCTTGGCAAGCACTTGAATGTGTTCTGCGTGACAGTTTCCGTCCATCATGCCGTTAATGATCAGCTGTTTAGCGTAAATTTCACCGTTTACTCGCCCGCTTTCTGCGACAACGAGAGTGCCTTCCACGTTAATTTGACCATCGACGATGCCATCAATCTGGACATCGTTTTCTACTTTGAGTTCTCCGCTAAGAGAACAGCCTTTGGCGATGAGAGTTGAAGCTGCTGAGCTACTCGTTGTTCCACTGTTTTGATTAAAGATTCCCATCGTATTCTTCGCTCCTTAGTAAAAATGTCTTCGAAATCATTAAGGCTCCAATCGACAAATGGTTTCGGATTCAGTGCTCGCCCAACAAATCGCACCTCGTAATGCAGGTGAGGGCCAGAAGAGAGCCCACTGTTGCCGGAAATTGCAATCAGCTGCCCTTTTTTGACGAACTGACCACTTTTTACTTTGAACGCTTTCAAGTGCGAATAAGAACTCGAAAAACCGAAAGAATGTTGCAGCCTGAGGAAGTTACCAGAGCCTTTATTACTGCGGCGGGTGACTTCCACTACCCCATCGGCAGGGGCATAAATTTTGGTGCCGATATTTACGGCAAAATCGAGCCCACGATGCATCTTGGCAACTTTTGTCACCGGATGGATACGCTTACCGAATCCGGAAGATAGTCGTACGTTGCCGACTGGAGAGCCACTTGGTATTTGGTTTAATAACACCATGCGAACGTTTGAGGTTATCGCCGCTGCATCGAGCCTAGCATCCAAGTTATTTGTCGAGGTATGTTCTCCAACCCCAAGCACTTTCTCTAATTCACCCAAACGTTCCGAAACAAGTTGTACCCGTTCTTCCCGTTCTGAAAGGTCATTTTCTAGCTCTGATTTAAGTGTTTTCAGTGTGCTGAGCTCTTCACCCATGGTGCGTGAATGCTCTGTCAATTCAGCTTGTTTTAACGCTGCATTATCAACGCGAGTGTACAAGTGATGAATTAAGATTACGGTCGCGGCCAGAGCAACAACAAAAAAAACGAAAAACGTTTTTATGTTGCGTTGCATCCTTTTACTGAAGTACCAATGTCTTGAGCCATTGATAGTTGATATAGAGATCGTCAACTGGTCTTTCATCGTCTTCTATTGCTCGTATTTGGTATACGTCTCGTCACTGAGTTAGTAGGAATGTAAGGAAAACGAGTAGGGACCGCCAGAGGCAAATTGGAAAGAAGTGTCAGGTCGTGAGGCGTTTTCAGATATTAGATAAAAGACTCAATAAAGATTTAATATTCTGCTGATTTTGGTCGTAATTACTCCAAATCGCTTCATTTAACTGAATATTATGATTTTTAAGGCGGTTATCCGAGAAATTGGATTGTGAATATTGCCAATAGCATCCGCACGCAATTCAACTTACTTCACGGTTTGCCTTATAAATGTTGGATAATTTATCAAACCGACATTCATTACATCGATAACTTGTTTATGATAGCGGTTGATATAAAGCACTATTCATTGGCTTTAAACCTAAGCGTTACATTTCGTTTAGGAACACATAACTATGACAACGGAGTTGGTCGTGAAAAAACTACTATTGGCTACAGCAGTGGTCGCAGCAGCAGGGGGCGCTGGCTACCTGTACCAAAACAATACTACCGCGAGTGATGCAGGCTCACTGTTAACGCAAGTTCCTGCAGATTCACTTATGGTGACGTATCAGACAGAACCTTTTAACCATTATAAATACATGAACGCATTCGGTACGGCGAATCAAGGCTCGATTGCAGAACTTTTTGCCGATGAACCACTGTCTCCACAACAGCAGTTTGCAGTTAACTTATTCGATGGATACCTAGAGAGTGCTGCGTCGCCAGAAACATTAAAAGCTTATTTGGGCACCGGGGAAAACATTAATCCTGTGTTGTACACAATTGGTATGGTACCGGTGTACAAAGTGGATATTGAAGACCCTGCCGCGTTATGGAAAACACTGGATCATGAAGAGCAGATGAGCGGCGCTAAGCATGAGTTGGTTAAGCTTGGTGAAGTCGAGTATCGTCGTTACGAGATGACTGATTCAATTGACCCGCAGGACGGTATTGGCTTGGTTGTAGCCGTGGTTGATAACGTGCTTACGTTAACGGTTGATGTTCCGCAACTGGGCGTTCAAAACCCGATTAAAATGGCATTAGGGCTTGAAGCACCAAGTCAAAATATTGCTGACAGTGGACGCCTTGAGGCGTTGCAAGCCAAATACGGTGAAAACAACAACTCTTTTGGTTACTTTGATCATCGCGAAGTGATTAAAGGTTTGACGACGAAAGATGGCAATATGTTTGCTCGTCAAATCAGCACGTTGGATGCAATAGATCCTGAACCAACGATTGAGGAAATGCGTTCACCAGCCTGCCATACTGAGCTTACTCAAGTTGCAGAAAACTGGCCTCAGTCCGTCGCGTTTGCAGAATACAAGATGAAAGGCGATCAGGCGTTCATTAAAGGTTCTTTTGTTGTTGAGTCCAACAATAAAGTGATTCTAGATGCGCTCAAGTCGATTCGTGGTGTATTGGCTGAGTCTAAAAGTGATAAGAGTTTCTTTAGTATGGCGCTTGGTTTAGACATTAATACTCTAGCGCCATCGATTGGTCAGATTTGGGCTGACTTGACCCAGCCTCAATATCAATGCTCTTTATTGACACAAATGCAGCAAGAGATGGGCGGCCAGAATCCAGCAGCCGCTGTAAGCATGGGGTCAGGCATGGTTAATGGCCTTAAAGGGTTAAGCCTGCAAATGTTTGATATCAAAGTAGATACTAATGCTCAGCATGGTGAAGTATTTAGCCAGCTAGATGGTATGTTGTCTCTTTCTGCCAATGATCCAATGATGCTTATTCAAACTGCGCAAATGTTCGTTCCTGAACTTGCTCAATTGCAAATTCAACCGGATAACCAACCTGTTAATGTCAGTGACCTATTAGAAATGCATACTGGCATGAAGGTGGACGTGTTTGCTCGTCTAAACGAAAACCATTTCACCCTTTACAGTGGTGATAGTGCTGCGGAAGCAAGCAAAGAAGTGATGGCGCAATCACTTTCTCCAAATGGCTTGTTCAGCTTTGATTTTGATTCAGAGCGTATTTTGGAAGTGTTAGAGAGTGCGTCGTCAATCACAGGGGAGCCGGTTCCGGATGATGTTGTCAAAAGCTTACAAGGCGAGCTTGTTGGTGGTATGACGATGGACGTGACAGACCAAGGTATTGGTTTTGAGTTTGATTACCGCGGTGCAACTAAACCTGTAACGGTTGCACAGCAGTAACACATTGCGTAGAAAAAGGCGGCTTGAAGCCGCCTTTTGTTATTATGTACCGTATTAAAAAGCGAGTGGGAAGAGCGACGCTTACTCATCTATTTGAGGATGAGAGTATTGCTGATATTCAGGTAACTCTTTTCTTAAATTACTAAATGTCGCCCATGCACTTTCTTTTGAGAGTTTGTTGATCAGCCAGTTTGGCAATAGACCTCCGGGGTCAGCAAACGCCTTGTATTCCACGAGTGTTGTATCGTTTGTGAGTTTTTGTAACTCCCAAGTCGCATCAACCGAGCGAATTCGAACATAACCATTTTGTTCAGCAAGATATGAGTCAGGTGCGCTTTTGATTTCTATCGTGAATCCCAGCTCATCGACCCAGTACTTTGAGTAGGTGACCATATCCCGATTTTTGGCAGGCCATGGTGCTTTAAACTGGGTGTAAACGATGTTCTCGGTGGCCGATATCTGATTTAAAACCCGGCTATGACTGGCATTGTCAATCCAGTTCGGGATATTGTCACTGTCTTCCAGTAGCGTTAAAAATGCACCATAGCTGGTGGGTGTGAACATCCGGGCACGGATCTCAACTAAACCGTCACTATGTTCTCGGGAGTAAATTGTGATTCCATTCTTGTCACTCTCGAACTGCCAGTTCTCGTTGGCGCTCGCATCAGTGCCAGCGGATATCAATGTGGCGAGTGTTAAGGCGCCCATTCTTAAATGCAACATCATGTTAGTATCCGCCAACTTTTCCTAAATTTAAGTTTATACGATTTGTCGTAACTATAAGGACAATAGTATGTTTTTTGTTATCGTTCTGAAGGTTGCTCTGCACTGAAGCCACGTTGAATGTTGGTGAAGGTAAGCGATGCAAATATTACGATAACGATCGCTAGATGCCATGCTTGACTCAATCCAAGCTGCACCAGAGTTAAGCTGACCAATGAGGAGACGACCATTTGTCCACCACCAGACATTGCCGCTGCGGCACCTGCTTGCTTTTTATAAGGTTGCATTACCATCGCTTGTGCACAAGGTAGGGCAATACCATTACCCAAGATCATTAATAGCTGTCCTAGCATCAGAAATAGAGGCTCAACAGGACAGAAAAATAACCATATTGCGGCAGCGAGGTGAAGAAATGGGGTGCAGAGCAGCATTTTTTTATTGCCAATAATTGGCCTTACTCGGTTACAAATCGTGGTACCACATAACATACCCAAAGCGGGAATGAGCGCCCACATCGCGTATTGAGCGGAGGTCATGCCAATTTGATCTTGCATGATAAATGGCATCACAGAGACTGTCGTAATCATTAAGCTGAAGTTTAACCAACTGATACTGGCGAAACTCATAAAGTAACGAGACGTAAGTAAGCTCTTGTATTGGAGTAACATTTTTCGGGGTGACGGAATGACAGAACGTTTTGTGATGGTTTCTGTGAACTTAAAGGCGATGATTACCCAAGCCAGCGAGACATAGCCCAACAGAGAAATAAACACCATACTCCAACCGAAGTGGAAGTTGATAAAGCCGCCAATCACAGGTGCAATAAGTGGCGTGATTGAAGCCGCCATGGCGATGTAAGACATTGCCACTGGGAGTTCATCCCCGCTAAATCTATCTCGAGTCGACGCCCTCGCGAGTACCGCGCAGCATCCTGTACCTAACCCTTGTAAAAAGCGCCCCATCACCATCCCTGTAAATGTGTCACTGAAGAAAATAATTATCAGCAGACCAGACATCGCGATGAGTAAACCGGTAAGTAATACTCTTTTTCGTCCTAAAGCATCTGACACTGGCCCGTAGATAAATTGAGAGGGGCCGAAGCCGAGCAAATAAATACTCACAAGCAGTTGAGCTTGGTCGAGGGAGATGGAAAAGTCTTTTGCTATCCATGGCAAAGAGGGCATAACTAGCCCCATGCTCAACTGGCCAACGCTAATAATAAGACAGGCGAGTAGTATAGTATGAAAGTTGATTGGGCGACTCATGACTGGTCTCCATTCAAACAACCTTTTTGGCGTCGTGAGCTTAAGCCGCCTTCGTCATCCACTTCATTTAGCTTTGCTTTGACCCGCTTCACAGTCGATAGACTGACTTCGCATTGCTCTGCTACGTTTTGCAATGTGTAGCCTTCTAGCAGTAACGTTGCGATCTGTTGGTGTTTGGTTTTGTTTGCGGGGCGGCCGCGAAACTTCTGTTTCCATAATTCTGGCTGCTCTTTAATGGCCTGTCGCCCTTGCTCTGCGGCAAACAGGCGATGTTCAGTCTGCACTTTCCCATATCCAGATAACACTGTGAGTAGTGTTTGAGTCTGAACAGAACCTGGCTCAAAAGTTATTGATTCACATGCAGTTTTCAATGTTACCCCTTTATCGAGTAGCATTTTTATCGTGTTCAATGCTTGACTAAAGTCGCGACCAAATGCGGTCAGCCACCAGAGCACAATCGTATCCCCAGCTCTGACGGAATCGAGCAGTCGTAAGAATGCCTCTCTCTCGGTTGGAGGCATGCAACCACGAACCTTATCCTCAAAATGCTGAGCTTCGGGCGCAAAAGCTTTTAGAGTATTAAGGTGCTCTTGGTAAGCTCGATTTTTTGGCGAATAACGAGTGTAAAGATACGTGGTCATAAGGATTATGAGCCTCTTTTTGTTTGGTTCATATAGTGTAATGGCTCATAAATATACATGGGTTCATTAATGCTTACAACACTAAATGAGCCGTTTGGGAGTCAGAGGCAAATAAAAAAGCCAACCGAATGGCTGGCTATAGCTATTTAAGCTTTTGTTGTCTGGCGCTCGATTAACTTCACTGGCACCATCATTTTTACTAGGCTGCCGTTTTTCGTATTAATTTGATCAACAATGATCTTCACGCACTCGCGAGCGAGGCGACGGAAATCCTGGCGGAACGTGGTTAATTGATAGCTTAACCATTCTGTCTGAGGAATATTATCAAAACCAATGACTTGTAAGTCCTGAGGAATCCTCAACCCGCATTCTATACGGGCGATATCCATGACCGCCATCGCAAGGTTATCGGTTGCACAGAACACCGCTTCAGGCCGATTTTTGTCTGCCAGTATGGCACGGACTTTATCAAGTGAGCTCGCGTAGTCATAGCTGGCTTCAATGATGCGTGGCGTCTTGCCGGTTAGGTCTTCAAATTCAGAGCAGAAGCCGCTTTGACGTTCGTCATTCGTAAAGGTTGGCACTTCTCCCGTCAAATAAACCGCGTTCTTCACGCCACTTTTGTGCAGAAGTTGCGCAGCTTGTTGGCCTGCTTCGTAGTTGTCACTGATAACGTAGCTACTCCTAGTACCTTCAACAACTCGTGCGTATTGAACAATTGGGATATTAAACTCTTCACATTCTTCATAAAGGGACTTATTGAAGGTTGCGGAAGCAGCAATGACACCATCGACGCGATACTGGAAGATATTTGGGATTGAGTGGCCCTCTTCTTCATCCACTTGCCATGGAATCAATACGGCAGAATAACCTTTTTTCTGTAACTCACTGGAAATTAATTGCAGTGTTTTCATATGGATAGGGTAATCCGCATCAGGAAACACCAAACCTATCAATTTCGATTCGTTTGTGGTCAGGCTACGTGCAAAGGCGTTAGGGCGGTAGTTAAGGGCTTTAGCCGCTTCAAAGACTTTTTGCTTGGTCTTTTCGGATACTGAGCTACCCGGAACAAACACGCGCGATACAGTAGATTGAGAGACGCCTGCCATCTTTGCCACATCTTTTGATGTGACTACGTGTTTAATTGATTTCATGAATAAAACTTAGTTGCCAGTAATTGAGGTCATAAGACTAGCATAAATAGGTACGTATTCATAAATGTTCTGACGGGGTATCCTAAGTAGAATAATGGCTTTGGAGTGTTAAAAAGCAAAATGTGGGTTAACCCATTTGGTTTGCTTTGAGCTAGCACTAGATCTAGAGCGTAGATACTGTCCGTTTGTTGGACGTACAGTATCTACGTAAAGAACATTAATTTGCTTGTTTGACTGCAACTTTACGTTTTGGGGAGAGGAGTGAATACCCCATGTATCCGATGCAAGCGGTAGCGACAAGAATAGAGCAGCCACGCATAAAGTTAATCAGCATAGGAGCGTTGTCGGTAAACGCGTTGATCCCCCAAAGCATCACGATCGAGAATACAAACATCACTAGTAAGCCATAACATGGAGCATCGATTTTGCCGGGAACGACATACCAACCATCTTCCTTGATTGGTTTATTTAGACGAGCATATTCCGCTTGCTGGCCTTTCACTGTGTAAAGATGCATTTCATCTTGTTTACCCGTCAGGAGAAGGCTAGCAATGTAAGCGACAACGGCATTCACAAGGACGCCAATCACGCAATACCAAGGCCACGCAATATCGGTCGCAACGGCTACATACCAAATCACCAAGAAGCTAGCAGCAACGCCAATCAACAAGCCTTTTTCCGTAATGTGTTTTGAGTAGAACCCAAGGACAAACATACAGAAGCTTGCACCGACAAAGTAAGAGCCTGCCTTACTCAGCACTTCCAGTACCGAGCCTGTGCTGGTGGCAAACATGATCGCTGGAATGATGACCAAAATCGCCCACGCCACCGTGAAGAAACGCGATACCTTCAAGTAATGCTCTTCCGACTCGTTTTGCTTGTAGAAGCGTTTGTAAAAGTCAGCCACAGAAACGGTCGCCATTGAGTTAAATGCGGAATCGAGACTCGACATACTTGCCGCCAGAATCGCTGCGGCAATGATGCCCATCAAGCCTGGCATTCCATATTCACTCGCATAATGAAGAATGATGGTATTGCCGTTTTCAAACTCTTTACCGTCGTAATAAGCGTTGAACAGGACGCCAAGCAAGATAAAGACAAAGTAAATAAAGAAGGCCACGTAGCCCATCATCAACATTGCCTTTTTCGCATCGCCCATGTTTTTCGCGGCCATACAGCGTTGTACCATCATCTGGTTACCGCCATACACGGTGGTGTGGAACATCGTCATTGCGATAACGCCGGCCCATACCGTCGTTACTTGGCTTAGGTCAAAACTTGTTTGTAGGGCATCTGTCATTCCTTTCGCTTTGAGTTCTGCCATGACCTCCGTCATCGGGGCAGGCATGCCATTCCACACGGCTTCGATGATGATGAATGCGCCAATAAATAAGATTACTGCTTGAATAACATCGGTCCAAATGACAGCCGCTATACCGCCCATTACGGTGTAGATGAGGGCAATTGCAGTGACGATCATGATGCAGTACATCACGTCGATACCAGTAATGAACTCTAAAATCATTGCTGTCGCGTAGAGTACGGCTGCCGAGCTCAATGCTTGTTTGATAAGGAAGATAAACGACAAAGTCAGTCGTGAAGCCTTACCGAAGCGTCGTTCTTGATACTCGTAGATAGAGGTTAAACCGTTGTTGTAGAAAAACGGCATAAACACAGCCACGATGAAGAAGATCACCAGCGGATAATTGAGGTGAATCGCGATAACCGACAGGCCTTCTTTGTAAGACCAAGCTGGCCCGCCAAGGAACGACATGGCACTGACGTAAGTACAAACGACTGAAATACCGATCGCCCACCAAGGGATGTTCTTATCACCCAAGGCGAATTGGCTAGCTGAAGTTACTCGCTTACCAATCACCGCACCCAATACTAGCGTTAGGGCTATGTATCCACCAAGGATGCTCCAGTTAAGTGCGCCAAACTCATGCATAATTAGGTCCTTCTAACTGTTCTTTCATTTGTGCAAACACGTCATAGCCAAGTTGCAGCAGGATATGAACGATGTCGATCGCCACCCAGTTTTCTTTCAGTAAATCGCCTTCGCGTCGCCAAATGTCCATAACGCGAAGTTCGATGTGTTTTCCGGTTGGGGCAAGACCGAGCCATCCACTGTGACCAGTGTGAGTACCATGCATATGTGGCCAACCACCTGTGGATACGTAGTCATTTTTGGCCAAAAAATTGACCTCAATATCGACACTTCGGTCAGGGAAGGCAAACACAAATGGCGCTTGATGGTGGTTACGGAAACCTTTGATACCGCGTGTAGTACCAATACCAGCAGGGCCGTACCACATGAAGTCATTGTGCCAGTAGTTTTCTAAATCCATCGAGAAAAGATCTTTGCCATCAAAACGACCCAAGCAAGACAGCATATCTTCAACCAGCTGGGCGCTCTTTTCACTTTCTTCCAAAGACACAATAGATTGTTGAATACCGTTAGAAGTTGCAGGAGAAGGAACCAAGCCATCGTGACCTAAGCTTTTACGAAGAGGGTTGCAGCCTGCTTGATTCATCGCATCGATGAAGTCTGGAATCATGTATGATTCGGTGATTTGGTCGTTCTCCACACACACCATTTCGGTGTAACGCAAGTAGAGTGTTTTCCCTGTTGCTGGGATGCCAAACAGTGGTTGTTCAAATGTACCGATAAAGTAGCCGGTAGAGTTGTACCAAGTGCGGCCTTCGTATTCGCCGTGCATCACAATTATTGGTCGGCGCTCGGCGTCAGGCAAAGCATTCACAAGTGGTGAGAGGAAAGATTCGTGGGTTGCATCTGGGCCATTAAGATCGTTCACAGGGTGCGCCACGCACCATTTTACGTCAGGGTTCAAAGTTTGCAGAGCGGCCTGTTTTTGCTCGATGTCTGCGGCTTTGAAGTAGTTCTGGTAGAACTGTTCGATGATGTTGAGTGACATGTTGCTTCCTTACTGTCTGTGATTTTAATAAATAGTGTTTAGTCAGCCGTTAGCCTTGTTGTAGCAGGATTTGCTTCCAGATTGCGGTCTCGTCAAACAAAGTGAATTCGCGACGAAGACCCCAAGGGCCAAACTCAGCGTGGCTGATCCCCATGATGTAAACCTCTTTTCCTGAAGGCTTACCAAACATCCCGTATCCCTCATGCTTACCGTGCAAAGACCATCGAATTGCCGCGCGTGGTGACATCATGTCGTCATCTCGGCCAATACGATGGTGAACGGTAAATTGAGCATTTGGGAAAGACGCACGAAGTGCCATCCAAAAATGATCGACTTCCGAGTGTGATAGGGCAGTTTGACCGCCACTGTATTCGCCGATGCAAGCGCGGTCGTACTCTTTCGGTACTATAGAGAACTCGGCATTCATAAGGCTTCTGAGAATTGCTTCGTATCGCTGACCATATTCGTTGTCGTTGCCTACGCCCAAATAAGGTCCAGGAATGTCGACTTCAGGTGTGAACGGAAATGGGCTTGATTCCACGCCACCTTCAAATTCGATTTGTTGGCGTGCAAACTCTTCTGACGTCATACCCAGTTGTTTCGCGATATCGGCTTGATCGCGAACCAACCATTCGTCATTGATTTGGTTATTGATAGCGTGGCAATCTGCGATAATACGGAAACGAATTTTGCGGTTCGAGGCTTGCCCGTAGAAGCCGTTGCCACTGTGTGTTGCAGTAGAGATGATTCGATGAGAAGAAAGCATGCCTTGTTCCGGGGTGCCTGACCAAATGACGTCTTCGCCATATAGCGTGCGATCGGGAAACTCGGCCAGTGTCGCCATTGTTGCACTGATCACCCCTTCGTTTCCTTGAACGATAGAGAGTGGAGTACGCACAACAATGTCGGGAGAGTAGTAGTGTTCTAAGGTGTTTAAACCTCGGTCTTCCCAAATCTCTTTTGTGATACCAAGAATGTAGTCGGGAAAATCACGCCACTTTTCATCGAAGCCAACCATGGCCATAAATCACCTCCGTAATTGAATAATTATGTTTTGATTACGTATTCAAAATATATCATGTTGCCATTTTGTCAACGGATTGTTTTTCGGTTGTTTAAATAGCGTGCTGATGATCAGATTTTTAACAATTGAGCGGAAAATAAACTAAAAAAGTACAGGCGAGATGGAAGCTATCTCTTATCGAGACGTGTTAATAAGAAAGGAGGTCAAAGTTTTTTGTATGAATTTTCTAGTATCTTATTGTTTTTTAATCGCTTAATTTATTTTGATCTGTTTGAATGGAAACAAATGATTAAGCCAAAACTGATAATCATGCAGATCAAGGCACCCAAATAGACTTTATCGCTAATATTCAGCTATTTTGGTGTCAATTATCCTAATATCTTTCAGATTTTCCCTTTGCATACGAATGCTTAAAGGCTTTTTTATTAAATCGGAAGTAGATAACGAATAAGCCACTAGAAAGGTGTTTATCTAGTGGCTATAACAGTCATAAGCGCTCTATGAGTGCAACGATCAGGATAAAAGCGCAGGTAATGATAGCGAGATGGCAGGGATGAAGGTAATCAACATCAAGGCCACTATCATTGCACCAATCCAACCCATGATGGCTTTAGAGAGCGACTCTATCGGTACTTTGCCTACCTGACTTGCCATAAACAGGTTGGCACCCAGAGGAGGCGTAACAAAGCCAATGGCCAAGTTCACGATCATCACGATCCCAAAATGAACGGGATCCATGCCGAGTGCTGACGTAATGGGTAACAGAATTGGCGTGAGAATAACAATGGCTGCCAGCGTTTCCATAAAGGTACCGACAAGCAACAACAGGACATTGATGCAAAGCAGTATCAGAAGTTTGTTTTCAGTAATCGATAGAATGAACTGAGCAATCTCGGTCGGTAGACGTTCTAGGGTCAATATGCGGCCAAACGTCACGGACGCACCCACAATGACGAGTACTGCGCCAACTAACAGTGACGACTCTAGAATGATTTTCACAACTTGCGCTGGTTTGAGCTCTTTATAAACAAACATGCCAAAGAATAAGCCATAGAGCACACCAATGGCGGCTGATTCGGTAGGTGTGAAGATACCGGAATAGATACCGCCGAGAATGATCACGGGGAGTAGCATTGCCCAACTGGCTTCTTTTAGCGCATCAAGACGCTCTGCCCAGGTCGCTTTGCGCTCGTTACCTGTGTAGCCCCGCAATTTTGAGACAATTAGACAATAGCCGATCAAAACCATACCGACGACCAAGCCAGGAATGATGCCCGCCATGAACATCTTAGTGACGGAGACTTCAGCAGTGATCGCGTAGACGATCATCACCACAGAGGGTGGAATAATGACGCCAATTCCGCCGGAGGACGCGATTAAAGCACCTGCAAAGCTGCGGTCGTAGCCTTTCTTCACCATCGAAGGAATCATCGTCAGGCCGATAGCGGCAACAGTGGCAGACCCTGTTCCAGAGATGGATGCGAAGAACATACACGCCACAATGGCCACGATACCAAGCCCGCCAGTAAAGTGGCCAAAGAAGACCTCCGCCACATGCAATAATCGTTTTGAGATCCCTCCTTGGCTCATAAGGTTACCTGCTAAGGTAAAAAGAACGACGGCGAGGAGAGGGAAGGAGTCGAGCCCTGTCACCAAGCCTTGTACTAAAAACTCGATGTTAAGGAATGGCAGGCTTAATATCGCGACCATACTGGCTGCCGCCAGAGCAATACCGACCGGAACGCCAATGAGCAGAAGCAGACCAAAGCTGCCAAACAAAAGTGCAGACGTCATGCGTTAAACTCCAATAGTCGGTTAGAAGTACGATACTTTGCTTTGATATGGCGATAGCGTTGGCGAGAAAAGCGAACTCGTTCATTGCTGGTGGAGCACGCGTTCACACGTTGATAAATGCTTGTCACTAGGCGCGCGCAGCTTAATAGTGCGCAAACTAAAACAGAGGCATACAAACACGCAATAGGAATTTCCATTGCGGGTGCAATCTGACCGAGTTGCAGGCTGCGGTTTATAACCTTAAATCCAAACCAGGCGACAGTTGCACTAAAGGCAAGGTAGATAAGATCAGAAACAATCAAACTGAATTGCGTCCAATTGCCCGGAAGTTTATCGATGAACACACGAATGCGGATGTGCCGATCATCTCGGATACAATAGCTGATACTCAGGTACATCGCCCATACGAATAAATAACGAGCCAGCTCTTCAGCCCACGCGATCGTTGCATCGAACAGGCGTAGGGCGATTTGCAAGCACAGTAAAGTTGTCATCGTTGAGATCGCGATAACGATAAGGGTTGGTTCTAGGTATTTGCCTAGTAAGCGAAACCACTTCATGTTCACCTCCAAAACGAGAAAGCACGACCTGTTGCCAGATCGTGAAAAAGAGTGGGAGTTATAGGCGTTCTATCTCGGCCATCACGTTGTCAAACAAGTCTTTACCCGTTTTACTGCGCAAGTCCTGGTACACGGCCGCATTCATTTTCTCTTTCATGATGCTGCGTACCTCGTCTGGGACGATGTTAACCGTCATGCCTTTTGCTTCGAGCTCTTTGATTACTTCTTGGTTTTGCTTAGCGGCGAGCTCACGCTGTTTTACGATGGTTTCTTTGCTTACTTCACTGATCAGCGCTTGTTGTGCGGCCGGCAGTGAATCCCAAAACGATTTGTTCATGAACAACACGTAGTTGGTGTATATATGGTTAGTTAAAGAGAGGTACTTTTGTGCCTCGTAAAAACGTTCGGCATAAATAGAGTAGATAGCACTTTCTTGAGCGTTAATCAGGCCTTGTTGTAACGAGGTGAAAATTTCTCCCCAAGACAGAGGTGTTGGTGCAGTACCAATAGATTTCCACGCGCTTATTTGAGTGGGGTTAGATGCCGAGCGAATCTTTAGCCCTTTCAGATCCTCAATACTATCAATTGGCTGTTTGTTGTTGGTTACGCTACGAAAGCCGACCTCCATAAAGCCAAGTCCATGAAAGCCTTTTGATTCCATAGCATTCAACAATGGTTGTCCGATCTTCTCACTGTCGAGCGCTTTGTGTGCTTGCTCTTCGCTATCAAAAAGGTAGAACACGTCGAGCACGTTAAACTCTGGGACGTAGGGAGAGAGTAAAACTGACGCACCAAACGTCATTTGTAAGTTGCCTTGCTGCACGAGTTCAGTCGTCTCACGCACATCGCCTAGTTGTCTTGCCGGATAGATTTCAACTTCTATCTCACCGTTTGAGCGAGCTTCCACTTCTTGTTCGAAATAGAGCATTGCTTTGTGTACGGGAGAGGTTTCTTGACTGTCATGAGCAAGACGAATAACACTGGTTGCAAACGTATTCATACTGCTAAATGCAAGCCCCAGTGCGGTAAGTGAAGTAAGGATTGCTTTCTTCATCGTTCTTCCTTGTTTCTGGTATGACCTGCCATGGGCATTCGTCGGCAAGTCACACAACTTTTTATGTTTTTATAAATTAGTTGAGCAATTCATATCCATTTTGCATACGAATCCAAAATAAAACATTAAAGTAACAAGTCAATAACAAGATTGATGAATTGATGAGGTATTAAATAACGATTGGTGAAAATTTAATCGTGATCACAGAAAATGCCTTACTCGAAAGCAAGGCATTTTGTTTTATGAAGAATGAATAAAAATGGATTTATTAAATGGTGCTACTACGTTCGATCAAGGTGCCTTGCTCGAAAAGGTATTCGCCAGTTGCATCCAGGTTGCCGTTGATTCGATTCATCAAGTCTTCAACCGCTCGTTTAACAATTTTGTCGACTGGTTGAGCAATGGTGGTCAAATCATAGCTCGGCCATGCAGACATCGGAATGTTATCTACACCCATCACAGAGAAGTCTTGGGGGATCTTTGCTCCGGCTTGTCGCAAGCCATCCATCACACCCATGGCGAGGATGTCGTTTGCACAAAAAATTGCATCGGGTTTGCTAGTGTGCGACAAGATCGCTTTCGCCGCTTCTAAGCCTGCTTCAAAGCTGTACTTGGCTTGGATAAAGGTTGGTGACGGGGAGCCGAGTTCTTGCAATTTTGAAGAGAAACCCAGCCAACGCTCTTCACTGGTCATGGAGCCAGCATCGCCACTGATATAAGCACACTGTTTTGCGCCTTTCTGCGTTAAATACTCGGCTGCTTGTTGGCCCGCCAAGCGGTTATCAATACCAGAGCTGTTGGCATTAATACCCTCGGCGTAGCGGTTGATCAAGCTTAAATGAACGCCAAACTTTTCGCATTGGGCAAACGCGCGTGAAGTTAAACGGCTGGTGGCGATAACGAGTCCGTCCACTTGGTATTCAATGGCGCGTGAAATGGCGAGATCGAGGTCGTCCTTGTCGATAGGGCAAAGCACAACTTGTCCGCCACGCTTTTGAATTTCGACAGCCAAAGCACGAGATTGCATGTCGTACATTGGGTTTGATTCGCTATCTAACGCAATCGCCACTAAGCCTGAACGATTCGAAATCAGACCTCGGGCGATGGCATTCGGTGTGTATCCGAGCTTAGCTGCGGCATCCATCACCATTTTGCGTTTCTTCTCGCTAATACTCGCAGTCGGGCTGAATGCTCTAGATACCGTCGATTGAGAGACGCCGAGCATCTTCGCGACGTCGATCGAAGTTACTTTCGCTTTAATGGTGATACTCCTTATTTAAGGCCATTGAACCTGCTCATACGTGCTGAGTGTATGGGCTAGGGGATTTCTGTGTCTAGAGCATTACATTGATAAGGCGTAAATATCAGAGAAAACTCAAGAATTCATCACATTTCTCTCTTGTTTGAAGGCATCAATGATCATTTTGTGTTCAGACCCAACACAAAAGAAGCTAACGCCGAGTTCACGCCATTCCCGAGCTTGTTGAGCCGTTGCGACAAACATGCCAACAGGTTTATTGGCGGCTCTGGCCGCTTCGATTACTCGCATACTTGCTTGTGCGACTTTCTCATCATGAACGCTATCAGCACCATAAGCGACAGTGAGATCAACTTGGCCAATGAAGAGCGCATCAATACCTTCAACATTGGCAATCGCTTCAACATTTTCGACCCCTTGAGGGTCTTCAATTTGTGCAATGACAATCGTATTCGCACGGCTGTCTTTTAAGTGTTCAACCATGGGCTTAGTGGCGTATTGCGCTGCTCGACTGGAACCAGCATACCCTCGGCCACCTTCGCCGTAATGGCAGATTTTCGCCAGTTGCGTCGCTTGCTCAGCAGTACAAACATGGGGAATTTGTACACCCGCCGCGCCACAGTCAAGCGCGTTCAAAATGGTTGAAGGAGCGCTGTCTTGTACTCGTACCACGCACGCGAGGTCATTCGCTCTGGCCGCCATGATGCACAGATCAAGCGAGGAACGATCGAAAGGTGCGTGCTCTGCATCCAGTACCACAAAAGGCAACTCTGCCAGTGCCAATACCTCGATAATGTGAGGGTGAGGGGTTTTAACAAATGTACCTAATAGCGTTTCTTTAGTCAGACGTTGCTTAAAATTGCTCATGATTATCTCCTTTGCAAAGGTATGCAAAAACTAACACGGAGAAATGTAAATGATGAGTAAAAATGATGTGATCTAAAACTCATTTTTGATTAAAAATTAAACTCAATCAAGGTCCTTATTACTTGCTTTTATTTGTTTAAATTAATTAATACAAAGGCTTAAGGGTGGTTTTTGTGGTTTGTTGACTTAACTTGTCAAATGTTAATTAAGTGTTTAATCTGATTTTGCATTCGTATCCAAAAGCATAAAAATAACCGTTCGTCAGCCTCAATGTTCAAGGAGAAAACCAATGGCACGCATTTTAAAAAACGGAATCACTGAAGAAGCATCAGCATCAAACGACGCAAAAGTGCGTCAGATTGTTGAAAACATTCTTGCTGATATTGAATCGAAAGGTGATAGCGCTGTACGTGAGTTGTCTGAAAAGTTTGATAACTGGTCGCCGGAGCAATTCCGCCTGTCAGAAGAGCAAATCCAAGCCTGTGTGGATGCGCTTGATGAATCGACTCGTCATGATATCGAGTTCGCTCAGCAACAAGTTCGAAACTTTGCTCAAATTCAACGTGACTCAATGAAAGACGTCGAAGTAGAAACCATGCCTGGTGTGGTACTGGGGCATAAGAATATTCCAGTAAACAGCGTGGGTTGTTACATCCCTGGCGGTAAATACCCATTGGTTGCATCCGCTCACATGAGTGTACTGACGGCGAAAGTCGCGGGCGTAAAACGTGTTATTGCTTGTGCGCCACCGTTTAATGGCCAGCCGAATGTGGCGATTGTCGCTGCGATGGCAATGGCGGGTGCGGATGAAATCTATTGCTTCGGTGGTGTTCAGGCGGTAGGTGCAATGGCTCTGGGGACGGAGACTATTGCACCGGTCGATATGATTGTAGGGCCGGGTAACGCATTTGTAGCAGAGGCAAAACGTCAGTTGTTTGGTCGCGTCGGTATCGATTTGTTTGCAGGCCCAACGGAAACCCTAGTCATTGCCGATGAGAAAGGCTGTGACCCGGAATTGGCAGCGGCGGACTTGCTTGGTCAGGCCGAGCACGGTTACAACTCTCCAGCTGTCTTGTTGACTAACAGCGAGACATTTGCACAAGAGACCATCAAAGAGATTGAACGTCAGTTAACCATTCTCCCAACGGCGGAAGTTGCGGGTAAAGCGTGGGCAGATTACGGGCAAGTGATCGTATGCGATAGCTACGAAGAAATGGTGGAAGTGGCAGACGATATCGCTTCTGAACACGTTCAAGTGATGACGGAAGATCCTAAGTACTTCCTGGATAACATGACCAACTACGGTGCCTTATTCCTAGGTCGTGAAACCAACGTTTCTTACGGCGATAAATGTATTGGTACCAACCATACACTGCCAACGAAGAAAGCGGCGCGATACACCGGTGGTCTTTGGGTAGGTAAGTTCATTAAGACTTGTACTTACCAGCGTGTAACGGAAGCGGCATCCCTAAAAGTCGGTGAGTACTGCTCTCGCTTGTGTGCACTAGAAGGTTTTGCTGGCCACAAAGAGCAAGCGGATATTCGTGTGCGCCGTTACAAAGGCAAAGTGGAAGAGGCGTAATATGTCGAAACTTGCCTTAGTCACAGGCGGCAGTGGCGGACTGGGTGCCGCCATTTGTCGCAAGCTAGCTGAATCGGGATATCGCGTAATTCTGACTTACAACAGTAATCAGAAAGCGGCCGAGGATGTGCTTTCCTCGCTGCCACGTAACGAGCATCTAGCATTCAAATTGAACGTGGCAGATTCTAGTGCGATTGAACAGCTTAAACATCAAGTCAGTGAAATAAGCGACAAGCTGGATTTGTTGGTCAACTGTGCGGGGATGACGAAATTCGTCGCGCACTCTGATTTGCAAAGTTTAGATGACCAGCTGTTTGACCAAATTTTCCAAGTGAACGTCCGTGCGCCTTTTGCCATGGTTCGAGCGTTTGAGCCTTGGCTCAAGCAAGCCAATGGTTGTGTGGTGAACATTACTTCTATCGCGGCACAGACTGCGATGGGCAGTAACATTGCTTATTGCGCGAGTAAATCTGCCGCAGAAAACATGACCCGTTCTTTAGCTCGCGCTCTGTCTCCCGAGGTTCGAGTTCTGGCTGTTGCTCCAGGGCTTGTCGACACTGAGTTTGTCAAAGGCTTGGATGACGCATGGCGTAATCAACAAGAACAATCCACACCGCTTAAGCGTTTAGCCAATGATGAAGAAGTCGCTCAAGCCGTGTACGCCGCGGCAGATCTTCTGACCTTCTCGACAGGCAATACCATCGCGGTTGATGGTGGGCGACCTTTAGGTCTGTAACACACTTTCGGTTTGTAACTAACAATTCAAAGGCTAGGTCCAAACAAGGACAACAAGGATTTACAATGACTCTACAATCTAAAATGAATAATAATCTGGTCCGCTACATGGAACTGATTCCGGGTACGAGTGCGTTTATTGATGCGCGCACGCCAGGCAGTGATCTGAAAGATAACTTCTGCATTATCGGTGCTGGGGTGGCAGAAAGCAGTCGTCAACATGTTCATATTCGCGATACGGCGGGCTTTAACATTGGTGCCGCAGGCCAACCGCCGGGCATCAAAAATTCGTTGCACTCTCATCGTACCGCCGAGCTTTTCTTGGTGTTCAAAGGTCAGTTCCGTTTTTATTGGGGGAACGATGGAGAGCATGAGGCGGTGTTGTCTCACGGTGACGTCATCTCGATTCCAACCAATCTCTTCCGTGGATTTGAAGTGGTTGGCCGCGATTACGGCTTTATGTTCTCGGTACTTGGCGGCGACGATTCAGGTGGCGGCGTTATTTGGCATCCAAACGTTATTAAAGACAGTCAAGGTTATGGTTTATACCTCAAAGCCGATGGCACACTCGTGGACACTATTAATGGCGACCCGGTGCCACAAGAATCAGAATTGATGCCGCTGCTTACCGAAGAAGAGCTCGCGACCTTCGATACCTACACCGCAGAAGAGATGATGCCATTTGTCGCTCTGCAAAAAGATTATCGTGAAATCAAAGGCGATTTCGGCGGAAGCAACGTGAAACAATACGCCTTAACGGGTCATCCTTTGGCGAGTTATGACTTCCAAGTAAAGAGTGAAGATGAAGTGAGCATCATGGCTTATGAGCTTTCTGAAGGTGGCTCGATTCCTCAACACTGCCGAGAAGAAAAACAAGTACTTATCAACTTTGATGGCGATACAGAGGTGGTCCTCACGCATCAAGGCGAACAAGCTAATGTTGTTTTAACGCGCGGTGATGTGCTGAATGTTCCAGAAGGTGCGTCATACTCACTGACGAACTTGCGTGGTAATAGTTTGACGTATTGCATTCTTGGCTCTGATCAACCAAAGCCGCTGGCAGGAGAATAAAATGACGCAACCCACCTCGTTAGTTTGGCTACCCGGACTACTTTGTGATGGCACATTGTTTGAGGAAGTCAACCGAGCGTTGCCAAGTTGGGTTGAGCCTTCATGCCCGACGCTGGCTTCATTGCCGTCAATGGAACAGCTGGCGCAGAGAGTGTTGCAAGACGCACCGCAGGAGTTTGTCTTGGGTGGCTTATCAATGGGTGGGATTCTTGCCTTTGAGGTGTACCGTCAAGCGCCAAACAGAGTCAAAGGCTTGATCCTCATGGATACCAATGCAGCAGATGAAAAGCCAGAGGTGACACAAAAGCGTGATGCACTGGTTAGCCGTGCGTTAAGTGGTGAGTTTGAACGCATTACGCCTGACACTCTGATGCCTGTGCTGATTCATCCAAGCCGTTTGCAAGACAAAGCGTTAACTGAGCGTATAGAAGGCATGGCGGTCAATGTAGGTTTGGAGGCATTTGAAGCACATGCTAAAGCGTTAGCAACTCGCCCGGATGCTCGACCTTTATTGGCGGACATTCAAGCTCCTACGTTGGTGATAACAGGTAAAGAAGATAAGCTTTGTCCGCTAGACAATCATCTGCTCATGGAGAGATGCATCCCAAACGTCACACTTCATGTTATCCCTGAGTGTGGGCATCTATCTACGCTTGAGCAGCCTTTAATTATTAGTGAAGTGATGGCTACTTGGCTTCAAGATAACTTTGCTTAGTGTTGATAAGAACTTCATCACTCACCACCTTAAGGTTACTTGGGTATAGGTGGTGAGCGATGAGTATTATCAGAAGTAGTAGCGAATACCTGCCGCGAATTGATCATCACGGTTTTCGAATTTGCTGCCATCGTACTGATCTTTACCTAGGTCGAACTGGTATTCAGTCCAAACTAGGAATTTGTTCTTCTGGAAGTGGTATTCAAGACCAGGGATCAGCAAGTTACGCTCGTAACCTTGTGTCTCGTCACCACTATCCTCCATGTAGTTGTAGTTCAACGTTGGGCGCAAGCCGTTGTCGAAGTGGTAGTAAGTGTAGATTTCGCCACCTAGGGTATCGAACATTACGTCCGTACCGCCTTGGCTCACTGCTTCCCAGTTTTCGCCAACGTGGAAAGTCGCACCTGCGTAGAAGCCACCGTTGCTGTAGTTTGCGCCCAATAGCATGATGCGCATGTTGTCGCCGTTTTCTACGCCAACCACGCTTGCGTCTAGATCCGCAACTTCATTTTGATGGTAAGCCGCACCCAGTGTTACGCCATCAACGGGTTTGTAAGTGATCGAAGCACCCATGCCGTTTTTCAGTGAGGCTGTCGCATTGCTTGCTAGAGCAACATCTTCACGCGTGGTCTGGTAAGTAAAGCCGTAGCTCACTTTTTCATTAATTGAATTACGGTACGTAATTGAGTTTTCCGCACGACCAGCACCGGATGCGATACCCCAGTCAGCTAGGTTGTAAACACCTGAGCCACGAGTACCGAATACACGACCTAAATCGGTGTACCATGCTACGTCGTAGAAGGTAGACCACTGTTTAGTACCCGCAGCAATCTTGCCGTATTTTTCGTGATCAACACCTGCGTATAGCAAGCGGTCGTAAATGTTGTCGCCGTTCGCGCCAGAGTTGTAGCCCCATTCCGCGTGACCGAAACCAGTCCAGCCGTTATCCAGACCCATTTGGCCTTTCAAACCGAAACGTGAGCTGCCGCTGTTCCATTCGCCGTTGTCATCACCGCCACGGTCTTGGTAGCGAAGATCGAAACGGCCATCGATGGTTAGGCTGTCGCCAGCGTCATTAACAAAAGTGTGTGCAGCAAAGGCTGAGCTAGAAGTAAGCGCTGCTAAAATCACTGCAGAAAGGGTCGACTTTTTCATCATCAATCTCATTATTCAGGGCGCAGAAAGCCACCGTGCGTTCATGCCCGTTTTGAATAAGGGTTCTATCTTGAGGTTGTGCCCCATCCTTGAGGCACGAGTTAGGAGCATGTCGCCTGAACCGAGAGGGGATTCAGGCAACATAAAGGCGGGTTGACAATCCGCCCCTAGGACTTCTTATAGAGAAGGGTTTAGGATCTGTTGAGTACGCTCGAACACGTCTAGACCTTGCTGTTTTAGCCAGTAAGGAAGGTCGATCAGTACCCAGTTCTCAGATAGCTTGTCGCCGTCACGGTAGTAAACGTCAACCACTTGCATGTCTGCACGTACTTCACCACCTGTCATACCTAGGAAACCACCGATAGGCGTGTTAGATAGGTTTGGCCAGCCGAAGAAACAAGAGAAGTTACCTTCTGCGAAACGACATACGTGGCCGTTAAACTTCTTGTCTTTTAGGTTGTTACGGAACGGCAATTGGTGCTGCTGTTGGTAACGAGGGATTGTATAAGACGCACCGATACCACATGGACCGTACCAGATCATGTCTTTAGACCAGCTCTTCTCAAGAACTTCTGGTGGGCAACCCATAGCGCCGCTGTCGTTTAGTGCAGATAGGTCATCAACCATCTTGTTCACTAGTGCTAGTGTTGCTACGCCTTCTTCTGGTGCTGCGTCTTCGAACAGTAGACCATCGTGGTTACGAGGACCAGGGTATACGAAGTGCTTACCTGTTGATGGTGGCAGTGGGTAACAACCCGCTTGGTCCATTGCACCTAGAAGGTCTAGGAATAGGCCAGTCTTAGTGATCTTGCCGTTTTCAACACAGTTAAATTCTGCGTAACGGATGTTCATGATTTTGCCAGTTGGGCGCATGCCTAGGTATTCAGCGTCGAATAGACCCATGAAGTGACCCATGCTCATTACCCAGATTTCACCTGATGTTACTTCGTTCTCACCACCGATGAAGATGTCTTGACGACGCTGCATGCGAGTCATTGATTTCATCAAAGGAGCCCAGAAAACGTCAGCCGCTGCTTGAGCGCCTTGTTGCTCACGGAATGGGTAAACACCACGCCATAGGTAATCTTCTGACGTGTGTGCTTTTAGTACTTCTGCCACGTTCTCGTGAGTTGCGTTTTCCATTGCGCTGAAGTATTCACGTACAACGCGTTTCGCTTCTTGATATTTAGACATAATAAACTCTCTTATTTGCTGTCGAGTCGGCTTTGGGAACAGGACTCGAAATTAAGTTTTTTCATCCGGCCGGGGAGCCAGCCGGAGTTTTTGAAATTCAGTTACGCTTTTGCTGCTTCGGCTTTTTTGCTCTTATCGAACACGCCGCCTTTTAGTGTCTCTGGCAGTGATAGCCATAGAAGACCAGCAAGGATCCATACGATTGGTGAACCCCACATTGCGGTTTGTAGGTCGGTACGTTCTTGGATGAAGATAAGTACCATTGGTGCCCACATACCGAGGATACGACCGCCGTGGAATAGCGCCGCGCCGTAGCTACGTAGGTGTGCTGGGAACAGTTCTGAGAAGTAACCACCCCATACCGCTGAAGAAGACAGACCGAAGTTGTAAATCAGACCAAGTAGAGCCAGCATGTTTAGGCCGCCAATCACCATGTCGCCAGGTGCAACAAAGAAGATTGAAACCATGATGCCCGCTAGGATGAAGCCAAATGCGTTCACCTTACGACCGAATTTGTCAGCTACCCAACCCCAGAACCACGCACCAAACAGTGAACCAAATGCTGAGATAGAGAAGATGAGACCGATGGTTGCACCGTCGAACATACGTACATCACGTAGGTAAGTGGTTACGAAGCCACCAAAGAATTGGAAACCGTAGAAATTAAGGCCAGCCAGTAATAGACACGTTAGAGTGATCTTACGGTAAGGCTTGCTTAGCATTTCGCCCCAAGAGCCTTTTTTCGCTGGTGCATCTGATTCTTCTGCTTTTGCTTGCTCTTCTTCACCGTAAGCGATCACTTTGCTGTCGCTAGGTAGTACAAAGATCATGACAACAGCGGCTGCCAATGGTGGGATACCACCAACAAGCATTAGGCTTTCCCATGGTGCATCAATGCTTGCAATAAATGCTGCATACGCACCCATTACCATCAGTGCTACAGAGAACATAGAAGACGCGAATGCCGTCAACTTACCACGTACCGTTGGCGTAAATAGGCCGATCATTAGGCTTACTGCCACGGTGAAGTAACCACCCAGTGACAAACCAATGATGAAACGCATTGCTGCCCATGTTGTGTAGTCGGTGAACATCATATTGATGATCGTTGCGCCACCGTTTAGGGCTGTGATGGTAATAAGAGTGGATTTCTTACCAAATTTTGTTGCGAACCAAGCACAGCTCAATGCACCGATAAGTGCACCAACCGACTGCCATGTATAGAACTGGGCAGTGTCTGACAGGCTAATACCATCATACGCTTCAACGATGTATGGGCGTACGTAGTCAATAATTACAAAGTTATAACAATAGAAAAAGTAACCAACCAGTATCGCTAGATAGGCAGCTACCCTTTGAATCATAGGAACTTCGCTCATGTGTCTTTTGGCATTCATGACCGATAAACCTCTATTTCACTTAGGATTTGTTGCTATTCAAACTTAAAGAATACGATCTTATTGGGATCATCTTCGATTTCGTGTCGTGGTGAATCATAGTTTTTTTAAGGTCATTAGATCCGTGATCAATATCAATTTTAAAATGAATGCGTACCCAATAAGTGGTTTTTAGTGATGGGAGTCTCATTAAATCGGTCTTTTTGGCATTTTTGAATATATAACCGTCTATATTGGTGATTATAGTCACAGTTATGGCGGGATTATCGTTTAGATATGCTTTTTTAAAGTAATATCCAAGCACAAATAATTAGCACCCAGAATTATGGAAGCCCTGAAATGGTTACGTACTCAAGTTTTGTGGTGATTGCGTTATACGTGTTAATCACCATATTAATCAGCTATTTAGTGAATAAGCGCTACAACAAGGGTGGCGACTTTTCCACGGGTGGAAAGCAATTTGGCTGGTTTACGGCGGGTGTTTCGATACTTGCGACTTACATTAGTGCGATGACGTTTGTAGGGATGCCTGGTTGGGTTTATAGCTCTGGCATGGAAGCGATGAGTATTCACCTTAACTATCCCATCGTTATCTTTTTCACCGTCATTTTCTTTGTGCCTGTCTTCTATAAGCTGGGTCTGACTTCGATTTATGAATACCTTGAGCACCGCTTTGGGGTGTATGCAAGAACCATCAACTCGATTGTGTTCATTGTGGTTCAATGTATCTCTGCGGGTGTGATTTTGTATGCCGTGGCGCTGATCTTAGTGCAAGTTCTGCCTATCAGTATTTCTGAAGCCATTATCTACATTAGTATTTTCACCGCTTGCTATACCTATGCGGGCGGGATTTCCACGGTTATCTGGACCGATATGTTGCAATCTGCAGTATTGGTGGCGGGCAGCATCGCCATCTTTGCCATTCTAATGACAGAGATTAATGCGGCAGATTACCTTTCTCGTGATCACCTGAATATCATCAACTTAGACTTTGATTTGGGCGTGGATACCACACTCTGGGCTGGCGTGGTTGCCGTGAGCTTTTTGCATTTGAGTGTGTACGGCACCAACCAATTGATCATCCAACGCACGTTAGCGACGAGATGTGAAAAGACGGCGCAGAAGTCGATGCTGTTGTGTGGTTACGGTGCGTTTTTCGTGTACTTGTTCTTCGCGGTACTCGGTGTTCTTTTGAGTGTTTTCTATCAAGATCAATCGTTTGAAAACAGCAACGAAGTGATTTTGGATTTTGTATTCAACCACACTAACCCTATTGTGGTTGGTTTGATCATTTCCGCATTGGCGGCGGCCGCAATGTCGACGCTGGACTCGACCTACAACTCGATGGCGACCGTCGCAACGTTCGATATCTACAAGAGTTTCGTTCGCAAAAGTGCCGATGAAGAGCACTACGAAAAAGTCGCAAGAAAGATGAGTTTGCTCGCTGCTGCTATGGTGGTAGTGCCAGCTCTTCTGGCTGTATCGAATGAATCGGTACTCAAAACCATCGCTAGTCTGACTTCCATCTTTGTTGGTATCCGTCTGGGTTCATTCGTGCTTGGTTTATTCTGGGCGAAAGCCAATGAGAAAGGCGTGATCGTTGGCAGTATCATGAGTGTGATTGCGGTGTTTACTGCAATGTATCTCGACGTGGCTTGGCCGTGGTTCGCGCCAATTGGTACGTTCGTCTTCCTTTTGTTTGGTGTGTTAGTGAGCCGTCGTTGGGGCGCTGTGACTGCCGAGCAACAAATCTTTATCAATAATCAAAAACATCTTTTTGCAAAGCCAACCGCAAGCCATTATGGGCTGTTGGTGTTCGCCGTGACGACCATCGCTGCTTGTATGGTTCTCCCTGATTGGCTTTATGCTGCATTGTCGTAATAGGTAAGTTTATGCTGTCCATCTTTGATATTTACAAGATTGGTGTGGGCCCTTCTAGCTCTCACACCAATGGTCCAATGATCGCGGGTTACCACTTCACTCGTTTGATTGAATCGAACTTGGCAAAAGTGGTTCGTATTCAGGTCGATTTATACGGCTCACTCTCGTTAACGGGGATTGGTCACCATACTGACCGTGCAACCATTTTGGGTCTGTTGGGTAACAAACCAGATACCATCAAAATCGCTTCTGCGAATAAAGCGATGCGCAAGGCGATTGAAGAGGGCATGATGTCTGTCGATGGCCGTCATGAAATCGAATTCAATTACAAAACGGACATGTTGTTCCATGAAGAGAACCTTCCTCTGCATGAGAATGGCATGACGATTACTGCGTTAGATGCGCATGGCAATCAGGTTGGGTTTGAAACTTACTACTCTATCGGTGGTGGTTTCATCGCAACGGCGGATGAACTGCAAAATGGCAGTGCGACTGCACCCGTAGAAGTAGAGTTCCCATTCTCCAGTGCAGACGAAATGTTGGCACAGGCTGAGAAGAATGGCATGAGCCTCGGCGGCATGATTCTGAAAAACGAACAAGCATTTCAGGATATGGAAGCCATTAATCAACGCGCAGAACAGATCTGGCGTGTGATGACGCGTTGCATGGAGCGCGGTTTCGAGACAGAAGGTATCTTGGATGGCGGCTTGAACGTGACCCGCCGTGCGCCTAACTTGCTGAAGAAGCTTGAAGCAAATGCAGCAATTGAAAACGATCCAATGGAAATCATGGATTGGATTAACCTGTTTGCTTTTTCTGTGAGTGAAGAAAACGCGGCTGGTGGACAAGTCGTAACGTCGCCAACCAATGGTGCGGCGGGTGTGATTCCGGCGGTATTGATGTATTACCATCGCTTCATCAAAGAGCTGGATACCAAACAGCTTAAAGACTTCCTTGCTGTATCCGGTGCGATTGGCATTTTGTACAAAACCAATGCGTCTATCTCGGGGGCCGAAGTGGGTTGTCAGGGCGAAGTTGGCGTGTCTTCTTCCATGGCGGCAGCTGGCTTGACCGCGCTACGCGGTGGCAGCAATGAGCAAATTTGTATTGCGGCCGAGATCGCCATGGAGCACTCACTAGGCATGACTTGTGACCCAATTGGTGGCTTAGTGCAAGTACCGTGTATTGAGCGTAATGCAATGGGCGCAATGAAAGCGATCAATGCATCTCGCATGGCATTAAAGCGTAACAGTAAATGTTTGATCTCGTTGGATAAGGTGATTGAAACCATGTACCAAACGGGCAAGGACATGAACAAGAAATACCGCGAAACGTCACTGGGTGGATTGGCTTTGATCCACCTAGCGCCGCCTTGCGAATAATGAGTTAGGCAAATCTAACCAACAAAAAGCCGAAGCACTGAGATGCATCGGCTTTCCTTTTTTGGAGCGTTTATAACTTAGCTATGCGTTTGCTCACCTTTTGGTGTGCTTTGGTTTGGTTGATAGTGCAAAATCACCATCGAGGTGGGTGACAGCAAGACTTCGCCTTCAGCATGTCCTGGGTTGAGATTACGTACGTTTGTATCACAGATCGTCACCCATTCTTGCTTTCGCTCATTGGGGAGCTTAAAGCGAGCTGTGGCGTTAGTTTGGTTGATGAGGTAGACCAGCTCTTGTCCTTCTTTACCGATACCAAGGTGAAGTGCGACAGAGCTTAAACGGTTCCAATCATCGTGCTCCATTAAGCGACCGTCTGTACGGCGCCAGAAAATACGGTTGTTATTGCGATTCTCGCCACTGAAAGCTCGGATAAATGGCACCATGTATTGATTTCGGTTGGCGACCATTTGTGACATCCATGCTTTGAAATGTTGCTTACGTTCTGTCTCTTCCCAGTTCAGCCAACTGGTTTCGTTGTCTTGGCAATAGGCATTATTGTTACCGCCTTGGGTGTGAGACAGAACATCAGCAGTGAGAATGTGTGGGATACCGAAGGCAAACAGCAAGCTAGCAATAAGGTTGCGTTTTTGCTTCTCACGCGTGGCGATGATCATCAGATTTTCCGTCTCGCCCTCAACACCGTAGTTTTCTGAACGATTGTCACCGTGACCGTCGCGATTTTCTTCGCCATTGGCTTCGTTATGTTTGTGCTTGTAAGACACTAAATCTTGCAGTGTGAAGCCATCGTGATACGTGATGTAATTTACGGTGAGTTTGTATGGCCAGTTCGCTGCACTATAAATGTCACGAGAGCCCATTAATCGAGTGGCAAACTCTTTTAAATAGCCTTGATCACCGCGCCAAAAACTGCGGGAAATATCACGCAGTTTGTCATTACATTCGTTCCAACCAAATGGAAAGTTACCCACTTGGTAGCCATTTGGACCAATATCCCAAGGCTCGGCAATCAATTTGGTTTCACGCAAAATTGGGTCTTGCGCAACGGCTTTAAAGAAAGCTGCTTCTGGGTTGTAATCATCGCCCTGTCGACCTAACGTTGCAGCCAAGTCAAAACGGAAGCCATCGACTTTAAATTCGCTAACCCAGTAGCGCAATGTATCCATCACAAGGTTTAAGGCTGGTTGGTAGGTGAGATCCACTGTATTTCCGCAGCCAGTGTAATTGGCGAAGTGGTTGCCATGTTTGATGTAAAAACAGGAGTCGAGGGCTTTCAGGTTGAAAATTGTAGGCCCTTCACCACCTTCAGCAGTGTGGTTGTAAACCACGTCGAGAATCACTTCGATGCCGTTTTTATGCAATTCGCGAATTGTTGTTTTTAATTCCGTAACGGCGTCTTGTTCTGCGTAGCGCGGATCGGGCACCATAAAGAGATAAGGGTTGTATCCCCAATAATTGACCTTTTCCAACTCTAGTAGGTGAGGCTCATGCATGCATGCTGCGACAGGTAGCAATTGCAGCGTGTTGATGTTTTGTTGTTCGTAAAAGGCCAGCATTTCAGGTGATGCAAGACCTAAGTAGCGCCCCCTCAGCTTGTCCTCAACCTCTGGGTGGCGTTGGGTAATCCCTTTGACGTGCGTCTCAAACAACACCATCTCTTCTCTGGGTATACGCGGGTGATCCGTGTTTTGCCAGTCAAAATCATCTTCGATAACGACGCACTTCGGCATATCGAAACTTTTGGCTGGAGAGTAGGGAGGGTGATAGTGGAGGGCTTTATCTATTGATTTTGCGTACGGATCAGAAATTAACAGTGGCTCGTCCTTGTGGGAGACAAGGTAACCGTATTTTTGCCCCGGCTTAATATCTGGAATAAAAGTATGACGTATGCCAGCGTATTCATTCGGTAAACCGTGAAGCTCGTAGCTGCCATCGTCTGCAAACAATGCCAGTTGAATGTCTTTTACGCCTGGAGCATGAATAGAGAAGTTACAGCCTTCTTTATTCAATGTTGCGCCCAGGGGGTAGGGGCGAGAGAGAAGTCGTGTCATCGGAGATACTTTATTTAATATTTATTGCTACCTTTAGGAAACTATAAGTTAAAAACTTTGTCTTACTAAGGTCAACCACCCTAAATATAAAAATATTCGTGTAATTTAATTACTTTATGTGACGGCTTAGAGTCAAAAATATGAAATGGCTATCACTTTGTAGCGGCTCAAAACCGAACAAACTTACTAATTCCTCCCTAGATTGGTGATCTGACTCGAAAAAACACCATTCGGTAAATTTTCTACTCCCTTCTCATCCCCCTTAAATTAGTTTAGGGCGGAGGAAGTCATCCTTGTACGCCTCGGGTAATCTCACAACTGTTGAAACAAACGGGGATTCGTTCCCATCTTACCTCTCTTTCTTTAGGTGTGTTTTTACTGCCTATATTCACCTAAAAGAGTGAGCAGGGAAGACAGAATTATAAATACCCTTAATGGAGTTAAGAATGAAAAAAGTAAGTGTAATTGCTGCTGCTGTTGCTGCAACTTTAGCTGCTGGTTCTGCGTTTGCAGTGGATTTTAACGGTTACATGCGCGCTGGTACTGGTATCAGCGGTAATGGTAATGGTGACCTTGCTGTAAACAAATTTGGTATTGGTCGTCTGGGTAACGAAGACGATAACTACTCTGAGTTTGGTTTGGCGGAAGAGTTGAAAATGGGTGACCAGACTTGGCGTATCGAATCTATGATTGCTTCTGGTGCTCCTGGTGCGAATGGTTGGGAAGATGCTGATTTTAACGTTGCTCAGTTTGCTGTAAAAGCTAAAGGTCTGATTGCTTCTGATAAAGACGCAACTATGTGGGCTGGTAAAACTTACTACCAGCGTAAAGATATCCACATCACTGATTTCTATTTCCTAAACACTTCTGGTACTGGTGGTGGTATCGAAAACCTCTCAGTAGGCAACCAAAAACTATCTCTAGCATTGATTCAAGATGGTGAAACTTCAGATTCAACGGGTTACATCTTTGATGCTCGTTTAGCGAACATCGGCCTTTGGGATAATGCTGCTCTTGAGTTGGCTGTTGCTTACAACTTTGCGACAGATTCTAACGATGCAAAAGAAGAAGCGGATGACGGCGTATTGGCGTCTGCGATTATCCATCAAGGTATGAGTAACGGTTTTAACCAAACAGTATTTCAATACGGTACAAATGGTTACGGTGTTCAAGCTGCTAACTTCTGGGGATCTGGTGCTTATTACGCGCGAGGTACAGAGGCATTTAATGATGCATCAGGCTTCCGTTTGATCAACTGGGGTGTAATGAACCTAGCTGAGAACTGGGAAATGGGTCACCAACTTGCTTACCTATCAGGTAGCGACATTGGTGGTCAAGCTGCTGGCGCTTACACAGGTAAAAACTTCGATATTGATCAATATTCTGTAGTTGTTCGTCCTATGTACAAGTGGAACGATACAATGCGCACAGTATTCGAAGCGGGTTACAACTCTGGTGAGAAAATCGCAGATAGTGGCCTAGCAAAAGAAGATTTTGGTAATGCTAAATTCACAGTTGCTCAAGCTTGGGCTATGGGTGACAGCTTCTGGGCTCGTCCAGAACTACGTGTATACGGAACTTACTTGCTAGATACTGAAAATGACAATGCGTTCAACGGTGACGATACAGAGTTCGTATTTGGTGTTCAAGCTGAGGCTTGGTGGTAATCAAATAAACTCTTAGTTATCTAGCTGTCCTAGTCAAATAGCCGACATCAGTCGGCTATTTTTCTAAGGGTTATTGAAAAGTTAGACGTTTCATTAAAGTCACTCTAAGATGCTTTAGTGCCAAAACCTTTAGAAAAATAACTAGAAGGAAAAAGTATGTACTTCCGTGCCCTCATGTTAAGTGGATGTGTAGCGCTTGCTGGCTGCCAATCCACTGAAGTTATCGAACAAGTTCAAGTTGCTCAAATGCAACAAGTTGACACACTCTCTGAACTTCAATCGGTAAAAATGAAGCTTCCTAGCTCTGCCATTATTGATATCACTGCTCAAAGCCAAGTTCTGAAGTATCAGAATATCGATAGCCGTGTCGCTGTGTTTGAGCTTCCAGCAGATCGTGGTGAGTTTGCTATTAAAATCACCAGTCTAATCGAAGAGACGGCTTTTGTACCAAGAGCAGTTATTGTCGATAAAAATGGTAGAGAGCTCGAAAATTATGATAAAACTGAATTTGAGTACAAAAAACCTCGCCTGCATCTTGGTAATCGCTTGGCTGCCGAAAAAGACTTTTTCCCCCCAACGGGATTAGATTCTGTTTATCTTATTATTTATACAGATAAAGCCGACCTTGGCGGGTTTACCGAAGTGATTCACCCCGCGCGTTTGGACGCTGAGGGGAGAGGTAACTACTTACCAGAAGTAAAAGATATTCCAATTCCTAACAGTGATACAGGTAAGATTGAAGTCTCGATTGACCGTGTGAGTTTCTTCTCAATCGGAACATCAAGTAATGAACCAGCGGCGGCTCCAATTGCGGCTAAGGCGGTTGAATCAGTACAGCCTGAAACACAAACTTACTACCACAACGCAATTAAAGCGGCCGTAAAAGCAGATGATATCCCTAAAGCTCTGAGCTTACTTGATGAAGCAAAAGCGTTAGGAATTGAAGGTGCGCAAGAAGTATTTGTAAAAGCAGTTAATAGTAAATAGATAATTTTAAAAAGCCGGCTAAGATAGTCGGCTTTTTTATTACGCATTTAGTTATCTTTTTCACATATTATATTATTCCTATTTAAAATTTATTTTATTTCGATCCATAATATATATGTTCTAATTTAATTAGTACTTGGTCTAATAAAAATAAGGATATAACGTGAAAAAAATAATTATAAATACAGCATGTACTTTAGCTGCTGTGTCTATCTTGTCTGCTTGCTCGTCCACATCATCAGAAAATACAACCCAAGGTGAAGTAAATAATGCGGTTGCGTTTACGAGCACGCAGATTGATATGATGACAAATTGTAGTTTGCCGGATTCAGCCGAATCTGGCCCATTGTCTAAAGACATTTTTGTTGTAGGTAGTTTCCCAAATGCAGATTGGAAGCACACTGCCGAGCGCAAGCTGACCTATAAGGGGAACAATGTCTATCAAGTGATTACCGATGAAATTTCAGGTAATTATAAAATGCAGTATGCCGCTGAACAATGGAAACCACAGTTTACTGCCAAAGGTAAAAAATTATCGGTCGGACAATTAAATGAACTGACTTACGGTGGTTACGGTACAGATACAAAACTAGAAATTAAAGAGCCTGGTAAATATCTTTGGAGTTTAGAATTTACAGATGATGGCTCACCTTATTCAATTATGGTAAATAAGTGCCAATAATATTCCATTCAATTATTTAAAATCTATTTTTATTTATTAACCCCTGCATGAAACAAATGTCGGGGTTAATTTTATTACTCAAATGTCAGTAGTTTATTTGAGTAAGTTAGGGAGAATAAAATGCGTAATATCCTACGTAACCATCGCCTGTCTCGATCGTTGCTTGCGTTAAGTGTGATTGGTGCTTTATCTGCGTGTAATTCTTCTGGTGGTAGCGACACTAATAGCAGCACTCCGCTACCGGATACCAGTTATGCTTGCCAAGCCAATGTCATGGCGCAAAGTAACCAACTTCGTACTTATCAAATCATGGTAGAGAGTTTTGTGGATGGTGATGCGAGCATTGGTCACGGTACAGGTTATGGCACCAGCCATCATAACGGCGATTTGCAAGGAGTGATTGATTCACTCGATTACATCCAAGATTTAGGGATGAACGCGATTTGGTTGACGCCAGTTTTTGAATCGGAAGCGATAGCGGGCCAAGAACACCTGGATGCCACGGGCTACTTTGCAACGGATTACTTCACCATTGATCCACGTTTTGGTGATTTAGAAACGGCGAGAACCTTGGTCGAGGAAGCACACAAACGCGGCTTATACGTGTTTTTTGATGGTGTATTTGGTCATCACAAAGATGGTTTGATCAAACCATCTCCTTCCGGTTTGTTGCCATCGGGATCGAGCAATCCCGTTGATTACCCGGCCAGTCTCGATTTCTACAAAGAAGTGGCAACGTATTGGATCAAAGAACTGAAGATTGACGGCTGGCGTTTAGATCAAGCCTATCAAGTTCCGACAGACGCTTGGACACAAATTCGTAAAGCCGTCGATGAAGCCTCACAAAGTGTGACGTACACCAATAGCAAAGGCGAACAAGTGAATCCGTTGGGTTACATGGTGGCAGAGATTTGGAAAGGGGAGTCTGAAATCGCGAATGAGGCGTATGGATCGAACAGCGATCCAGCATTGTGCTCTGCGTTTGACTTCCCTATGCGATATCGCCTCGTTGAAACTTTGGCCGTGAATGAGAGCGGCGTGGGTGGTCGCGGTGCGGATTGGTTAGACAACGGCTACAGCACACACAACCAATATCCAACACATGCGCAGCCGAATTTGATGATCGGCAACCATGATTTAGTGCGCTTTGGTGACTTGTTACAGCGCGGAAATTTAGCGGATGTGAATGATGCAGAATATTGGTTACGCCATAAAGCCGCGTTTGCTTTCCAAGCGGCGTACACCGGGCCAATCACGTTGTACTACGGTGATGAAATCGGGGATCAAGTGGATGGTTTTGCCGTAAAAGAAGACAACAGCACCTGCGCCATTCAAGGTTTGTGCGATGATCACGTTGCGCGCAGCAGTGCGAAAATTGAAGGCGTGACGGCGACGCTTGATGCAAACCAAGCCGATCTCAAATCTTATGTGACATCGCTGATGACAATGCGCGATGCGCATCCTGCACTTTATCAGGGGTCACGCACGAATTTAGTTGCGAGTAACGGCAGTTATGTGGACTTGAAACAATCTGGTTCGGACAAAGTCTTGTTTGCGCTAAATACCTTAGAGAGCGCTAGAAGCGTCACTCTTACTCAGGAGAGTGTTGGTACTGGTGAGTTGGTGGATTTGCTTACGAAAGAAAAAATTACTCCGAGCAATGGTCAATATCAACTTCCGATGTCGCCATTACAAGGGCGATTCTTTGCGGTAAAACCTTAAGGAATTATCCAGAATTGATGCTCACCAGTTGAGCTGACCACAAGCTTTCTTATAAACAAGCCAAGTGTTGTTGCTGACCCCCATAGGCGCACACTTGGCTTTTTTCTGTCTGTTTTACTTTTCCCTTAATGGTTTTACGACGATGTAGCCAACAAGTAGCTTCGCTTTTTGTATTGGCGTTTGTTTTCAGCAGGTGAATATTTGTGAGATAAGCTGCACATTAAAAAGTAAATTAACACTTGTGCAACGTAAAAATGTGACTGAAGGATTACTTATGCCCCACTAATATGTTTATCGTGTTTGGGATTTATATAACTAATGGAAAAGTATAATGAAATCCATAACGAACTCCCTCTGTCTCCTTGCTGCTGTTAGCTCTCCGTTTGCATATAGCCAAATTATCAACGGTGACTTTGAGCAGTGGAATGGCAATGTACCTACGCAGTGGTCAGAGATTGACGCGGGCATTACAGTGTCGCCAAGCAGCGAGCAAATCAAATCGGGTGGTCTGGCTGCCCAGGTCGTCGTGAATACAGGTACCCAAAGCAACACCGACTTTTTGCAAACCATTAATGTGGAGCAAGGGAAAACCTATCCGTTTTCTGTCTCGGTTTATCATACCGAAGGAAATGTAAAAGCACGTCTGGTGGTTGATGGTTATCACAATTACTCGAACCCACAACAGATAAACCAGTGGCAAGAGCTCGCGCACAACTACACAGCGAGCTCGAACAAGACCATCAACGTCGGTTTGCGTTTTTACGATGAAGCCAGTTTTGATGGCTCAGAAGTTGTCTACGTCGATAATTTTCAACCGACTGAGACAAGCACGCAGCCTCCCGTAGAGAGCAGTAGTGATCACCAAGTGGTCTTGACTCTCACGACCGACAACTATGGCTCTGAAACGAGTTGGACGCTGAAAAACAGCCAATCCGCAGTGCTGTTCTCTGGTCAGGGTTATGAGTCGGCAACCACCGTTGAAAAAAGCATGTGTTTAGCCGACGGTGATTACCAGTTCACCATTCAAGATGAGTATGGTGACGGCATTTGTTGTGGAAGTGGCGCGGGTTCGTACACGTTGATGGAAGGAACCAAGACTCTTGCTTCTGGCGCTGAGTTCGCCAAAAGCGAAACCACTGATTTTACGTTAGGTGACACCACCACGACTCCACCAGTGGTTGATGGGTATTATCAAGCCGCGTCTGGCAAGACAGGCTACGCACTCAAAACGGCGTTGTTTAACATCATCAATAATCACTCCAGCCGTGGCTATTCAGCGATTTGGACTTTGGTAAAAGACGTAGATTTGGATAACTACTACGAGAAAGACGGCTCCATTCTTGATATGTATTCAGAGAAGCCTGCGGGCAACGATGCAGTGAGTTTCACGAAAGTAACCGACCAATGCGGTCAATACAGTCAAGAAGGGGATTGCTACAACCGTGAACACTCGTTCCCGAAAAGCTGGTTTGGTGGAAAAGTTGAACCGATGAACTCAGACGGTCACCATTTGTTTGCCACCGATGGTTATGTAAACGCCAAACGTAGCAACTGGCCATTTGGCGAAGTGGGCACCTCGACTTATGTTTCCAGCAATGGTTCTAAGCTAGGTCAAGCGAGCACAGCACTGGGTTATTCAGGCACCGTGTTTGAGCCGATTGATGAGTTTAAAGGCGATTTTGCGCGCGCGTATTTTTACATGGCAACCCGTTACGAGAACGTGATTGGCAATTGGGAGAACAACACGAGCAACTCTGACGCGGTGTTGGATGGCACCAGTACGAACGTATTTGAACCTTGGATGCTAAACATGCTGAAACGTTGGCACAAAAATGATCCTGTTAGCGCGAAAGAAATCCGTCGCAATGACTTGGTGTTTGAGTTCCAAGGAAACCGCAACCCGTTTATCGATCATCCTGAATTTGTTGAGCAAATTTGGGGGAATTAACGCGCAATTGGTTTCAACATTGCGAGTCAATCTCACGGCGAACCATTGAGAATAAGAAAGGGGAAGCATAATGCTTCCCCTTGTATTTACGGATGTTGTGAAAACTGGAGAACTCAGTTCTTCGTGACGGTTACGATTGGCGCTGACTGGTCAGCCGCATTGAAATGGAAGTTGTAATTTCCTGCTTCTGCAATCGCAATTTTCAGGTTTGCACTACCGCCACCGACTTCCATCGTTAGCGCTTTACCAAGCTCAACACTGCCTTCGCCACCGAAGTTGGTGTCTGCTGCCCAGTCTGCGCTCGCAACTTTCATCTCGTAGTTGCCCGCCGCTAGGTCAATGTCTAGCGAATAAACGTCATTTGCAACATAGCTGAACTTCGCTGTTGAGTCTTGTGCTGGAGCATCCCATGTAGTGATAGTGCCACGTAAGTAAAGTGCTGTTTCACCGAATGTTGGTGCATCTGCTGATTTGGTCACTGACACGACCGGTTTTTCTACGCTTTCATCTTGAACATGCAGCGCGTTCAGAGTGAAGTTGTACTTACCTGTTTCAGCAACAGACAGCTTACAGTTACCTTCTGAACCTAAGTCTAGTGAACCAGAAGCTATATTCGCAATATCACAACCGATGTTTGGATTTGCCCAACCAGAGTCCGCGAATTTGAACTCGTGTTCACCAGCTTCAAGAACGCCAGTTACAGAGTACATACCGTTGCCAATAAAGGTCATCGCCCAATCACTGCTATCAGACCACTCGTTCATCGTGCCTTTCACGTAAACAACGGTTTCGCCGTAAGGAGGAATGCTCGATACGTCTTTGTTATCCGTGTTTACTGGTAGGCCAGCACCTTGTGCGCCGTTTTGTGGCTGCACGAATACCGCTGTTGTCAGTGCTGGTACTGTGAACGTTTCATTGGTGAAGCTTGCACCTTTCACGATGTCATCCGCAGAGTTTTGTTGAACTTCATGTAACTCGAAACCAGTTGCGCCAGCAACTTTGAAAGACTTCTCAGTTGATGTTGAGTTCACAACGGCCACGACAGCATCGTAGTTCGAATCTAAATCGGCACCTGCTGATTTACCATCGTCGATAGACATAACGATCAAGCCTTCCACTTGGTCTTTACCAACGTTGCGGAAGTCAACACGGTTCATGACTTCTTGAGCGGTATCTAAGCGGAACAGTTCACTTGAACTACGGATTTTTAGTAGTTCTAGGAATTGTTGTTTGGTTAGCTCAATGTCGGTTGCATCTGGCTTCGCTGTCGTATCAGAAACGATCTTCTTGATCAGCTCCCAGTTTGCGCCGTCTTTGTCTTCACGAGGCAGACCTACGTTCCAGTTGTTGTCACTGCCGTCGAAGAAGACGCGGTTGAACCAGTCACCAGAATCGTAAGAGTCGCGCTGCATGGATTTAGAGCGCAATAGCTCAGAACCCATGTGGATGAATGGAATGCCTTGACCAAGCATCACCGTTGATAGGGACACAGACTGCATACGTGCACGCTCGGCAGATGAAGTGCCTGTCGCAATCTTGTAGGCGTTGTTATCCCACAATGTTTGGTTGTCGTGCTTAGACACGTAAGAGATGTTCTCTGATGGCACTTTTGTGTAGCCTGCAGGCGCACCATTGTAATCAACGTTCTTACCCAGTTTGGTTTCGCCTTTGTAATCAAGAAGGATGTAGTCAGCCAAGTTACCAGCCATACCTAGACGAACCAGATCTTGGTTGTGTAAACGACCATTCACCGATTCTGCGTCAGTTTTGGTTTCTTCGTTAGGGTAAGCAGCATTACCAAAGCCTTGGTTAAAGCGAAGTGGGTGCTTACCTTCTGAATCTACACCGCCATCAAACGGGCTTCCGCCACGAACTGCGTCACGCAGACGATCAGAGAAAGTACCGATTTCTGTCCCTGCCATGTTGACTTGTGTCGCCTGATCGAAGCGAGCGTTTTGCGCGACTTCACCAAAGTCCCAACCTTCGCCGTAGAACAGAGTATTCGGATCAATTTCACGGACTTTTTCAAGTGCGTAAACCATCACATCTTTCGGCTGGTGGCCCATAAGGTCAAAACGGAAACCATCGACTTTATAGTCATCCGCCCATACCATCAATGAGTCAACCATTAGTTTACCCATCATCAAGTTCTCGGTTGCGGTGTTATCACAACAGGTTGAGTTTTCGACGCCGCCAGTGTTGACGTTTAGGCGGTGGTAGTACCCAGGGACAATCTTATCCAGTACTGATTTTTCGTTCACACCAGATGCATTTGTGTGGTTGTACACGACGTCCATGACCAGTTTCAGATCCATTTTATGCGTCGCTTGAACCATTTCGCGGAACTCAAGAATACGCTTAGACCCGTTAGGATCGGTCGCATAACTGCCTTCTGGCACGGTGTAGTGGTAAGGGTCATAACCCCAGTTGAAGCTGTCTAGCATGCGAAGATCGTTCATCAACGCTTGTGCTTTGCCCGTTGTTGGGTCGTAGCTATTTAATACCTCTTCAATTACTTTGCCGTCATCTTCGGTCTCACAAATGGAGGCTTCTGGCTTGATGCCACAAAGTTTACCCACGGTGTCGGTGATATCGACTCGCTGGTCAGCGTCTTCATCCACGGTTGCAATATCAAATGCTGGCAAGATATGTAGCGTTGTTAGGCCAGCATCTTTTAAAGCTTGTAAGTGAGATACAGACTCACGCTCAGGTTCTGTAAGCGCCAGATATTTGCCATCAAGACTTGGTGTGCCTTTGCTGTCGTTAAAGCTGAAATCACGAATGTGTGACTCGTAAAGGACGTGGTCTTCGTCTTTTTTAACCGTTGGGCGTGCGTAGTTTTTCCAATCTTGAGGCATTAAGCTTGGATCATCTAAATCAACCACTTGTGAGTATCGTGAGTTCTTAGACAAGCTCATTGAATATGGGTCTGTTACCAAACGCGTTTCAACGACGCCAGTTGTTGGGTGGTATACCTTAACTTGGTAGCGATAGTATTTGTTGACAACGTTGCTTTGTGCCTCAGAAACCCAGATACCTGTTGCTGGGTCTTCCGTCATGGCAACGGTCGCTTCTTCTGCTAAGTTTTCATCGTAGATTATCAGATCAACATCTTGGGCAGTTGGTGCCCATAGTTTGAAGGTTGCGGCACCGCCTTCCACAATCGCACCGAGTTCTTGACCGATCGCGTTACCTGTCTTGGAATCGGCAAACACCGCATCCAAAACGCCCGGTTTTTGCACTTCAGTTGCAGAAATGACGTCACCATTTGCGTTGTAAGCCACCATAACGATTTGTGACTTCAGGATCGTACGCAAGGTCGCGTCATCGACATCGATACCCGCAGCTTGAAGGCTAGCAAGGTGACGGAAGCGTGATTTCAGACCATCAGACAACTCACCAGCCTTTGTCAGCTCAACCGCTGTACCGCCAGAGATTTGCTTATCTTCATCCATTTTGATGTCATTGCTAAGGCTGTAGAACAGCTTCATGGAATCCGCATTGGCCGCCGCTTCCCACGCGATGGTGTTGGCGTCTAACCAATGGGCTTTTTGACCATCAATATCAACAGGGCGCTCTTCTATTGGCTCGTAGTAAAGTTCACTGCTGCCGTGGAAGCCAAACAAACCTTTCGATTCGCCGATTTTCGTCAACTCTACTTTTGAGTTTGCGCTGCCGAACGCTTTCTCATCACCTTTGTGCAGAATGAAGTTCATGCATTCGTGTGGGTCAGAGGCATCTGGGTTCACTTTCAGTACGTAGTAAGCACCGTAGGTGTCGTTGATGCCATCGAATGGGTGTGGCGCAGACCAATCCGTTCCTGTTCCCGGAATGCCCATTGCGTCTAAATCTGTGCTGGTACAGCCCTCACCGTTCCATAGGTGCAAGCCCCAACCTTCGTAGTCGCTTGCTGTTGAAGCTGATGCTACATCACGTTTGTAATAAATGACGACTTCGTTCTCTCCCGCAGGGTACAAGCCTGAGCCAGGGTTCGTCGTATCTTCGTTCGTGCTATCACTACCACAACCGCTGATTACCGCGACGGAAATCAAAGGCAGTACGGTTTTGGCAATTGTTGATAATTTAAATGTCTTATTGTCCACGTTTACAAATCCATTGTTATTGAATTGATATTGAGCTGCGCGCTGCCTTCGCTGACTCAATCATCAAGAAGGTTTTGCACACGCTAGAAAGGCAGATGCCAAAAAAGGAAATGTTCAATTAGATGCTAATACACTGAATCATCAGCAAAATGTGAGAGCAGGCTGTTAAGTTTTTTACAGGTGCAAATTTTCTGTCACAGTCGATTTTGTTCACAAATTAAATAATAAAACAGGCGCATAGTGAGAGATTCTGCACATCATTAAAATGTAAATTTTTATGGGATGAGTAAGGGGGGATGATAGGGGATGAGAATGTCTCAGCCCCAAAACCGTGATTAAGTTCTATAAAAATGAGGGCTATATTTTTCTTTTAAAAATAAGTTGCAGTGATTTTGAATAAAATACCGCCATTAAGTCTTCGCACGCTTCAGATTTTCGCTAAGTGGTCGTTATATAATGAAGGTAGTCGGCGTTACGTCGGCGCGTAATCATAAGATTTCCCTGAAAGGGAGTTGAATTGGGCCCTGAAACCAAAAGAGGCTATTTATGAGTAGTATGGGCATTGCCATTGCGGCAACTGGCCTTTCACTCGTCCTGATATTTGTGTGGATGATCTCGTTGTCGATGCGGAAACAGAGACTCGAGGCAGAGAGGAAAGCTCGCGAAGCCGCTTATCGAAAGGCGATGCATAAAGCGCGAGAGCAAGAGCGTAAAGAGCGAGAGTTCAAAGCAGAAACCGGGCATATCCCCACCATTTTATTTCTAGCGAAAGAAGCCGAAAAGGACAACATTCGTCAAGCGCTGTATTGGTATGATAAAGCAGCTAAATTGGACAATGTGACGGGGATGTACGGCATTGTTCGCTTAAGTGAACGCATGCGCGAAGATGTGATTTTAAAAGAGCAGGCAAACTTCTGGCGTACCGCAATTGCGGGAATGGAAGGGGATACCGAAGCGAAATTTTCGACGGGCAAGGCCTTGGTCTTTGGTCGAGGAACTGAAAAAAATATCCCAAAAGGTAACCAACTGATTGAAACTGCCGCCGAAGAAGGCTGCATTGATGCCATGATTTATATGGGGGAATGGCAGCTTTCACCAGACAATAGTGCAGGACGCAGTGCAGATGCGCTTTACTGGTTTATGAAAGCGGCGGAAAAAGACAGTGCAGATGGCAAGATCCAAGTCGGCTTATGTTACCTAAATGGCATTGGTACAGAAAAAAGCATGGTTAAAGGTTGCTACTGGCTGGAACGGGCCGCGGAAGGTGGCAGTGCTAAAGCGATGTATCATGCTGGCGAAGCGTGGAAGGATAAAGGTAAAACGGGTAATGCAATTGCTTACGTTTGGCTGTTTCTTTCTGCCAATATGGGCTACCAACCTGCGCGTACGTTGCGTGATGAAGTGGCGACCAATATTGGTGTTGATGTTGTCGTTGGATTGCAGTCCATAGCGAAGCCGTTGCAAAGAAAGCTGGCCTCAGGAATGGTGAGAAAGCACTCTATTATTCGAGCCCTTAACAAAGTGTACAAACGCGAAGCGTATTTTCCTGCGGAAGAGGAGCTCAATGCGGTGTTGAATGATGAGAATAAAGACGCCTCCGAAGCTTGGGAGGATACATCAACACTAGATTTTCAGCCTAACATGACAACGGTAACAGCAGAAGACCAGGCAAGCACATCGCCCAACGAAAAAAAACTTTCTAAAGAGGCGCTCGATTTCACTCAAAACTTCCTTCAACCATAACCTATCTTATCCAGAAGCCTCAAGATTGAGGCTTTTCTTTTGCTCTTTAAAATGTTACGCCAAATCCAAGTCAGCCCAAAGTATTTGAGGCTAGACATCCAATGACGTGAAAACTCATTTTCGACATTTGGAGGACGAAAGATGATAAGTCAACCTGTTAAAATCGGTGACGACACCGCCGTAGTCATTCCAAGCGTAATCCTGGCTCAACTCGGGATAAGGGAAGGAGATACCCTAGAAATCGCACTGAATAAAGACAAAATGGAAATTAAGAAGATGGTGTTGAAAACCAGCGCTCCAACTTACTCTGAAGATATTGAGGAGAATTGAGTTAGAGAATCTTGGTTTGTCGGATACACTACTGGTTTCGCAAAACTGGCGCTTGCCGCTGTCTTTGAACTATCGATAACTACAATAAGAGGTAAGGTACTATGCAAGGTATCCTCTCTATACAATCTCATGTTTCTTTTGGTCATGCTGGTAACAGCAGTGCCGTTTTCCCAATGCAACGTATGGGCTTCGAAGTATGGCCGATTCATACCGTTCAATTTTCTAACCACACGCAGTATCAAGAAGGCTGGACTGGGCGAGCGTTTGCGGCTGAAGACATTAGCGAGTTAGTTAGTGGTCTTAGTAACATCGGTGCATTGGAAAAGTGCCGAGCGGTGTTGACGGGCTACCAAGGTAGCGCAGAGCAGTGCCTTGCTGTTGAAGAAACCGTGACGAAGGTGAAGCAAGCGAACCCGAAGGCACTTTATATTTGCGACCCTGTGATGGGCGCGCCAGACAAAGGCTGTATTGTGGCGCCGGGTATTGCAGAAAACTTGTTAAACCGTCTGATGCCAATGGCAGATGTGATCGTGCCTAACCAGTTCGAGCTAAGCCAATTTGCAGAGATGGAAATCCACTCACTAGACGATGCGATCACGGCATGCCAACGTGCACTAGCGAAAGGTCCAAAAATAGTGCTAGTGAAGCACCTTTACTGCCTAGAGAATGGCAGCTTCAACATGTTACTGGCAACGCAAGAAGGCATTTACTTAGCGAAGCGTCCTCAGTTTGAGTTTGCCAAACAGCCTGTGGGTGTGGGTGATCTTATCTCGGCTATCTTCACCGCGGGACTCTTAAAAGGCTGGTCTCCTAAACAAGCTTTCCAACATTGTCACGACGCGTGTTACGGGGTGTTGAGTGCAACGTACCATGCGGGTGAGTGGGAACTGCAAACTATTGCTGCGCAGCAAGAGTTTGTTGAACCAAGCAAACACTTCCTGATTGAAGAAGTGGCTTTGGTCACCGCGTAATTGAGCGCAATTAAACAAAAAAGGGGAGCCATCATCGGCTCCCCTTTCTATTTGTTCTGTCAGTCTTACTGAGCTTTTTGCTGCTCTGATTTACAAACTGCTGCCGTAAAGACAACGTCTGTTGAGCTGTTTAGCGCAGTTTCTGCAGAGTCTTGAATCACACCGATAATGAAGCCAACCGCTACAACCTGCATTGCTACGTCGTTTGAGATACCAAACAGACCACACGCAAGTGGGATAAGTAGTAGCGAGCCACCTGCAACACCTGATGCGCCACATGCAGAAACCGCAGCCACAATACTGAGCAGTAGCGCAGTCAGTAGATCAACTTCAATACCCATAGTGTGCACAGCTGCAAGCGTTAGCGTTGTGATAGTGATTGCAGCACCAGCCATGTTGATGGTCGCACCTAGAGGGATAGATACTGAGTATGTATCCTCGTCCAGTTTTAGCTTCTCACATAGTGCCATGTTTACTGGAATATTCGCCGCACTTGAACGAGTGAAGAACGCAGTTACACCACTTTCACGTAGACAACGGAATACAAGTGGGTAAGGGTTTTGTTTGGTTTTAACGAACACGATCGCTGGGTTTACAACGAGTGCGATGATCATCATTGCGCCAAGAAGAACCGCCAGAAGGTGTGCGTAGCTTGCTAGTGCGCTAAAGCCCGTTGTCGCAAACGTTGAAGCAACCAAGCCAAAGATACCAAATGGTGCAAGACGAATGATAAAGCGCACAATGTGAGACACGCTGTGGCTTAGATCTTCAAATACGGCCTTCGTTGTTGCCGATGCGTGGTGTAGTGCAAGACCCAGACCCACACCCCAAGCAAGAATGCCGATGTAGTTTGCTTCTACTAGTGCATTTACTGGGTTGTCGACCAGTTTAAACAACAATGTGCGTAGAATTTCAGCAATACCTTGAGGAGGCGTTGCACCTTCAGCGCCGGTGACAAGCGTTAAATTGGTCGGGAAAAGGAAGCTTAGAACCACTGCTGATAGCGCCGCGAAGAATGTACCCATCAGGTACAGTACAACGATTGGGCGCATGTAAGTGTGTTGGTTTTTCTTTTGGTTTGCAATTGAAGCGGCAACCAAAATAAACACAAGAATTGGCGCGATCGCTTTAAGCGCACCGACAAAAAGGCTACCAATTAATCCCGCGCTTTCGGCATGGCTTGGAGAAATTGTCGCGAGCAAAATACCAAAGACGATACCGACAAGGATCTGGACGACGAGGTTACCACGAGCATATCGGGCAACGAGGCTGTTGTGTTGCATACATCATTCCTGCAATTTTATGCCAGAGTGGCAGGGCAATAGTCCATCATTACACGGCGATAATGCCCTTGTATTGCAAGGGGTGAGCATTGCTTCTGGTCACTAAGACACATGATTATCAATTATCCTGTTTTTATAAATTCAGCCATTTTCTTGCTGAATATCACATATCTTAGCTTGGTAATATTTTGTGTCTAGTTTTAGTTTGTTTTTGGATTAAATGTTTGCTCAATGTTATTTAAATAAGATTTTTATGTTGAAAATTATCATTAGTTATGAGTAATGGTTTTTAATAAAGTTGTTAAAAAGGAGACTTTCGTCTCCTTTGATTTTATTGACAACTCAAACGCAACAAATTAATAACTTTGTTGGCGCCTGCGCTTATCATTCATGGCATTGCGAGCAAGTTTACCGAATTGTCGACTTTGTGCTCGTTGCTCTGCCAAAGTCGCGCCGTTAAAGGCTTGTTCTCGCGTTAGTTTTTGATAGTTATTGAAACGACGAACCTCAAGTGTGCCATTTGCAATCGCAGTTTGAACTGCGCAGCCTGGCTCAGTTTGGTGCTTACAATTGCCAAAGCGACAACGCTGAGCGAGCGCCTCAATGTCAGAAAATGCCTCACTGACCCCCGATTCACAATCTGCTAGTTGAAGCTCGCGCATTCCCGGAGTATCAATCAAGATGCCGCCATCAGGTAATAGATGGATAGAGCGCGATGTAGTTGTATGTCGCCCTTTGCTATCGTCTTCACGAATATGCCCAGTTGCCTGTTCTTGTTGCCCGAGTAATGCATTAACAAGAGTTGATTTGCCAACGCCTGAAGAACCGATAAAAGCGAGGGTTTGTCCTTCTTTGCACCAGGTCATGAGTTTAGAAGCACTCTCTATTTCTAAGCCGTTGACTGTCTCTATAGCTAATAGAGGGTCGAGCTTCTGTACTTGGCTTTTTAGTTCATCAGTATTGTCACACAAATCGGCTTTGGAAAGCACGATGACGGGTTCGACTTCGGCTTCATGAGCCAAGGAAAGATAACGTTCAATACGACTTAAATTGAAGTCGTCGTTAAGGGAACAGACGATAAACACTGTATCCACATTGGCTGCGATGAGTTGCTCTGCCACTTTGCTGCCAGCGGCTTTGCGGCTAAAGAGGCTCAAGCGATCCAGTAAGCGAACAAATTGCTGATCTTCATTTAAGATTACCCAGTCTCCGACGGTCATATTGGGTAAAGAATGGTGGGCATTAAGATGAACTTGCCCAGTTTCTGTTGCCAATAAATAACCACTTCGGTGATGCGCAATTACACGAGCAAAGATAGTGTTGTCGTAATCGTCTAATGTCAGTTGTTGCTGAAAAAATGGTTTCCAACCCAATTGTTTTAGAGGGTTTGAAGTTGAAACTAATGTGTCACAAAAAGTATGTGTTTGATTCATTATTGAATTATCCCAGACGCAACAAAGCGCCTTAATACAAATCGCATTAGGGTCTAATTCGGATAGAGTTGACCCCGGTGAAGACCGGGCAGAGAAGGGGAGTTGTGGCTATGCCACGTAATAGGTGCGGTTAGGGTTACCCTTGCGATGCCCAGTTAGTGTTATTCAATACAATCATCATGTGTCCTCTTCGTTGGTTAATAAGTAAGTGAATTAATTAAGCCAAGAGAGTATAGCCGCCCTTTTTCTTAGAGGGTAGCTATACTGCGAAAATATTAGCTTTGTTTGTTGATGCGCTCTTCCATTATCTGCGAATACGTGTTGGCTTTTAAGCCGTATATGATTTGGACATGACGCTCATCCAGTATCACGACGCCATGCGCGCCATGATTTTTGAGTGCATTTTTATCGATGATGGACGTCGTTCTAAGGGTAAGACGCAGCCGAGTCGCGCATGCTCCAGTTTCTAGCAGGTTTTCTATCCCCCCAATGGCGTCAATGATCGTATCGACGTCTTGTTCGACATTGGGGTTGGTTTGAGTTAGGAAACTGAAAAACTGTTTCAGCACTGACTTAACTGTCATTTGAGGAGCCTTCAGTCGTCAGTTTTGAAATGGCTTCAACAATCGGTGCCGGCGAGAGTGTATGCGGTACCTTGGTGATTAACGTGCCATCCGGCTTCAAGAAGTAAAAGTAAGAGCTGTGATCAAGCGTGTATTTGAGCTCCGAGCCTTCCAATTCGGTTTTTCGGAAAATAACACCATAGTTGTGTGCCAAAGGTGTGGTTACATCAAGCGGTGCCGATAGGCCTTCAATCATTGGATGGAAGTAATGGGCATATTTCGCCGAGGCATCGGCCTCATCACGCTCTGGATCTAAAGAAATGAACATTGGGCGCAGTTGCGCTTTTTGCGCTTCATCGATCTGATTTAGGGCTCCTGCTAGCATAGCAAGCGAAGTTGGGCAAACATCTGGGCAGCGAGTAAAGCCAAAATAGACGACTCGAATGCGAGGGTCATTCACATCGAAGATATTGACGGCTTGGTTATTTTCCCCAAACAATACCGTCTGTTGAGAGGTGGAACTATCCACTTGCTCTGGCTTCGTTTTCTGATTATCTAAATAGCTTTTTACGCCAAACCCGAGGGCGAAAGCAACTACGAGAAATAGGGACCAATTGCGGCTCATAACGATTCCTTATCTTTGCATTTTTATAGCAGGGTAAACGGTATTCTCTCCATCACTGAGTTCACCAACCCAGGTCATGGCGTCTTGAGTGCAAACCGGCAGAATGATGTCACCTTGATATCGACCGGAAGCGACTTGCTTCAGTAAAAACTTGGGTTCTCCCATCTCCATTTCTCTTCCTGAAAGGCTTAGGACTAGTTGCTCAGCATCGCTTGTGTGCCACTCAACATTCAGAGTAGTGGGTACCAAGGGTTGAGCAGTATCTGCGTTGAGCGTCATCGTAACATTCTCTTGAACGCACGAGGCAGTAGAGAGAAAGCAATATTCATCTATCGGTTTGATCGGAGTGGATGAAGAAAAGCTTTTTAGTAAAGTTGGGGCATAAAATCCCGCAACCAGTGCGGCTGAAACAGCGGCGATTTGTAACACTTTCATTAAGGTTCAGCATTTATCACTTAACATTACCTGCATCGTAGCACAGAAGCGTCATTCGCCAACTCGTGGCCTAGATAAATTGTGCGTTGTGCCTCGATGACAGAGATCAAAATAACCGCGCGGTGTAGGGGGTGTTGAATCAAACCCATAAAGATTTTCTCTTAGCCAACAAACAAGAACGAAGCCAATTGGCTCCGTTCTTGTTTGTTGATTCCGTATTGATTTGATACCGCAGTTACTTGTCTGAATCTGCAAATTTTTCGAGGCTCAAAACCAGCGCAATGGCAGCAAGCATCATCACAACGGCAAGCACTAACTGAGAAGGTTGTGATGTCACGTGTTCAAATTCAAATGGTGATAGGTTGTGCTGTAGCAAGGGCACTTGCTCACCCTTTGAATTGGTGCGCCAAGTGATGGTTTCTTTCCAAGGCCAAATCTTTGGCAACGTACCAATCATTAATCCAGTCAAAAACATCAGAGTGAAATCGCGGAACTTGCGTAGTAACCACGACAATAGGTGCGAAAAGGACAGCAAACCAATCACACAACCTGACAAAAACAGCGCCAATGTATCGACTTGGAAACCTTTCACGGCGGCTAATACTGGCGCATACATCCCAATCAATAACAAGATAAAGCTGCCAGAGATGCCCGGTAAGATCATCGCGCAAATCGCGATAGCACCAGCGAACAATGTGTTAATGGCCGTTGGTTCCATGTGCAGAGGTTTAAGCACGGTGATGCTGTAAGCAAACCCGACACCAACAAGTAGAGTCACAAAGCGGATAAGATCACGTTGTTCAACCTGACGAATAATGTGATAGACCGATACCAAAATCAGACCAAAGAAAAATGACCAAAGTGGGATGGGGTGTGTGTCAAGAAGCCAAGTGATCAACTTTGCTAGCGTAGCAATGCTGGTGAAAATACCGGCAAACAGAGCGATTAGGAAGAATCCGTTGATGTGATTAAACGCGGCTTTAAACCCTTCTTTTCGCCAGGTAGAGAAAAGTGAGGGGTTAATGCGTCGAATGCTTTCAAGCAGCGTATCGTAAATACCAGTGATAAACGCGATGGTGCCGCCAGATACACCAGGTACCACATCTGCTGCACCCATGGCGATTCCCTTGAAGAAAGTAATTAAGTAGTTCATTGCTCTAATGCTAAGTCGTTTCGATGGCAGAGAGTATACAAACATTGCGATGAAAAAAGTATGAAATAGTGCTGTAACTACTTGGTTTTATATCCAATCTATTGCCTATCTTTATTACCCGCCAAGAGACAATGCCGCCGTAACGAGCTTTTAATGCTTGGTTTACATTTTTGAGATGATTAACTCTACTATCAATTATCAATCTTGGTTGCATTATGCAATTGCAATTTGCATTATAGAATTGCATTTTGATAATTTGCGCGTGAATAAATCCAGCTTATATGAGATCTTGTGCCCAAAAATAAGTCTTTTCATTTTGGCATGATTAATGCATAATACTGCTCGACCCTTCTTAAGCCGAGGGTCACCTAGCCAACTGACGTTGTTAGTGAATACAATTTGTTCACACTAAATATAAGCCAATCGCGATTATTGCGGTTGGCTATTTTTTTATATGAACAACGTTACTTACGTGCTTTGCAAATTGCACTTCTCTTTCTGTCAGTCATAAAAAAGGGCTGACGTGTTACGTCAACCCTTGTGTTTTACTTTACGTTTTAACCCGTTTATCTAGCAGTTCAGTATCCCATTAACTGTAGCAAATTTTCAGCTGTCACAATGGCTTCTTTACGATTAGCAATATTAAGCTTTTGGTACAGGTTGCGAATGTGGGTTTTAATTGTCGTACCTGCCACATCCAGCTCTTGTGCGATTTGCTCGTTACTAAAGCCTGAATAAATCAGCCCCAGAACCTGCCATTCGCGTTGTGTTAATGGGCTGGTACGTACTAGCTCTGGCACATTAGGGTGATTCACCAACTTTTCAATAAAGTCTTCATCAAAGTGAATCGACCGGCTACGTTGATTCGATGAAATGTCCTTCATTAACTGTTGAGCACGGTGACGCTCAAGATCGCCCAGTTCATGGCGGAGGCTCAACTTCTCCAGCAGACCGCCAATGGTTGCACCATCAATCAGGAAGTTTCCGACCATGCCAGTTTGGTTCGTCATTACTAATGCTTCTTTTAACAGAGCCTTGGCTTGCTCCTCATCTTTTTGGCGAGCAGAAAGGACTGCTTCAACCACTAAGTTGCGATTAGTATCTGTGATTAGGTTAGTGCGACGAGCTTCACCTTGGAGAAAATCTAACGCAGCACGAGCGTCGGTATATTGGCCTAAGTTAATGTGGGCGCGAGCAATGTTACGCCATTGCAATTGAGAAAAGTGGTTGCATGCCGATTCAGGACGAACCGCAGTGTTGAGCCACTCTTGCATTGCATCGGTATTCCCACGCGCTTGCCAAAATAGAATCAACGATAGTGAAGCGTTTGCAGTCCAATCTACGTGGTAAGTCGACTGTTTCATCAAGTGTTGGATGTGCTCAATGAATTTACCGGCTTTGTCTAATTCACCGCGTCCAATCGCAATACGCGCCAACATCGAATAGCTATGTAAGTGCTTGCTTGGTGAATGGTTTTCGAGAATTTGCAGACCTTTGTACGCGCATTCTTCCGCTTCATCAAGTCGGTTCCAGCACCAAAGTACTTGCGCGCGAATACGCAGCAAAAATTCATGAAGAGGAACATGCTGAAGCTGCTGATCTTCAATCAGACGGAATGCGGAATCTTGTAGTTCAAAGGCAGCTTGCACGTAACCTTGTGCAATTAAAATCTCGCTTTGCTGCAATATTGCCCATAACGCTTGGTGATATACCTGGTACTGACGAGCTAGCTTTTCAGTTTGTTGCATCATTGGCAAAGCACGGTCTAGTTTACCTAGCACGTGGTTAACTTCACCAACAACCGAAGTCGCCACAATTCGGCTACGGTAAATTGTGTTATCAAGTTGGCTAAGCGCTAACTCCGCTAATTCGAGAGCTTTTTCTGGCTGGTTACTGTTGATAGCCACTTGAGCAAGCAACGCGTTTGCTTGACCTTGATAATGAATATCTAACGCAATGTTACGCTTTTTGTGTTCCTCTTCCGCTTCTTCAAGCAGGTGGCCCACTTGGTTATAACGATGCTGACTTTGAGCCAACCATGCTCGGAGCATCGTAAGTTTTGGGTGGCTGAACAACAGATCATCGTCCAACTTGTTAATTGAGCTTTCCAGTGTGCTGAGTTCGCCTTGGTTAAACATCTTCCAGCCGAATTCGTTTAGGATCTCTACCACTAAGTCCTTATCATTCGATTTTTGTGCATGATGAATCGCTTGGTGTGGTGCTTTTTGTTGTAACCAAGCGATAGCAGCATTGCGGTGGAGATCTTTTTCTTGCTGAGGAATACGAGCTTGGCGCTCATGAGATAAAAACTCGCCAAATAAGTTATGGAACCGGAACCAGTTCTGTTCCCCTTCGAGCGGGTAAATGAATAAGCCGTAACGGTTAAGCGATTCAATCATTCCCAGTGCGTCTTCGCGTTGGGTAAGGGCAAACACTAGCTCATCATTGAAGTGGTCAAGCACGGATACTTGCATTAAAAAGTGACGAGTTTCGTGATCGAGTAAGTCAAACACTTCTTCGACCAAGTAATCCCACAAGTGCGCGTGATTGAACTGCGATACCGACTCTACAGTTTGCGCCAATGTGCGGTTTTGATGTTGGGCTTGTAATGCGATCAACTGCATCGCCGATGGCCAACCTTCAACATAGGTTCTTAGGCTGTTCGCCATGTCTTCATCAATACCATCGGCGATACGCTGGTTAAAGAAGCGAGTGGTTTCTTCGGTATCAAACGCCAACATCTCGTTGCCAATTTCGATCATTAAATCACGAACACGTAAGTTTGCAGTGCCTAGAGGCGGCGCTGCACGACTGGTTACCACAACGGTGAGGTTGTCTGGCATGTGCTTTAAAAAGAAACGCATGGATTCATGGATTTCATCATTCGTGATTAAATGGTAGTCATCAAGCACCACGTAGCACTCTTGATGAAAGTCAGCCATTTCTGCGAATACTTCGCTAAATAGGGAGCGTAAAGACGAGATCTGACGTTTTTCCGCCAGTTTTTGTGCGTTAGCGCAACTGAAGTTGGTGGCTTTGTTTAATGCTTGAAGCAGATAGTTTACAAAGCGAAAGCCGTCGTTATCGCTGTCATCAATGCTGTACCAACCGACGTTTGGCTTATCGGATAGCCACTGCGCTGCCATTGTTGTTTTTCCGTAACCTGCTGGGGAGCGGAATAAAACCAATTTGTAGTAAGGCGCTTGCTGTAGTAAGTCCAACACTCGTGGGCGCACGATGGCATTGTGCAGGCGTCCTGGTCGAGTAAGCTTAGATGGAATCCACATTAGTAGTTATGTCCTTATTTATGTATACCCAAATGACAGCAACGTGATCATTCTAGTAAAGCCCCCTTGAAAGCCGTCTTACTGAATGATGTCATCAGCATCAAAAACACTGTTTGAATGCCGGATAATGTCGCTACTGTTGGGGCTTGCGTCCGTCTGAAAAACCATTCCATACGGTCACTTAGATATAAAAGCTAGCGAAAACTAGAAATAACTCACATCGCCTAATTCTAGTTTGTATAAAAAGCGTACAATCCTGTGAGCTGAGTGGGATGTTACGACATCAGAAATGTTCGTTACTTTGATCCACTTCCTAATTCTCAAGGGTTGATGGATTTACCATCAACTACGCCCTTTATTTGTGATTGTCGTCACTTAAATATCGTTTGTTTCGTTAGCGTTAAGATCGCGTTGCACATAGATTACGAAAAGTTCTTCTACGCTGACCGAGTTAATGTGACCGATATTACAATTTTCACATCATCAGATGAGTGGACTATAAAAAGCGTCATGAACGGGTTTTAACCTTTCTCACATTCCATTGTGATCAAAATCACTAAGAACTGGTGCAAAGTTCACTTTGTTGAGATTTGGATCACTAACCTAGCAATGGTACCCCCTCTACGCCCTCAGCCCTCCTCCTTCAAAGGATGAGAATTAGGAGGATGTTTATTCACAGAGGTAAATGCACGATGTATGGCAGATGAATTACCAAAAGACGTGAGAATTTCGTAATGAAACCTACTCAACAAAAACAATTTGACAAGAAGTCGTTCCAAGAAAGCGTAAAGAAACACCTATCTGTAACTTACGCTCATACGATTGAAAACGCAGACAGCCGCGCATGGTACCTAGCAATGGGGCATGCTCTGGCTGAATTTACTACTCTAGATTTGCTTGCGACAGAAGAAGATCCACGCATTAAAAGTGCGAAGAGCGTTAACTACCTTTCGCTAGAATTCCTTATCGGTCGTTTGACTGGTAACAACCTAATCAGCATGGGTCTGTACGAACAAGTAACAGAAGCAATGGCTGAACTAGGTTACAACCTAACTGATCTGCTAGAAGAAGAGCGCGACCCATCATTGGGTAACGGTGGCCTTGGTCGTCTGGCTGCGTGTTTCATGGATTCATGTGCGGCACAAGAATTCCCAACTGTCGGCTATGGTTTACATTACGAATACGGTCTATTTAAACAGTCATTCAAAGATGGTCGCCAGCAAGAAGCACCTGACGCATGGCGCGGTGTAGAAGGCTACCCTTGGGAAATTGCGCGTCCAGAACTTGCGCAAGAGATCGGTTTTTACGGTCACGTTGAAGTGATTAACGAGAACGGTAAAGAAGTTCGCAAATGGGTACCAGGCATGACAGTAAGAGCAATGCCTTGGGATCTTCCAATTGTGGGTTACGAATCAGACACGGTTTACCCGCTACGTCTTTGGGAATGTCAGGCGATTGCACCATTCTCACTAGCAAGCTTTAACAATGGTGATTACTTCGAAGCTCAGCACGCACTGATCGACGCAGGTAACATCACTAAAGTGCTTTACCCGAACGACAACCACGAGAAAGGTAAAACACTGCGTCTAATGCAGCAGTACTTCCACTCAGCAGCGTCTGTACGTGACATCCTACGTCGCCACGAAGCTGCGGGCTACTCGCTAGCGGATCTACCTAAGCAAGAGACTATCCAGCTTAACGATACGCACCCAACGATTGCGATTCCTGAACTAATGCGCATCCTGATGGATGAAAAAGGTTTAGCTTGGGAAGCTGCTTGGGAAATCAGCTCTAAGACATTTGCGTACACCAACCACACGCTACTTCCAGAAGCACTAGAGACATGGCCAGAGTCGCTAATCCAGCACCTGCTACCACGTCATATGGAGATCATTTACGAGATCAACCACCGCTTCCTACAAGACGTACGTGCAATGTGGCCGGGTGATGTCGCGAAGCAACAGAAGCTTTCTATCATCGAAGAAGGTTTCCACCGCATGGTTCGCATGGCAAACCTATGTGTAATCGGCTCTTACGCAGTAAACGGTGTAGCAGCACTTCACTCTGAATTGGTTAAGAAAGACCTATTCCCAGAGTTCCACGAAATGTACCCGACACGTCTACACAACGTAACGAACGGTATTACGCCACGTCGCTGGTTGAAGTTCTGTAACCCAGGTCTGTCTCAGCTTATCACTGAGAAAGTCGGTCCAGAATGGCCAGCGAAACTAGAGCAACTTGAAGGTATTGCGAAGTACGCTACTGACGCGACATTCCAAAAAGAATTCATGGCAGTGAAGAAAGAGAACAAAGAACGCCTAGCAACTTGGGTGAAAGAGAACATGGGTATCGAGCTCGATACTAATGCAATCTTCGATGTTCAAATCAAGCGTCTGCACGAGTACAAACGTCAGCACTTAGACCTTCTACACGTACTGTCTCTGTACCATCGCATTATTAACGAACCAGGCTTCGAATGTGTGCCTCGCGTTGTGTTCTTCGCTGCGAAAGCAGCACCGGGTTACCACCTAGCGAAAGAAATCATCTTCGCAATCAACAAGATTGCAGACAAGGTGAACAACGACCCTCGCATCGGCAACAAGCTGAAAGTGGTCTTCATTCCTGATTACCGTGTGAGCATGGCTGAAATTATTATTCCTGCGGCGGATGTATCACAACAAATTTCACTTGCGGGTAAAGAAGCATCAGGTACTGGTAACATGAAGATGGCGCTTAACGGTGCCCTAACGATCGGTACTATGGATGGTGCTAACGTTGAGATTCGTGAAGAAGTAGGCGATGAGAACATCTACATCTTCGGTCTAGACGTTGAAGGTGTGAAAGCGCTGAAAGCTCAAGGTTACAACCCATTTGATTACTACAATGCGGATCACCTACTCAAAGCGTCTATGGATCTACTACTGGGTGAAGAATTCACTCCAGGTCAACCAGGCTTACTGCGTGCAACGTATGACAGCCTACTAGACGGCGGTGACCCGTACTTATGTCTTGCGGACTTTGCATCTTACGTGAAAGCGCACGAAGACATGAGCGAACAATATAAAGATCAAGCTGGCTGGGCGAAGAAGGCCATTCTTAATACCGCCCTTGTTGGCAAGTTCACGTCAGACCGCTCAATCCGCGACTACGTGAACAATATCTGGAAACTTGAAGCGGTGAAACGCTAATAGAACCTAGTTAAGACCAAGGTAGCCAAGCGCTACCTTTGGTCATTTTCCAAAAGAAGTTATTGATAACAATAAAACCCTACATGGAAGGTGTTGGTATTACCTTCGGAGAAAGCGATGAAAGAACAAACAGCATTAAAGAAAGTCGCGGAAATGGCGAGATTGGCTGATAGCTATGTCAGTGCTTGGGGAGATGAGGCTAAAGTGTCTGAGGAGACGCTACGCCGCTTGCTCGCTTCGCTTGGCTACGATACTAGCAGTGATGAAAAACTACTGGCTTCTGCTGAAAAGAAACATAAAAAAGACGTACTAGCCCCTGTTCTTGTTTTACGCGACGGCGAACCAGTCGAAGTGGAACTAAACCTAGGTACGAGTGCTCGTGAGAGTGAATTCAGCTGGCGTTTAGAAACAGAACAAGGAGAGGTACTTGAAGGCTATCTTCAGTCCCAAATTGTTCGTGATGAGCGTGCTGAGGGTGGCCCTCTAGTGTTTGCATTGCCAAAGAACTTGGCTTGGGGTTATCACAAACTGATCATCAGTCGTAAGCGTCGTAAAACACCTTACGAGATGTCATTGATCATTACGCCGAAAGCGTGTTTCAAACAAGACGATCTAAACCAACACAAAAAGCTATGGGGTCCTAGTATCCAGCTTTACACACTGCGTACTCAGCATAACTGGGGCATCGGTGATTTTGGTGACCTAAAACAACTGGTGAGTGATATTGCCTCTCGTGGCGGTGACTTCATTGGCTTGAACCCGATTCACTCGCTGTTCCCTGCGAATCCAGAAGGGGCAAGCCCATACAGCCCGTCTTCTCGTCGCTGGCTGAACATCATGTACATCGACGTAAGCTCTGTACCTGAGTTCGCGCTAAGTGCAGAAGCACAACAGCGAGTGGGTAGCGCAGAGTTCCAACAACGTCTACAAAAAGCGCGAGACTCTCATTGGGTGAATTACACCGAAGTTTCACAACTAAAAATGAGCGTTCTTCCGCTGCTATTCAGTGAGTTTAAAGCTCGCCATTTAGACAAGAACACCGATCGCGCTCGTGCCTTCTTGGACTTTGTTGAAAAAGGCGGAGACAGCTTGCTACACCAAGCTGCATTCGATGCACTTCATGCTGATTTACATGCAGAAGATGCAAACATGTGGGGTTGGCCTGTATTCCCTGAGAAATACCGCACATTCGACGCAGCTGGTACTCAGAAGTACATTAAGGACAACCAAGATCGTGTTCACTTGTACATGTACCTGCAATGGATCGCAGACGATCAAATCAAAGAAGCACAAGCGCTAGCCGAAGAAAAAGGCATGGCTGTGGGTTTGTACCGCGACCTTGCGGTTGGTGTTGCAGATTCAGGCAGCGAAACATGGGCAGACGAAGGCGCGCTAGTATTGGATGCAAGCATCGGTGCGCCGCCGGATGTACTTGGTCCACTAGGCCAAAACTGGGGTCTGCCTCCGCTTAACCCTCAGGTTTTAGAAGCGACTGGCTACGACGCTTATATCAAATTGCTACGTGCTAACATGAAGCATTGTGGTGCATTGCGTATCGACCACGTACTTGGCCTGCTTCGCCTTTGGTGGATTCCAAAAGGCGAGAAAGCGACAGAAGGCGCATACCTGTACTACCCAGTTGAAGACATGCTAGCAATCCTAGCGTTGGAATCTCACCGTCATCAGTGTTCTGTAATCGGTGAAGACTTGGGTACTGTACCTGATGAAATCGTTGATATCCTTCGTGATGCGGGTGTGCATTCGTACAAAGTCTTCTTCTTCGAAACATCAAAAGACGACGGTGGTTTTATTTCTCCGAAGCATTACGCAGAGCAGTCTATGGCGGCATTGTGTACGCACGATATGCCAACACTACGCGGTTTCTGGCACTGTGATGACTTGAAGATGGGGCGTGAGATTGGTTTGTACCCTGATGAACAGCAGTTGGAAGGCCTATTCGCTGACCGCTTGAAGTGCAAACAAGGTATTCTAGACAGCGTTCGCTGGCATGGCTATCTGCCAGAAGGCATTGGTCATGATGCTCAGTACGTGCCAATGGATTCATACCTAAGCGAAGCGCTGCAACTGCACGTAGCTGCGGGTGACTCTGCACTGCTTAGCGTTCAGCTTGAAGACTGGCTAGAAATGGATCAACCGGTCAACATTCCTGGCACGGTGGATGAGTATCCAAACTGGCGTCGTAAATTGTCGATGAACCTAGATGAAATCTTCAGCCGTGAAGATGTGAATCGTATTTCTAAACGCCTTACTGAAGTTCGCGCACAGGCGAGTAAGTAAGATGCCTAGAGTGACGTAGATGGACGAGCTGATCACCAATTTTGTTAGCTCAGAGGTACGAAAGTTCCGTCTAGGTCACTCATTCCTAAAACACAATCCGTTAGGATGAAGTACCGTTATTATGCCCGCGACAATAGCGGGCATTTTTGTATTTTGACGCCGTTTACGCAACGAACGTGAGAAGCGGAGTCTTTTTGTGAGTTCACAACGTTGGCTGTGGAGAAACCGATGTTTGATTCAGATCTCTGGTCTTGAAAAGGATGTTGGCTCTAGGGAGAAAGATTTGAAAACCACCAAAACCAAGAAAATAAAGAAACAACACGAACGCGCATACGAACTGCTTGCTGAGGCGGCTTACTCAGATCCATTTGCGGCGCTGGGTCCATTCATTGACGACGAAGCTTCGCTGAGAGTTTGGATGCCGGGCGCAAACAAGATTGAACTACTTGTTAATGGTGAACCTCGCGTGGCGCTTGAGCGTGATGGCGACAGCGGTTTCATCTTAAAAGAGCAACGCGATTTACACCTGACCCACTACCGTTTAGCGGTCGATTGGAATGATGTTGAACAAATTATTGATGACCCGTACCAGTACCACAATATCTACCAAGAGTACGAGCATCTGCATACGCCAAAAGACATGTATCACTACATGGGCGCACACTTTGTCACGCTAGAGCGTGGCGGTGAAAACATCTCTGGTGTGCGTTTCCTTGTTTATGCACCACATGCATCTGCTGTTAGCCTTGTGGGTTGCTTCAACCAATGGGATGGCCGTCGTCATCCAATGCAACGCCTAGACTACGGTATCTGGGGCCTATTTATTCCTGGCTTAGAAGAAGGCGTTCAGTACAAATTTGAGCTCAAAGGGCCAAATGGGGAAGGGCTGCCACACAAACAAGACCCTTGGGGTTTCTACTCTGAGCAATACCCATCGTTCGCATCCATTACTTACGATCACAAGCGTTACCAATGGCAAGATGCGAAATGGCAAAATCGCGCAGTGACGCAAAAGCGTGATGAAGCGTTATCGTTTTACGAGCTGCATGCTGGGTCATGGAAGCGCAACGAGAAAGGTGATTTCCTGAACTACCGCGAACTTGCGGAGCAGTTGGTGCCATACCTTGTGGATATGGGCTACACCCACGTTGAGCTGATGCCTGTGTCTGAGCATCCATTCTATGGTTCATGGGGCTATCAACCTGTTGGCTTGTTTGCACCAACTAGCCGTTTTGGCTCACCTGATGATTTCAAATTCTTCGTGGATGCGTGTCACCAAGCTGGTATCGGTGTAGTGCTGGATTGGGTTCCTGCGCACTTCCCATCGGATGATCATGGTTTAGCGAACTTTGATGGTACGCCTCTATTCCATGATCCAGATCCGCGTCGCGGTTGGCACCAAGACTGGAACTCCTACATTTACGATTTAGGCCGTGAACATGTGCGTCGCTTCCTTGTCTCGAATGCGCTGTACTGGTTTGAACAATTCCATATTGATGGTATTCGCGTGGACGCAGTCGCGTCGATGCTCTATCTCGATTATTCACGTAGCCACGATCAGTGGGTCCCGAACGTTGATGGTGGCAACGAAAACTACGACGCAATCGCAACCTTAAAATGGATGAACGAAGAAGTGTACAAGCACTTCCCGAATGCGATGACGATTGCGGAAGAGTCAACGGCGTTTCCGGGGGTGTCTGCGCCAACCTTTATGGGTGGTTTAGGTTTTGGCTTCAAGTGGAATATGGGGTGGATGCACGACAGTCTTTCATACATCAAAGAAGATCCTGTTCACCGCAAATACCACCACAATACCATCACATTCCCGCTAGTTTATGCGCACAGCGAGAACTACGTCTTGTCTCTCTCTCACGACGAGGTGGTGTACGGCAAAGGCTCTATTCACAACAAGATGCCAGGCGATGAATGGCAGCAAACCGCAAACCTACGAGCATACTACGGTTATATGTATGGTCAACCGGGCAAAAAGCTGAACTTTATGGGCGCGGAAATTGGCCAAACGGCGGAGTGGAACCACGATGATCAGTTGCAATGGTTCTTACTGGAATATGAGCGTCATCAAGGTGTCCAAAAGCTGATGCGCGATTTGAACCACTTGTACCGAAATGAAGCGGCGATGCACGATCAAGATTGTGTTCCTGCTGGTTTTGAGTGGCGTCTACAAGACGAAGCGGATGCGAGCATCCTAGCGCACGAGCGTATTAGTAAAGAAGGTGAGCGTATTCTGATCATCACCAACTTTACGCCCGTACCACACGAGCGCTTTCGTTTAGGCGTTCCAAATGCAGGTCAATACGAACTGCTACTGAATACAGACGACAGCAAATACGGCGGCAGCGATTTTAAAGTGCTGACCAGTGTGAAAACGGAAAAAGTTGAAAGTGAATCACTGCCTCAATCACTTGAGCTTCGTTTGCCTCCACTTTCAACCGTGTTCTACAAGCTGCACAAATAATTTAGTCTAATCAAATTCTAAGCCCGTTTTACATTGTAAATCGGGCTTTTTTTGACCAAGTTTTCACTAACGATAAACAGACTGCATACTCTATACTTGCATCATATTGTTTTATTAAATCAGGCTAGGTCGGACTTTGAGAAAGATTAAATCCCTTCTGTTCAATATCTTATTGGTGCTTTTGCTTTTACCAGTGATGCTCGTTGGCATAGTGAAATACATCGATCCACCAATTTGGGGATGGAAGATCAGCCGCATGATTTCTCCTCCTGAAGGATTTCCTGAAGAGAGTCAAAATGAATGGGTGCCTTTGAGTGATATTTCTAAACACATTCAATTGGCTGTGATTGCGACAGAAGATCAAAAGTTCCCGACCCATTACGGAGTGGATTTTGATTCCTTGTTTAAAGTGATCTCAGAGTCTGGCGAGAACGGTCCCTCTCGCGGTGCGAGCACGATTACTCAGCAAACTGCAAAGAACGTGTTTCTGTTTCCTTCACACTCTTATGTGCGCAAAGCGTATGAGCTTTATTTTGCTCTGCTGATGGAAGCAATGTGGAGTAAAAAACGCATTCTTGAAGTGTATTTGAATGTGGTGGAGTTTGGTCCAGGTATTTATGGCGCGGAAGCCGCTGCGCAAAACTACTTTGGTATTCCTGCTAAACAACTTTCAACACGCCAAGCAGCAAGGCTTGCGGTGGTGCTGCCAAATCCGTATCGCATCAAAGTTTACCCTCAGACTTCTTACACCATCAGCCGCGTCAATTGGGCGATGAGACAAATGCGCAACCTAGGCAGCGTGCAGCTTTAAACTCCCTTTTATCCTGCTCGTAAATAGAACTACGCCCCAATAAAAGCAAAATGTGAAGCGTCACAAGCTTTAGGGCGTAGCCTTTCAGAATGATGTGCTCAGTTTTTCATCCATTTACTATTAGTGTGAATAAAACTACAACACGAATACTGCGCCTATGCGCAACCAATGGACTGAACGATGAAACTGAATCTGATTACGACGACCTTATTGCTTGCATCGGCAAGTGCCATCGCCGAGCCAAACATCACCATTTCTACCACGACCAACAGCCGTGACTTTCCTTTAAGTGCAGAGCAACCTTTGGTTGTGCCCTTAACCAAAGACGGATACACGCTCAAAATCACGGGTGTTGAAGGCGACTGTGTCGCGCCTGATGGTCAGAAGGTCAAATTCAACAAACCTATCGCGCTGAACTGCGGAAAACCAACAGAACTGCCGTTAAAAATCCGTTTTACTGGCGATTACTCTTTTGCTTTTGATGCGGAAGCCAAAACTCTACGCTTCAAGCGTGAACCTAAGAAAGCTGCCAAGACAGAATTCAAACGCCCAATCCCACAAGTGCAATGTGAGGTTTACCAAGGCGGCGAAGTCACCATCGCGCTGGGTGACAGTTTCCCCGATGGCACCAAGTTGCGTGATGCCTATTCTGGTCAAATGGTCGAAGTAAAAGATCAGCAAGTATCGCTGACACCAAGCAAAGATTCCGGCGGTTTGGTGCTACTAGAGCCAGTGAAGAAAACCAAAGAAGCAGTACCGTTTGATTACCGTAATGCCAACATTTACTTCGTGATGGTCGACCGTTTTAACAATGCCGATACCAGCAATGATAACAGCTATGGGCGAAAGAAAGACGGCAAAGAAGAGATTGGTACCTTCCACGGTGGTGACCTAAAAGGCGTGATCGAAAAGCTAGATTACATCAAGAGCCTAGGTACAGATGCAATTTGGCTGTCGCCAATCGTTGAGCAAGTGCATGGTTTTGTGGGCGGCGGCGATAGCGGCTCATTCCCATTTTACGCTTACCACGGTTACTGGACGCGTGATTTCACCAAGATTGATGAGAACTTCGGTAACGAAGATGACCTGAAAAAGCTGGTGGAAGAGGCACACAAACGTGGCCTTAAAGTATTGATGGACGCAGTAATCAACCACACCGGTTACTCAACGTTAGCCGATTTGCAATTTGATGGTATTGAGGTGTTAAAACCAAACGCTGACCTACCTAAGAAGTGGGGGGATTGGCAACCAAAAGCGGGCGAAAACTGGCATAGCTACCACCAGAATATTGATTACCAGAGTCCAAACTGGGCGAAATGGTGGGGCGGTGACTGGGTAAGAACAGGTCTACCGGGATACCCAGCTCCGGGCAGCAGTGATATCACCATGTCATTGGCTGGTTTGCCTGACTTTATCACTGAATCAGACAAAGCCGTGAAGCCAGCTCAATGGCTATTGGATAACCCTGGCACTCGCGTTGAGGCGCGTGATAATTACACCGTCTCGGACTACCTAATTGAGTGGCAAACTGATTGGGTGAAACGCTTTGGTATTGATGGTTACCGTGTCGACACGGTGAAGCATGTTGAAGGCGATGTGTGGAAACGCTTGAAAGAAGAGGCATCAAGCAGCCTTGAGCAGTGGCGTAAAGAGAACGGTAAGTCAGGTCAGCCATTCTGGATGATGGGTGAAGTATGGGGACATACCGCTTATCGCAGCCCTTACTTTGACGATGGCTTTGATGCGTTGATTAACTTCGACATGCAGAAGAAATTAGATAAAGGCGCGGCGTGTTTCAGCCAAATGGCAGACACTTACCAAAGCTATGCGGACACTATCGCCAATGAGAAAGACTTTAACCCTGTGAGCTACATGTCTTCTCACGATACCGAGCTGTTCTTCTCTCGCTTCAAAGATTACGGTATGCAGCGTAACGCCGCGAATGCATTGCTTCTGAGTCCTGGTGCTGTTCAGGTTTATTATGGTGATGAAGTTGGTCGTAACATTGGTCCTTACGCGGACGATTTCCACCAAGGCACTCGTTCTGACATGGTATGGAAGCTATCTGATGAGAAGCAAGCGCTGCTCAAACACTGGCAAACTCTTGGTCAGTTCCGTAAAGCGCACCCAGCGATTGGTGCGGGTCAGCATCAAGTAATTGAACAAGAAGGCGCGTACGTGTTCTCTCGCTCGCTTGGCAATGACAAAGTCGTTGTGGCGTTTGTGGGTCGCGACAAGTAGTTAGAACTTCGTTTTAAGCCTAGATAGAAAAAGCCCTTCCTTGAGTTATCAGGGAAGGGCTTTGTTGTATTAGTTCGCCAGTTCTTGGTCGATGACTTTTTCTAGCTCGTCAAACGGCACATAGCCAGGAATGACTTGATCATTAATGATCAACGCGGGCGTGCCGCGTAAACCAAGTTGCGTGAAATACTGATAGTTTTTATCAAGCAACGCCTTGGTCTCTTTGTCGTCGACAAGCTGTGCTTCTGTCCCCGTTTTTTTCGCGATTTGATTTAAGGAACGTGCGTCATGTGCGCCCGGTTTTTTCACCAATAACTCATGCACTTGTTCGTACTTATCTCGCTGGTTTTGCCAAACATTTAATGCGTAACTTGCCGAGTTGTAGCCGTTTTTCTCGTATTGTTCTTTAAAAGAGACATTGAGGTTAAGCACTTTTACCTGCGGATATTCCTTACCAACTTTGACCAGCTCTCCTTCTAAACGTTTACAAAAAGGGCAGCTGTAGTCTGTTACGTTAATAATGGTTAACTCAGGGTTTTCAGCACCAAAAGAGGAATGTTTGCCATCACTTAGATATTGACGAACCTCCTTCAAGGTGTCGCCAAATGACTGTTGATACGCAATGTACTCTTGAAGGTTTTGGTGCAATGAATCAAGAATTTGAGGGTTTTCTTTTAGTATCTGAGTAACTTCCTCTAGCTTTTGTTCTGCGGTCTTTTCTGATGCGAAAGATACGGCAGGTACGATAGCCATCGTTAACGCCAAAAGTGTACGAGTGAATGTCATAATATTTCCTAAAACTTTTAAATTTCGTTGTTTGTTATGTGAAGTGAATAAAATATGTACAAAAGTCAGGCAGAAAGGTCTCTCGCCTTGCTGGCTTTATTCTCTAAACACGCAAAGTTTTAGGTGAACCCGATACTTTTCCGGTATCGGTTCTGTGTATTCCAGATAGCGAATTGCTGTGGTTGTCATCGGCAGCGCCACAATCAAAGCAAACAGAAAAAATGGAATAAGAATATGATCAAACTGATGTTGGTAAGCTTGAACCAGCTTTTCTGAAAGGTCGCAAGATGGTGATAAATTCACGCTTTCATCTTGCTGACTCTGTATTTGGTGAGCCTTCGGGCAGCTTTTCGAGAAACCAGAATTTTGGCTTAAGCATATCATCACCACCCAAAGCACGAGGGCGAGTGTCCATTTGGCTATTTTATATTGTGAGCGTAACAATGGGTCGTATAGTCCTGTTAATTCTGGTTTATACCGTTTACATATGACCGGGCCATCCTAACCTAAATTTCGTGGCTGAATGTTACTTTCGAGTTAATCGATATTGCCTCAATGCCAAAGTATGAAGTACGTCATGAATGTTGTAGAAAGCAATATTCGTCAGAATCATTTGTTGAGTTGATGAAGAAGTCGTGAGCTATCGACATAGATTAATATACCTAATTGTTAGCACAAATTTTTATTATCTTTCAATTGTGATTGGAATCATAAAACAAAACTTCATAACTGAGTCGCGATAATGTTCGGCAGGCGGATTGATTTTGATCATCTCTCTAGCACATTATTCAGGTGAACATATGTGTTAAGTTCCACATGTGTAGGTAATGTTATGAAAATTCCTGTTCAAACTGAGCGTAAAGTTACACTGGGGTGCTACGTTGCTCTGGCGTTTGCGGTTGTGTTCTTTTCTGGCCTGATGCAATCTAGCGAATGGTACGGTGTATTCGATTTTACAACGCTCAATGGCTCTTTCGGCAAGGTGGCGTATGGTGTCACCGAAACGGCTGACGGTGTGCAAGTTGCAACAACGTCGCTTCGCGGTACTGGTGGTAGCGGTGCTCGCGACGGTTTCATTTTCGCACTTACTTTGATTCCAACTGTTATGTTCGCCTTAGGTATGATCAACGTACTTGAGCACTACGGTGCACTTGAAGCCGCTCGTAAGCTTCTTACTCCTCTTCTACGTCCTCTAATGGGCATCCCTGGTAACTCTGGTCTGGCTTTAATTGCTTCTCTACAAAGTACCGATGCAGGTGCGGCAATGACGCGTCAGCTAAAAGATGAAGGTCACCTAACTAAGCGTGAAACGGACGTATTTACCATGTTCCAGTTCACTGCAGGTGCAACCATCGTGAACTTCTTCTCATCGGGTGCTGTGCTGTTCACACTGACGATGGCTGACGGCTCTCTAGCAGTAACGTCTTCTATTGGTTTAGCAGTTGTGGTGATGTTCGCATTTAAGATCATCGGCGCGAACCTGTTCCGTATCTACCTGAACATGACGGAAGGTAAAGAAGACAAGCAAGACCAAAACAAATCAGAGAACCTAAAAGAGGAGACGGCATAATGGGTGACGTTAAAGCGAAAAAACCAATGGTGACGGATATCTTCGTCGAGGGTGCTAAGAAAGGCTGGGTAATTGCGACTACCTCTACGGTGCCTAACGTATTGATGGCGTTCGTTATCATCAAAGCGCTTCAAATCACTGGCGCGTTGGATCTGATGGGCACGGTGTTTTCTCCAATCATGGCAGTGTTTGGTCTTCCGGGTGAAGCAGCAGCGGTATTGATCGGTGCTTGGATGTCGATGGGCGGTGCGGTTGGCGTAGTGATTACGCTGTTTGACCAAGGTATCCTGAACGGTACGCACATTGCGATTCTTGCGCCTGCTATCTACCTAATGGGCTCTCAAGTTCAGTACATGGGTCGTATCATGGGTCCAATTGGTACTGAAGGTCGTTACATCCCAGTTATGATTGCAATCTCAGTATTGAACGCGTTTGGCGCAATGCTGGTGATGAATCTGTTTGTCTAGGAGTGAGTCATGCAATTCTCTCTAAATGAATATCTAGAAGAGCTACGTCCGCTGATTAATGTGGATTGTGGCACTTACACGACTGATGGTATCGAGTTTATCGCTTCTCAATTTGAAGAGAAGTACCAAGCGATGTCAGGTTGGAGCGTAAAACGCATCGACTGTGGCAGAGCGGGCATCGGTCTTGAAGTTCGAAACAAGCCGGAAGCTGAGCAAATCGACGTAATGCTGATTGGTCACATGGATACCGTGTTCCCTGTGGGTACTGCTGAGCTTCGTCCAATGTCTCAAGATGCAGAGAAAGCCTACGGTCCGGGCGTCTCGGACATGAAATCTGGCTTGCTGAACATCGTATACGCGATGCGCAATCTAGACCAAGCGGTGTTGGATAAGTTGTCTATCGCTATCTGCATGAACCCAGATGAAGAGACGGGCTCTCTGGACTCTGTGGATTGGATTCAATCAGTTGCGAAAAACGCTAAGAATGTGCTGGTTGCAGAAGCAGCACGTGCAGACGGTGGTTTAGTGAAAGCGCGCAAAGGCATGGCTCGCTACAAAATGACCTTTAATGGCGTTGCTGCTCACGCAGGTAACGAGCCAGAAAACGGCCGCAGCGCAATCACTGAGATGGCGAATTGGATTCTGGCTGTCAATGCAATGACCAACTTTGAATCTGGTACTACGCTGAACGTCGGCATTGTTTCTGGCGGCAACGGTGCGAACATCGTCCCTGAGCACGCGGAAGCGATCGTGGATGTGCGTTTCTGGAGCAACGAAGAATACGATGATGTCGATAGCAAGCTAAATGGCATGCTGGAAACACCATTCGTTGGTGGCGTGAGAATTGAGTTGGTTCGTGAAGCTTATAAGCCTTCTATGGTGCCAAGCCCACAAACAGAAAGCCTGATGATGCTAGTTGAAGAAGCCGCAAGTGAACTGGCGATCGACATCAACTGGAAAGAAGTAGGTGGTGGCTCTGATGCAAACAACACGGCGATTCTTGGTGTTCCAACTTTGGATGGTCTAGGACCTATCGGTGCGGGCTTCCACAGCGATCAAGAGTACTTGTTGCTTGAGTCTATTGAACCACGTATCAAAATGTTGATACGTGTACTGGAGAAGATTGTTCAATAAGGCATTCTGCTTCTAAAGCTTGGCTCCCAAAGCTGTTGGTTTCAAAACCATTTGGTTTCCAAAGCAATAATCCCTGGACTTCGGTTTGGGGATTTTTTTATCTAGCCATTTTGTTTCCTTTCTTCATTATCATTACGCGCTATTAATCCTACGTTCAGGTTCATCGCCTTAATATCTATGCCACAGTCATAAATTTAGGAGGCACGATGACCACAAGCATGTCTGTAAATTCGGCGTCCGATGACGTCTTAGACCAAACGATGCAAGCACCAGATGAGAAAACCTTCTGGCGTAAAATGAAAGCGTCGGTTAGGAAAGCGGGTGAAGAAATTGCCGTAATGGGCATAAAATCATGGCTCGCGATGACAGATTCTAACACCTCTGTTCGCCATAAGGCGATTTTAGGTGGAGCATTGGCTTACTTCGTATTACCAACCGATATGGTGCCAGACGTACTCGCTGGCGTCGGTTTTACCGATGACATGGCAGCACTTACCTTAGCCGCGAACTCAGTCGGTAATGCCATCACTAAAGAACACGAAGCACAAGCCAGAGAAAAACTGAATTCGATGGTGGAGTAGGTATGGCCCATCAAACATGTTCTATGTTTGGTTTAGCGCAAACAAGAAATTGTTATTTTTAACATTTACTCAAAGCACACGAGCTCGTAACAATACGTTTTTCCGTAGTAGATTTGCTCGATTTGAAAGGGTACTTTCAGATTCAAGTTTTTATCTAAGAGAAACCTTTCATGTACAGGTATACGCCAGATATTATTGGTATGCTAACTTTGAACGGAAAACCGTTGTCATCTCAATTAGTGGTCCTCCGAGTCGGTGTGCGTGGAACCATTCATGAGTTTCAAACTATTACTGATGCTAACGGATCGTTTGCCTTCCCTGCATTTGAAGAGCATGAGTCTCAAGACTTATTGAACTTAGATCAGAAATACGTGCTCGTTTTCCTGAAGACTCATCTAGCAAATGGAGAAGAGGTGACGATATGGGAGTCTTCAATTGATGGTTATGAGACTTATGAGTTTGCTAGAGAAAATATGGGAAATTTGAATTGTGAAGTAACCAATGAAGTTTACTACTTCGCTTTTTCTTATTTTGGAAATGGTGAAGATGATACTTATGTGTACAGTCAGTGCAAACTAACTGGTTATGTAGAATCAGGAGTATACGAAAGTTAAGTAGTGAATTACTTTAGAGAAATATTCTGCGAATTAGCACTTTGATTGATATGTTTAAACTTGATTGAGGCGTGCAGGTATAGCTTTTTCTTTTAAAGAACTTTGAGTTTAATAATCATCACAATCATAAACTCTATGAAAAATGTCTTTTATATAAAAATCCATTTAAATTGCAGTTGCTAATAACCATTAGATCTCCAGCATTTTCTAGATTGATATTCTTGAAAAAGTATCGAAACTCGGTATCTTCAAGCTCACAGTAAAGATTACTTAAGTTGTCCTTTATAAATATAGGTGGTGAAACGTAGTTTAACTGAGACTCCCAAATATATTTCTTTTCTTCATTTATATAGGTATATATTCCGATATATGAATATGTTTGATTCAAAGCTGATTCTTTGAACCTTTGAGCATGTATGACTGGTTTAAAGTGAAATTCACCTAACTCATTAGTACTTGAACTCCTTTTGTAATTATTTTTTAAAAAATTAGCTTCTAAGTAAACCGTTACATTTTCTAGAGGTCTTTGATCAAGAACTAAAGTACCTTTTACCTCTGGGCTTAATGTATATTTAAATTTCTTAAAAAAATCGAACATACTTTCGTTGAAACCTAATGCAAGTATTGGAAATGAGAAAATGAATAAAAAAGACTATTTTTAAACATGAAATTATGATGTATGTATCTTAGTACCAACTTAATTATCAGACTACTATCTATCGCGATTTGGTTTTGAACTTTAATTTGATAATGGAATTTGTATCTCTATATGATGAAAATGTTCCTTATATCATTTTCAAAGTGATAAACATAGGCGAGTTATCTTAACCCTCTAGATGAACTAATATAGAATCGAACTACTTACCGATTAGTAATTGAAACAACCTCGGGGGACGAGAAATTTATCTAAACCTTTTTGACTTCGGGTTAATTGGAAATAAAAAACCACCTTAGAGTAAGGTGGTTTTTGCTTAGACAGGATAATTTAACTTGGAAGGGTTTAAGCTTCCGCGCGTTTCAGGTGCACTTCTTCTTCGGCTACGCCTGCCATTGGGTCGTTGAAGCGAGCTTCATCCAATGCACCTTCTGATTTCGCAACGATGACGGTCACAGCACTATCACCAGTGATATTTACCGCGGTACGAATCATATCAAGAAGACGGTCAACACCCATGATAAGTGCGATACCTTCAAGCGGCAGACCAACTTGGTTCAATACCATTGCCAACATTACTAGACCCACACCAGGAACACCTGCGGTACCGATAGACGCCAGAGTTGCCGTCATGATAACCATTAGGTAATCGCCCATAGTTAAATCAATATTGAAAGCTTGAGCAATAAACGCAGTTGCTACGCCCTGCATGATCGCCGTACCGTCCATGTTCACGGTTGCACCAAGTGGTACTGTGAACGATGATACACGGTTCTCAACACCCATGCGGTGCTTTGCTGTTTCCATTGTCACTGGAATCGTCGCGTTCGATGATGCTGTAGAAAAAGCAAACATGATCGCGTCTTCCATCTTACGTAGGAACGTAATTGGGTTTAGACCTGTGAAACCTTTTAACATTAAGCTGTAAGTAACTAGACCGTGTAGGACAAGCGTACCAGCCAGTACTAAGAAGTACTCTGCCAGATTGACGATCGCGCCCAGACCAAGACCAGTAAATAGCTTCGCCATTAAGAAGAACACACCATAAGGTGCCAAGTTCATCAAAATCGCGACCAGTTTCATGATCACTTCATTCAGATCAGAGAAGAATGCTGCGATGCGTTCGCCTGGTTTACCCGCTGCACTGATCGCGATACCGAATAGCACGGCGAACACGATAACTTGCAGAGTTTTACCTTCTGCCATTGCGCTGATTGGGTTGGTCGGGAACATATCGATGATCACCTGACCTAAAGATGGCGCTTCGGCTGATTTGAATGAACTTGCTGCCGTTAGATCTGCCCCTGCCCCTGGCTGGAATAGAGTACCCATAGTTAGAGCAAGCGTAATCGCGATAGCCGTTGTCGTAACGTAGAAAGCGAGGGTTTTACCGCCCATGCGACCCAGTGTAGAGAGGTCTTTGAGAGAGCTAGTACCACAAACTAACGAAACAAATACTAGCGGTACAACAAGCATTTTTAAGCTGGCAACGAAGATCTGTCCACCAACTTCGAATAATCCATTAATAATGTATGCGTCGACAAATCCGTTGTCGGCAAAAAGTGTGCGAATTGCAAATCCTGTCAAGATACCCGCAACCATACCTAAAATTACGCGGCTGGTAAGCGACATCGGTTTCTTGGTATTCATGAGAACACTCCTTATAGTTATGCACCTTGAGTTCACTTCAAAGCGGCGAGCAGATTAGCAGCGGAGTGAGAAAATACGAAAGAATAATCCTCTAAATGGTTAATAGATGTGAACTTTATCACTAATAAAAATGGGATTTTAACCAAATATTAACGAATTGGCCGGATGAAAAGTTTGTATTTTAACACTTTTATCGAATATACAACCGATAACAAAGAGGATTTACAATAAATTTTAATAAGAGATAGAGTGCATACTCTCTTTGAGTGGATGCATTTCTGCATAACTATTTAAGTTATATTCAGGCTAGCGGTCGCTTCTTTAGGGATAATTTAGTATTGAGTGTTCATCAGAGCCAACGAACCCGTTATGCTTTCATATTTGTCAACTCAATGATGGTTGGCAAGTGTAGTTAGTTGGAGGTGATCCCAGCTCCAATAACTTTGACTGGTATTTTTAATCCCTCCAACCCAATAGCATTGTTTCGCTCGTATTAAGCCTTCCAAACACTGCTTGCCAGCCTCAGTGATACGGACGCTTTGTTCCCACCAGTGCCTTTCACGTGACTCAATCGTGATCAAAGGTGTTTGACACTGTGCTAGAGGGAGGAGTAACGCGTAAAACATCACGTCTCCTAGGTAAGGAAGAGGTTCTAGTTGTTGATATTGCTCAAACCAATCTTTGATGGGAATTGAACGATTTTGCGAGTTCAAAACCTTTAGTGCGAGGTGTTGTGTCAAGCTCAATCCAGTTTGTGAATTAGGTAACTCTTGCAAATGGCGTTTAAGCACGTTGAGTATATTGGGCAAGCAATCCAGGTTATGCAGCTGAATCAAATTAACTATGGAAATAGGTGTCGGTGATGTAATAGCGTGCCAACACCGTTTAGCCTGACTGAATAATTTTGCTGTCACAGGTTTACGGTATCGCCAACAAGAACGAATAGCTTCTTCAGGCAACTGCCCAAAGCCGATGAATCGTTCAGTGCCCGGGAACTGGTTCAACTCAATGACCTCTATCACTTTATTCTCTACATTCTCTAACTGTGTTAGAGCACGAATTAGCATCAATTGATCATAACTGTCATGTTCGACCCAAAAGACGATTCGTTCAAATACATCACTTTGCAACAGATCGAGGTTTGATTGTTCCAATGTGACTATATCTTGAACCGAGTCTTCACGCTTCATCACAGGCAGCAGAGTCTCTACGACATATTGGGCACGAATGGCAAGGAAGTTCTGTGGTGTTGCTGGTATGGGGCCAATACAAAGCGGATCGATCAGGGCTAAAAATGCCCCTTCAAATCCGCTGGCTTTAAGTTGTTGTTGAATGTCGTGGCCACAACGAACGTGTAGCGTTTTTACTTTTGCATCTAGGGGCGGTTTTTGTTCTTTGATGGCTAGTTTGTGCGCTTCTAGCTCTTCGACATGAACTTTTAGTTTACTCCAACTGGATAAGCCCAGTTCTCTTGCGAGTGCATGTTGAACGTCAGCCAATTGAATTGTATTGGGAGCCAAAGATTCTGGTTTGGAGTGAAATCGCTTAACTAACTCCAACGTGGCGTCATCGTATAGGCGGATAGCTTTGAGCCTTTTTTTAGCAATGGATTTTTGCTGATTGATATTGATCGAGAAGCTATTTGTAGAGTTCATATTTCACCTTTCTTATTTCTTCCACACTCGCCTATATAGAAGCTAAAAAGAAGGTAAAAACAGATTGTGCCTGCTAAACCAAGCAGGTGAGGATATTGCCGTGAACCGAGTTCTTTCCGCGAGTGTTGGGTGCTTTAGGCATGAGCAGAGTGATAGTAGGTGGTCGCTATCCTTCGTGCAACCTTTTGTGAGAGTGTAGCGTCACAAAATGGCCGTTTCTCTATATTTAGGGAGAATCAATAGGCGATAACACTAGCGATTCAACTCAATACCACTGTTGCTAGACTCGAGTTTCTACACTTTTGAGTAAAGTACGATAAAGCGCTTGAGTCGCAGGACCACTTTTGGCTCCTTTGGGTAAAGTGAGGTGCAGCGCAACTTGATATTGATGGGAGTGTTCGATCTCCAATACTTTAATTTTATCGCTCTTGCGGGCTGCGACTAAGTGCGCTGGTAGCCGACAAAATCCAACGCCTTGCTCTACGGCGTGAAAAGCGTGGTCGAAGTTATCGACGGTAATACGCTGACGTGCGCGTAACCAACCCACATCTCTTTTCGTTTTGTCTGAATCACCTAAGTCACGGATGACAATTTGGCTGGTGGTTGCAAAATCGTCGATGGAAACATGCGGCTTTTTAGCGAGTGGATGGTGTGCTGCGATTACAGGCAGCATGGTTGTTACGCCAAATGCTTCGGCAGGGTAGTTGGTTATCGGTAAGTTGATGATTGCGATGTCAGCGAGCTCATTTACGACCATTTCGGTTGTTTTGCTCAGTGACGTTTCAACCACTTGAACGGAGGTCGTGTTGTTGTCCTCCAAAAATTGACTGAGTGGTGCATAAAGCCAACAAGGGTCACAAAGATGATCTATTGCGACCGTGATTTGAGATTCCACCCCACTTTTTAACTGCTCGCTGATGACTTCTAGTTCCCGCGCTTGTTCAAGCATGGATTGTGCACGACGCAGTATGGTTTTGCCGTGCTCAGTCAAACCTGCTTTGCGCCCTCGTACTTCGATAAGTTGAATACCAAGTTGGTCTTCTAACTTCCTCACCGAGTAGATCAATGTGGTATGGCTCTTGTTGAGCAGCAAAGCTGCAGATTGAATGCTACCTTCTTGATCAATCGCTTGTAGCGTTTGCCATTGTTCTAAGGTCGTTTTTAGTCTCATAAGTCAATTTTTTAGACAGTTAATGGCAAAATTATGAACTTTTTTGTCAGTTTTATAAAGATAATAATCTTGTCATCGAAAGCGAGTCAGTAAGAAGAGGAGACTCAAGATGGCGAAATTATTGCAAGTTGATTTTGAATTTCATGGTCCGTTTGGTGAAGAGATGTCGAATGCTCTGATCGATTTAGCGAAATCAATTAACCAAGAACCGGGCATGATTTGGAAAATTTGGACGGAAAGCGAAAAAGACAAACTCGGTGGTGGTATCTATCTTTTTGAAGATGAAGCCACGGCGCAAGCTTATCTCGAAATGCATGCCGCACGCTTACGAAAAATGGGCGTAGTCGAAGTACGAGGTCAAATCTTCGATATCAATGTGCCGTTAACGACGATCAATCAAGGGCCTATTGGAGGATAAGGAGATGATGACCAACCGCACTTTTCTAACCGTTCATGGTGTCATATATACGGTATTCGCTTTTGCGTTGTTTTTTGTACCAACCATGATGTGGCCGATGTATGGCGTACAAATTAACGACCAGTACGCGCTGTTTTTATCGCAGCATACTTCGATCTTTTTAGGTGGAATCGCAGCGGTGAGTTTGATGTTACGTAATGTGGAATCAGGGCATACTGCGAAACAGCTGTTTAAAGCATTATTGATTACTAATGGTTTAGGGGCAGTGATTACTACCTATGCCGGCATTATCGGAGTATTTGCCGGTTTTGGTTGGAGTGACCCAATATTCTTTGTCTTGCTTAGTTTGATTACGTACAAGCAATTAAGAGTGCAATAGAAAAAGCCCTGCTGTTTCTAGCAGGGCTTTGTCATATTTGGTTTAATTAGCGATCTAAATTCAACTTATGATTCGCTTTTGTACGCGTAGTTATAGTAGCCGTATCCATAGCCGTATGAGTTAGATGCCTTTTTCTCAACTGCATTGAGAATCACACCTTTAACTTCAACGCCTGATTGCTCGAAGCGACCACGTGCTACCTCAATTTCTTTCAATGTCGTTTGGTCGAAGCGAGCTACCATCAATGTGGTGCCAGCAAGTGCACCAACGATGCTTGGATCCGTTACTGCAAGTACAGGCGGTGTATCGATGATGATTAGATCGTATTCTTTTGATACTTGTTCTACAAATTCAACAAATCGTGGATGCATCAAAAGCTCTGATGGATTTGGTGGTACTTGACCACGAGTAACCACATCCAAGTTTTCAACTTGACTTGGCTTGATTGCGGTTGCTCGATCAATTTTTCCACTTAGTAAGTCAGATAACCCTTGCTCTGCTGTGAGGCCAAAACATTTCTGTAAATAACCTTTTCGCATGTCAGCATCCACCAAAAGGACTTTTTGACCCGTTTTAGCCGCAACTGCAGCAAAGTTGGTTGATACGAACGTCTTACCAATGGAAGGCGCTGGGCCTGAAATCATTAAGACATTGTTTTTGGCTTCCAACATTGCGAAGTGTAAGCTGGTTCGAAGTCCACGTAGTGCTTCAATTGATAGATCTGCTGGATTGGCATTTGCTAAAAGAAGTAAGTCTTTGTTGTTTTTACGTTTTAGCTTGTTCGCAACTTCCAATTGTTGTGCCGATTTTGGAACACTTGCATATACAGATATTCCAGTTTGCTCAATTACATCAGGAGAAGTCACTCCACGATGAAACGCGGTTTTTACCAGAACAAATGCGACAGCTACCATGCCTCCTAGAAGAGTAGCCAAAACTACAATCAAAGGTTTTTTCGGTTTAATAGGAATTGCGTAAGATTGTGCGTTGTCAATAATACGCACATTACCTACGGTGCCAGCTTTTATGATATTTAGCTCTTGAACTTTATTCAAAAGTTGGATGTAGATTTGCTGGTTTACTTCGACATCACGAGTCATACGCAAGACTTCGCGCTGTGTTTTTGGCAGTTTTTGAACTTGTTTGTTAAGACGCTCTTTCTCTTGTAGTAATGTCTGACGTTTGTCTAACAGCGATTTATAAGCTGGGTGGTCTTGGGTGAATTTTTGACTGATTTCACTTTCTTTAAATGTTAGCTCATTAAGTTGGGCTTCAAGTGCCACCATCACTTTTAGAGTAGATTGTGCTTCGAGATTTAAATCGATAGATTCGTTTTCTTGTCTAAAACTGTTCAATGTATCTTCTGAAATAGTTAGCTTGTCCTTAATCTCGGGTAAATGACCTTTAAGGAAGTTGAGGCTCTGCTCAGCTTCAGCAGAGTTTCTTCTAACATTCTGCAAAAAATAGTTTTGAACAACGTCATTTAAAACAAGCTGATTGTGGTCTGGGTATTCACCTTCAATACTTAGAGATACAATACCTGTTTGGCTACCTCTCTCTGAAATAGAAAGTTGTGAGGCTAACTTGTTGATAGCATCTAACTTGCTTATTTTACTTATTGTAAAAGTATCTTCATTTTGAGCATTGAGCTGGTTCACTTTTACACGATAGCCATTCATCTCAATTAGTTGACCAACTGAACCAGAAAGTACCATTTGGTCTTCAAGCATCAAGCTGAATTGACCTTTCTCGATGTCTGTAGCAATCAGTTGATGAGATAATCCTTTAGCCGTTCGAGGTACTTCAAACGTGGTCAAAGAAATGTAGTTTTGAGTACCGTTGATTCGTGCTAGACCTTTACCAACAAAAGGTAAGTAATCAGGAGTGGCAATGGTTGTTAAGTTAAACCTATCAACGGTATCGCCAAGAATCATTCTCGATTTAATTATTTCAATTTCTGTAGTTGCAGATGATTCGGCAGAAAAGAGTTCTCCCATGTCACCGACCATCGCCGAAATACCACCTGAACTTTTCTTTTCGATTTGTATTAACGAGTCGGCTTTGTAAATCGGAGTTGATAGCAACGCGACCGCGATACCTAATGTTGCAAAAAAGAGCGTAATGCTGATGATAAACCATTTCGCGTCTATCAATATGCCGAAGAGCTTGCCTAGGTCGATCTCATCATCAGCAAGAGCAGATGGTTGTATTGTTTGGTTAGCCATTATTTTTTATTTCGCCAAGTGATCTGAATTTATATTTTTTTTGCCCATGCATGAGCAGCATTTTCAATCAGAGATAATGCATGCTCAAAGGCTTCTCTACTCTGTCTGTATGGATCTGGAATATCCACGGAACCTATCCAGTGACCAAATAACATTGCTTTACCTCTAGCCTCCGGTACCAGCTCCGTCAAAGCATCGATATGACCTTGTTCCATCACCAATATTAGGTCTTGCTTTGCGCACAACTTAGCGGTTAGCTGCTGCGCTTTGTGGTCTAGCAGGTAGATACCACGTTCTGACGCGACAAGTCTGGCGGTTTCATCTGCTGGCTTTCCGGTTAGGCGACTTTTTTCTACGGCAATACCCGCCGAAGAAATCTGTTTATTTGGGAGTAGTTGCTGTAGTAACCGCTCTCCTGTGGGGGAACGACAAATATTACCTACACACACGACAAGAATGTTCGAAAACATGTTTTGCTCCTTATAGACAACGTTTGAATGACTTGTTTATGTTCAAACAAGCCCTTCAGAATGCTTTTTCTATGGCCAAGTCCTGACTCGAAGGACGCCTTCTGTAAGTTCATTGAAGCCTGAGATGGTAGGTACTAGTTGTGCAATAACGCGATTCCAACGACTGATAGGCGCCGCAGTGACATAAACGATGTCATACGGTTTCAGAGCAAATTCAGTACCAATAACGAGCGCTGCCGCATCGGAGACATCAAGTTGATATATGTCGCCCAGTGAACCTGCGTCTTGTGACCTCCTAATTACGAATACACCTGTCGCATCCGCTGATATCTGATTAATACCGCCAACGTTGCTCAGAGCTTCCGTAAGGCTCATGCCAGCGCGATCTATTTTCAGTAGTTTAGGATCGTTAACTTCACCCATAACGAAAACCTTTTGTGAATCATTTCTTGGCACATGGATGATATCACCTGGTTGAAGTAGCCTATTTTCAGTGAGGTCGCCTTCTTGCATCAGCGCATAAAGAGATATGTTTTCAACTATGCCGTTTCTTGTCAGTGTTACATTTTTCCAGTCGGCGTTTTCGGCTAATCCACCTGCACGGTTAATTGCATCTAACAAGGTGAGTGGGATGTTGGTGATTGGTTGTTGTCCAGGATTACTTACTTCACCAGTAATGTAGGATTTTTTCGAACGAAAAGCTGCTACGCTGACATCCACTTGAGGACTTTCTATGTACTTTGCTAATCGGCGAGAAATATCAGCACGAATTTGACGAACGTTTTTACCCGCAACTTCAACAATACCTATATATGGATAGAAGATAGTACCATCAGCATGTACCCAGTTCCCCGCTTCAGCAGAGCTGCGATAAGAACCAGCAGGAATAGTTAGTTCTGGGTGATCCCAAATAGTAATGTTTAGTATATCTCCAGGGCCAACCTCATACTCATAAGCGTTAAGTTGGCGATCTAGTTCAGGGTTGGATTTGGCTTCTATCCCCAAACTTTTAAGTTGAGATACTTTATCAAGTGTAAGTGGAAAAACATTGAAATCAGAAGTGCGACTAACATTGCTGTCTTCGACGAAGTTTTTTCCATCTGTGGAAAGGTGACTACCGGGTACAGTACATCCAGAAAGAAGTACTGAGGAAAGCACTAAACTAGCTAGCTTTTTATGTTTGAAATTCATGTTTTTTCATTCATCTGACGTAAAGAGCGAGTTGCTGGTAGCAACATTCTTTTCCAGAAAAGACTTCACAACATAACCTTATAAGCACCACCTTCTTCTATTTATAAAGTGCTCAATAAGGGATTGATTGCATCTGGAGGCATGAACTCTAATGAATTTCAATGATTAGAGCAATAGACAATAATGCAGCAAGTGTCCAGATAAATATCGTATTTTTATGTTTTCACTTACAAGATTTCATATTTCGGATAAAAAACTTGTTCAATTAGCTCAAATTTTGTTTATTAGCTCTATATGTAGTGTTTTCTTTCTAAAATACAACCAAGAAAATCTACCGACTAATTATCTCGTTGTATTAAATAGGATTATCAAAAGTGTGACTCAGATCTCTTTTTTGTTGTCTTTCGACATGGTCACTTTTTCGCTAGCCCCTTCCCATTCAAATACGGCAGGATGTGCGGACGTGATTCGCCAGCCAGTTTACTGGTGACTTCTTGTGACCAAGTACTCTGTTTTTGATTGCTCGAACGGTTTGCATAGTAGTTTTGCATAGTTTGGTCATACGTCTGAATGTCATCCAAGTTTAGGTCTTGATACTGATTTTCATGCACCACGACATGCTTAGGTAGGCGAGGTTTTACTTCAGGGGCTTGATCTGGATGACCAAGACACATACCAAATAAAATGGCGGTATTTTTAGGTAAACCTAATAATTCGTCTACTTTTTGGGCATTGTTTCGTAAACCACCAATATACACACCTCCTAGTCCCATCGACTCCGCCGCAAGCAAGCAATTTTGTGCCATGATGCCCGAGTCTACAGCGCCTATTAGCGTTAACTCGGTAAAGTCAGCTTGAACATCTGGGTTGATACTGGCGTGGCGTTGGTAATCAATGCAAAACACCAAAAACTCAGCCGCGCTTTCAACGTACCCTTGATTTCCGGCATATTGAGCTAATAGTGTACGTTTTTCTATGTCGGTCACGCGGATAATTGAAACGACTTGCAACATGCTTGATGAGGACGCCGCAAGGCCGGCTTGAAGAATAGCATCTAATTGTTCGCTCTCAATCGGTTGTGAGGTGAATTTTCGAATTGAGCGGTGATTGAGAATTGTTTGAATCGTGCTGTTCATGGTGACTTAACATCCCCTGTTATGTGTAAAGGCTGAAGACTCACCTTAGCGACATTTGATGAGTCGGTAAACTATCTCAAAAGAAAAACAATGCTTGGTGCATAAGTGTGAAGACGAATCGAGAATACACCACTCGTTCTGTTTGAGAGCGTATATACTGTTTTTAGAATCAATAATTTAAATGCAGTGGAAAATATGAAAGAACTCATTGTTCATACAGTTACGGTGTTTATGGGCTTCTTTGCCATCATGAACCCTATCGCCAATATCCCCATCTTTTTGAGTTTAACTGCTGATGAAGATAAAGAAACCATCCGTTCCATTGCGCTCCGCTCGGTTTTTATTGCATTTATTATCATCGCGATATTTTCTATTGCCGGTAAGTTAATTTTTGATTTGTTTGGTATCACGCTTTATGCATTGCGAATAACAGGCGGCATTTTGGTGTTTTTGATAGGTTTTAACATGCTTCAAGGTGATTCGACGCATCAGAAAACCAAAGAGAAGGCGTATTCACCAGCTCAGCAACGGGCGGCATTGAGTATTGCAGTGTCTCCACTGGCGATGCCAATATTAGCTGGGCCTGGAACGATTGCTACCGCGATGAACTTTGCGACAGCGGGTGGTTTCGATCAAACCATTATTACTATCGTTTCTTTCGCTGTCCTGTGTGTGATCACCTATGTACTGTTTTTGTTTGGAGACAAATTGGTCAAAGCGGTTGGACCAAGTGCTCTAAATGTTGTGACTAAAATGATGGGCTTAATTCTAGCGGTTATTGGTACTCAAATGTTCATTGATGGCGCGGGCGAAGCCTATAAAACGGTTTTCTCCTAGATTTCTCTTAGACCTTGCCACCTTGGTTAAGCCCGCAATTACATTCCTAACGGGTACGGATTTTTTGAACTTTAGTTTTCATTTTCTAAGAGAGAAATAAATAGACTTCACCTATTTCAATAATAAGAATATTCAATTGTTGTGATTGCACGAACTTCATTACTCTTTTGGCAAGGAGAATGGGGGAAATATGGTAACAAAAGCAATTGTAGTAGAAGGTGGCGCGATGCGAGGCGTCTTCGCAAGCGGAGTGTTAGATGCGTTTTTAGAGCAGAGTTATAAACCGTTTGATTTTGCAATCGGTGTATCTGCTGGTGCATCAAATTTGATTGGGTATTTGACCGACTACCCGCATCGCAGTATTAACGTCATTACTAAGCTGGCCACAAGCAAACGCTTTTTTGACCCGACTCGCTTCGTTAAAGGTGGGGACCTCATCGATGTGAAGTGGTTGTTTGAAGAATCTAATCGCTTGTATCCCGTCGATGAAAATAAACTGTTTAATGGCGTTCCTTTTCTCGCAGCGACAACAAATGTAGATACAGGGCAGGCAGATTACTATCGCGTGACACGTGATAATTTTCACCATGCGATTGAAGCGACAACAGCATTACCGATTGCCTACAAGCATACCCCTTGTTTTTCTGGCGGTTGTTATACCGATGGTGGGGTCGCTGATTCTATCCCAGTGCGTGAGGCTTATCGTCGAGGGGCTCGCGACATAACTGTAGTACTCTCTCACCCGCTGAATTATGCCAAAAAGCCAGTTAAGACCACATGGCTGATGAAGAAACTGTTTGCGGAGCACCCCAAAATGGCGGATGCGATGTTAAGACGTGCAGATAACTATAATCAATCATTAGAGTTTATTCGTAACCCTCCACCAGGAACACATGTTAGGGTGATTGCCCCACCAGATAATTTTCATGTTCAGCGCTTATCAATGCGACAATCCGTTTTACTAGAAGGTTATGAAATGGGGCTGATTGAGGGGCGAGCGCATCTCACTAGTTTATCTGGTGTTCATGGTTTAGACCGGGAAAGCTGTCATTTTTGCGTTTGATTATAAAAGAGCCTCATAGTGAGGCTCTTTTTACTTAACGTTCAAAGGGTGATTTAGTTGACTTTATCCCAAGCCATCTCCCAGTGTGAACCTATTCCAGGCTCGTAATGGTTTGCGCTTTCTTTCCACTGCATACAGTAACCAGAGTATGGGAAAGGTTTACATTGATAAATGCCCCCGTCGCTGGCAAGCACTTTTGTGCCCGCAGTGTAGCTAGATAGTCCTTCAGGGAAGACAAAATCGTACTCACCAGATGGTGGTGGAGTAACTGACTCTTCTTTTAAGTGAAAGTCGAGTGTTTGCTGATCCACCAAGTTGCTATCTTTGTCCTTAATACGTGTCACGAGCATATGGTGACCCGGCTCTGATTTACTTAAAGCGAGCGATATCGCCTCTACAGAGCCGTCTTTCATTTCGTTTGTCCAACTTGCAAGTGGTTCGCGATGGTGATTGTAAACGGTGAGTTCTGCATTTAAATCGCCTTCAGCAGTTAGTGTCAGATCCAACGTTGTCGGTGTTGACTCAATGATATACTCGTCTGCTAAGCCATCTACTGTGAGTGAGTATTCTGGGACAGGAGTTTCAATGTTATAGCCGATCTCTACTCGCTTAAGGCCACTATTTGCTTGCAGATACACCGGATTAGTACCATAAACAGGAGTGAATTTATCCTCTGCATACTGCCCGGCTTGCAGTTTTGCTTGTTCTTGGTTTAGCTTAGTCGCGAGTGTGTAAGACCAGTTTTTCGCTTGGCCCATTGCTGCATCGGTAATTTCTAGTTCAGTTCTATACGCCACGTTTTCACCTGCTTGATCAAATACGCGTGTATAAACCGAATCCCCAATATTTAAATCCATTGTAGGAATAATTTGACCGCCTTGCTTCCAATCTGGAATAACGGGACTGTCACCATCAAATTTCACATCGATCACGTTATAAAATGAGGCTGCAGTGTCGCCAACATCCCATACTGCCAGGATGACATGGTATCCCTCGCGAGTAGGCACATTACATTGATGGCTTACCTGTTTCGGGGGTTGAACCATATTGCCGTCGACGACACAGAAAGGAGTTAGATCAAAAGAGTCTCGTGATAGTGAAGCGTTTGGGTTCCAATCAGGCTTGGTGATGTAATATTTCCAGTCGCGCGTCACGTGGTTAGCGGTAAATGTCCATTCAAAAGTTTGTGTACCTGCTTGAATAGGGCGTTTTACCCAACGGTCGGCAGTTTGCTCATCAAGGGCAGCTGCTAAAGCGGTTTCGGCACTCGCTATTTTACCATCGCGAGGCCCTGTTTCGGGAAAGCCATCAGGGCCTTCAACGCTTTGCGGTTCATATTGAATCGCACCGCAGTTATTATTTTTTTCGTTAGTATCTGGCGTTGGATACTTACATAGTGCCGAGCGACTTGCAGCGACACCACCATTGGTTTCTGATACATAACCGTGAGCCGCAGCACCTGAGCTAATGCTTGCAAGTGCTAACGCGAGTACGGATTTGGTTGGAAATGATTTCATCACATGTCCTCTGTTATGACTGACAAACTAATGTCACACCCCGGCGCATGCTGAGCATAAAGCAACGCTACAGAAATTGGACTTCTGTAACACTGAGTCATGGTAACCCCGCTATTATGAGCATTCTTTTAGATTTTTAAATGCTGACAGACCGGAAGCTTTGCGTCCCACCCTTTCGAATGGTTTGCCGAAATGTGATTGAGCAGCCAAAATTTAGCTTAAGAATTTACATGTGGAAAAGTAAACGTCACTGACATGGAATCCTGTTCTCAAATTGAAAGATAACGATATCTTAACCTCGTCAATATTATGCAGTATCGTATTGCAAGATATTGATTTTAATTTTGTTTTTATCTCATTAATAATCATGGAGAATGAGTGGAGGTTTGTTGGGGATAAATGGAGAGGAATCGTGCTAAGGGTGGAAGAAGTTCTGTCTAAAGGGCGGAGTGTACCGCCCTCTGGATGGTGTTATTTCGGCATAATGACAGTATCAATCACGTGAATGACACCGTTTTTAGCTTTCACATCGGTTGCGATGACATTTGCATCGTTAACCATGACTTTATCGCCCATGGTTTTAATCATCACATCTTGCCCCTGAACCGTAGCCGCTTTGTCTAGCTTAACAACATCGGCAGCCATCACTTTCCCTGGGACGACGTGATAAGTCAAAACAGATACTAACTTGTCTTTGTTTTCCGGCATTAAGAGCATGTCGACTGTGCCGTCTGGCAGTTTTGCAAAAGCGTCATCCGTTGGTGCAAAAACAGTAAATGGGCCTTCCCCTTTGAGAGTGTCAACCAGGCCCGCTGCTTTCACCGCAGCAACAAGCGTATTGAAAGAGCCGTTTTCAGCGGCAACGTCGACAATATCGGCTTTCATCATGCCATGCTCATGAGCCTTGACGGGCAGCATAAAAGATAATGTCGCCATCAGTGTCGCCGCGATAACTAAGATACGTTTGAACATAGTGTGTTCCTTACTAGTTTAGGGTACAACGGGTTCCCTGGAGTGTGTTTGCATTTGTACGCATTGTGATTGAAAGATGATCATCGCGTCCTACTTTCTTTTGAGGGTCTAACATGTCGCGCAAGAATTCGTCTGCCTTCTTGTTTCACATCAGCTCGTTTCCGCCACGTCCATAAGCGCTCTCTTGCTGCCTTAGCCGCTTTGTCTGGTGCGATAATAGGTGCAAGGTAACGGCTATCTGGCTGCAATTGATACATGACAGCTTCCATCTGGGTCATTGTCCAGGGCTCGAATAAAAGAGGGGGAGGAACCATTTGTAACTCAGGTACCCACTTGTAGATGAACGTACCGTTAGGATCATGTTCTTGGGCTTGCTTGATCGGATTATAAATACGGATTGTGTTAGTCCCGGTTACTCCTGCTTGCATTTGGAATTGTGGGTAATGAATTCCAGGCTCAAAGTCGAGAAACAGTTGCGCTAAATGCGTTACACCTACTCGCCAATCCATGTTCATGTGGTGAGTAAGAAAGCTAACCAGCATGGCACGCATGCGAAAGTTAATGTAACCAGTGTGGTGCAAACAGCGCATGCAGGCATCAATCAAAGGTACGCCAGTATGCCCGGATTTCCATGCTGCTAACTTTTCTTCATCGAAAGTACTACTTTGTCTAATCAATGGTTCGTAAGCCCGATTAACGCAGTAAAACTCCATGTCGTATTCCGATTCGAATTTTTGGATGAAGTGACAGTGCCAATGAAGCCGTGAAGACAATGCAATTAAGCTGCGACGAAACCCAGCCACTTGCCAGTGTTTCAAAAGGTATTGATAAACTTCACGCAAGGATATGTTACCCCAAGCGAGGTATGGAGAAAGGCGAGTACAGGCTGTACGTGAGGCAGTGAGACTAGAAATGCTTCGATAGTAATCACGACCTCGACGATGAAAAAAATCCTCTAGTGTTTTCCAAGCGAGCCGGCTTCCTCCCGTTTGCATTCCTTTGCATTTTGATAGCCAGGATGATGGTGGCGAAAACGAACAGCCGAGAGCTTCTGCATCCAATGAATGCAATAAGTCGGTTTGGAGCTCAATAGGGCTTATTGAGGCTCTCATGACAGAGTCCCAATGTTTGTCCCAACCTTGCCGGTTTATTGCACCTCTGATTACAGCACCGTGTTCGAATTCAAACCAGTCGATGTTCTGCTCATACAGCCAAGCGGCAACTTGTCGGTCTCGTTCAAAGGTGCAGTTGAGTCCTATTTCTTGGTGAGAAAAAACAGCGTTGATTTGATATTGCGCTTGAATTGATTGGAAACATGCTAAGGCATCGTCAAACAGCACCGTGATTCGATGCCCATACGCTTTGAGCGTTTCATCCATGTCTTGCAGTGATTGCCAAACAAATCGCCAGTGGCGCTCAGAATAGTGTGGGTTGTTCAATAGCAATGGTTCAACAATATACAAAAGCACAGTTGGGTGCTTTGTTGATAATGCTTGAGTTAGTGGTTGATGGTCAGTCAGCCTTAAATCTCGCTTTAACCACACGACATTGATTGTTTGCATCGGAATCCTCTTTGTTTCCGATGTTGTACGCAAGTAAACCGAAGAAATCTCATCCAATGATCGGTTTTATTCTACAAAACGTAGAGGTAACTTTCAGGGAGGTGACACATGGCAATACCATTGAGTAAGTTACAAAAATACTTCTATGTAGACAAATTGGTCATTCATTCGCTTGATCTCGCATTGTACCAGGCATCTGTCGTGATTGATGGAGAAGCGCAATTTATCACTGATGACAACGGTATCTTTTTGAGGGCTCATTCCCTTATCGAGATGCAAAAGAAGTGCAGGAATATCAAAGCAAATAAGCAGGTTTTAGTACATCAAAGTGCTTATGATGAAATGGTGGGGCTACCCGAAGGCAAAAGAAACAATCAACTAGAGGTATTGGTGAGGGATACAAAATTGTACTGAAAGAGTATTGGTGCGCAGTAAAAGCGAGCCACCATACGGCAGCTCGCTAAATATAAGGAGAGTTGGGCTTAGTCTTGTTTACGCTGCGCTTCTTTTTGCGCGTACTTAGCGGCACGTCGGGCTTCTCTTTGCTTGGCACTTTCACCACCAACATGCTGCTCGCCTCGCTGCTCTGCAAGAACAATTTGTTTTTCACGCTCGCGGAATCGAGCAATTTGTTCTTCTGAGTGTGTGCCGTGACATTTTGGACAGCTCACGCCTTGCTCGAACAATTCTGACTGTTTGTCTTCTTCAGTGATCGGTAGACGACAAGCGTTACATAAATCGTAATCTGCTTTTTCTAGCTGGTGGTTCACGGCAACACGACCGTCAAATACGTAACAATCGCCTTCCCACATGCTCTCTTCTTGAGGAACTTCTTCAAGATATTTAAGAATGCCGCCTTCTAGGTGGTAGACCTCATCAAAGCCCTGTTCTTTCATGTAAGCAGTTGATTTTTCGCAGCGGATACCACCGGTACAGAACATCGCAACTTTCTTGTGTTTTGCCGGGTCCATGTTTTCTTTTACATAGTCTGGGAATTCACGAAAGGTTTCAGTATTTGGGTTTACAGCGCCTTTGAATGTCCCGATCTCGATTTCGTAATCATTACGTGTATCGACAACAAACACTTCAGGATCAGCAATAAGATCGTTCCACTCTTGAGGTTTCACGTAAGTCCCCACTACGTGGCGAGGGTCTATACCTTCAACACCTAATGTTACGATCTCTTTTTTCAATTTCACTTTGGTGCGATTGAATGGCTGGGTCTCAGAATACGACTCTTTGTATACGGTGCCAGTCAAACGAGGTTCGTTGTTTAGCCACTCCAGTAGCGTATCAATACCTGCACGATCAGATGCAACAGTACCGTTGATACCTTCACTTGCCAGTAGTAATGTTCCGCGAATATGGTGTTTTTCCATCAACGCAAGTAATGGCTCGCGTAGCTCTTGATAGTTATTCAGCTCAACAAACTTGTACAGCGCACAAACTACATACTGACTCATGAGGTTTCCTTTAAAAATACAGGTGGTCAACGACCTTAAAATTTTAGCGGCACGAAGTATACCTGACTAAACTAGTCGGAAATACGGACAAATTATACGGATATTATGAGTAGGCGGGGCCTGGCGGTCTTTGATAGGGGGTGCATGTCCGCAGGTGAAGCCGCTATGTGTTCAAATTATAAGCATTAATTATAGTGAGTCAGGTAGGTTGGGGCCGATACTTTTGGTTTAAATTTATGTTGTTATTCTGTTTTAGGCCCTTCAAAAAAGTTAGGCGCAAGAAGCACCAAATAATCACCGGAGTCATTGACAAGGAAAGGACATGTCGCAGTTTTATACATGAGGTGGTGAGGGATAAAGGTTTAGGGACAAAGAGTGAATGACTGATCGCCATTGTTCATAAGCCGCTATAAACGCCTTTTCACCAAATACTGAAAAGGCGTTTTTCTAACGTCTGTCCTGCTTATTTCAACGTAGCTGCGGTCTGTTTTCCCATGGCAATGAGCCTGTCGAGAATACGTTCACCGTCGGCACGCAAACCGTTGTGCTCGTACTCGTTGGTGATCCACGCTTTTGAATTTGGGATTAACGCGAGTGTCTCTCGGCTGATATCCATTTCAACAAACATATCATCGGCGTAAACGGCGCAACTGACAGGAACTTTATTTTGAGCCAATTGTGTTTGATCGTACAGCGCAGCCCAATCGTCTTTCGCGGCCAATATTTCTGCGGCGTCTTTTAGTGGTTTGAGGTTGACGTATTGGTCGAACATCCACGGGAAGACCATTTCCCCCGTAAAGTAAAATGGCTGGCCAGGTTCATAATTAAACTCTGGTCGGGTTTGGCGAACACGGTGCGCACTCCAATTCGACGCAAAGCCTTGGCAGTAAATCGATTCATGCAAAATGGCGTAGATCGGGTTGGTTTGGAAGTTTTGCTGCGCCAACATATCGTTCAAGAACTCATAACGAAGTTGTGGTTTGCCGTTCACTTCAATCAACGCGCTTTCTAGCCAATAGTAAGTTGGCAAGAAAGTATCACTCACACCAAAGTTGATGCCGATTTGTTGAAATTGCTCCACCGTGAAGCGTTGACCATTTGGTAGGTACTCTTCGTTTTCCAGCAAGTGATTCGCAATGTTTTGGCAAAGTTGTTGCGCACTTGGAAATTGTTGGAAGAACGCTTGGTTTTTCTCCATGGTGCGTTTGAAGGTGGCTTCATACACATCGTCGGCATGACGCGAGACTGATGGCACGCCACCTGTGATGTAGCTTTGTAGCAAGCTGTCTGGGAACAAAGACAAATAGGTGAGGGAGCAAAAACCACCAAAGCTTTGACCTAAGATCGCCCATTTTTCGACGCCAAATTGCTCACGAATGTATTCCGCGTCGCGCACGATGTTATCCGCTCGGAAGTGGCTCAAGTAGTCTGCTTGTTGCTCTGGCGTGAGGTGAGCAAGCGTCTGGTGATTAATTACGCTGCTATTGCCCGTACCGCGCTGGTCGAGGAGCAAAACTCGGTACTCTTGCAGCGCGCGCTTTACCCAGCCGCTATTGCCGTTTTGACGCGGAGAGGGAAAGCCAGGCCCGCCCTGAAAGTAAACCAACCAAGGTTTGGTCGATTCTTCATCGCCAACTAGGCAAACCGCACGGGCGAAGACTTCAATGGTGCCTTTGCTTGCGTCTTGGTAATCCAGAGGAACGGTAAAACTGTGGGGAGTGTAATGCAATCCTGCGTCGATAAATGATTGAGCGTTCATTGTTATCTTTATTTCCTTATTGAGGGGTAGCGCTACTTTACTGCGAATGGCATGAAGAACCAATGCTATTTCCCAATTGCCTCTTCAGTTCTATACCTTGATCAAATCAATGTAAGTTCAAGAAAATGAAACGATTAGCGACTGGTGCAACTGGTTGAGTGAGCTATGCTCAATAGAGTTGCGACAAAGTAAGAGCATGGAGGAAGTCGGATGAAAGTGTCACTGGCTCGATGGACAATTGTGACTTGTTTAATAAGCGTACCTACTTTTGCCGTTGTTACGCCCAACCCACCTCAGTTACAGGCTAAAGGCTACGTATTAATGGACTTTCAATCCGGTGCCATTATTGCCGAGCATAACGGGCGAGCAGGCCTTGCTCCGGCGAGTTTAACCAAGTTGATGACCGCTTATGTAGTTGGACAAGAAATCAAAGCGGGGCGTTTGAAATGGGATGATGTTGTCACCGTGAGTGAAAACGCGTGGTCGGCCAAGTTTCCCGGTTCTTCTAAAATGTTCATCAAACCGAAAGATGAAATTAGTGTTGCGAACTTAATGCGCGGCGTGATCATCCAATCAGGAAATGACGCGTGCGTTGCACTGGCTGAGCATGTTGCAGGCAGTGAACGCGGCTTTGTCGCCTTGATGAATGGTTGGGCGGAGAAATTAGGACTGCAAGACACCTATTTTGTGAACTCCCATGGTCTTGATAGTGATGGCATCCAAACCTCACCAACCGATATGGCAAGACTCATGCAGTCGATCATCAGCGATGTTCCTGATGTGTACGCGCTATACAGTGAGAAAGTCTTCAAGTGGAACGACATTACGCAGTACAACCGCAATAAGTTGTTGTGGGACAATTCCATTGATGTCGACGGGGGAAAAACCGGCTACACCAGCAATGCCGGATACAGCTTGGTGAGCTCGGCCAAAGAAGGAAGAATGCGCCTTATCTCGGTGGTGATGGGTACGCCAAGTAAACAGGCTCGGATCAGCCAATCGAAGAATCTACTCAGCTATGGTTTTCGTTTTTATGACACCAAGCAAGTTGCTAAGCAGGGCCAAGTTGAGTCTAAAGTTCGCGTTTGGAAGGGTAATGCCAATCAAGTTGAGGCGATCTTCGCTAAAGATGCCTATCTCACTCTGCCTCGTTCAATGACGGCTGGGCTTGATAAGAGTGTGGTGTTAAATGAACCGTTGATTGCGCCGATCGCGCAAGGGGATGAGATTGGTAAGGTCGTTTGGAAAAGCGATGACAGTACCGTGGCGAGTTATCCCTTGGTCAGCAGCCAAGCGGTAGAAGAGGGCTCGTGGTTCGGTCAGCTTTGGGACAGTCTGGTGCTGTGGGTGAAATCGTTCTTTAACTAGAATAAAAACGAGCAGAAGTGTCTTTCTGCATTTTTTTGTTGATGGCCGCCCAGCTAAACGCTGGGCGGTGTTTTATTTAACGGTTTATTCCGACAAGGTGATGATTGGTAAATCGTCCCAAATCTTACTTTCATCCGATGCGCCACCGGAGAAGTTCCAAGGGCCTTTGTCTTGTTCTAGCGGACGGTAAGTTGCCGAAAGGCCGTCTAAGTCCCAAGTCGTGACATAGAAGCGGATACCATCGAGCGAATCTGGGCGGCCTAGTGCATCGCTAGTAAAGTCCATCGAAATGGTGTTGTTGGCTTTGTCTACCGTGACCATTGGTGCTGGTGTTACGGCTTCTCCCCATGTCGTCGCATTTGCTCCTTTGGTGTTGTAAATCGAGCTTTGCCAGCCAAAAACAACCGCATTGCGACTCCAGGTTCCGTTTGGCATAGAAGCGTTGATCTTCGGTAGCTCAGACAAGTTGGTTGCGGCTTCTTCCGGTAAATCAATAAAGATGGTGAAACCCACGTGGTCGAAGCCGTTTGGTGGCAACCAAGTGTCGGTGATTTTGTCCATAGTGAAGGTCAAACGTACGTTACTGCCAACGGTAAACACTTCTGCTTTGTTGATCGCGAGTTGGCTGTTGTCTTTGTCGAACGTTGGATCGGTTGGTAATGAGTAGTTGCCGTTTGGGCCGCCCACGCCGTCTTGTGCATCGCCCGCATCATCAATGGTGTCGTCCGGCGTGTTTGACCAGCTTAGGTTGGAGACAAAATTCACGTCCTCGATGCCTGCTTTTTTCTCGGTGGAATAAATCGCGAAGCGGTGCTGTTGCTCGCCAATCGCAAAATGACGAGTCGACAGCGTGACACTAAACTGACCATCAGCACCTACAGTAATGGTTTGCGCTGTTTCCAAGTTACCATCGACGACAAGGTTCAACTCCTCGTTGGCGTTCGCACTACCCGCGATAACAATATCACCAGTGATGGTTTGTCCTTCCCAATCTTGAGCAAGTCGGATATTGAGGTCTGGGGTATCTACAGATTGATTGCTGCTTGTTTTTGAGTAAATCACTGCAGACTTGGCTGGCAACTCAAGGGTTACGTGACCATTTTCATCTGCGACTAACTGCTCTGGAGCTTCTGCCCAGTTCGACATGATTTGTTGTTGGAAGACGGTGCCGCCAACTTGTTCTACATCGAGTTGGTTCATCAACATTGGCGAGTTGGATGTATTCATCACAACCAAGACTTCGTCGTTATCCAAAGTACGGGTAAAGGCGAACACACCTGCGCCGGCTTTATCGCTGCCAATCACTTTCATTTCGCCACGTGTCATGACTTTGTTTTCGGTACGTAACTTAGCAAGCTCTTGGATGAACAAGTACATCTCGCTGTTTTGGTCGAATGAGTCTACGTAGTCGCCATCTTCACGGTACCCTCCGGCGAACATCGCATCACGCGCCGCTGACATCGCCTGTTCTGTACCTTGGTAAATCACAGGAATACCAGGTACGCTCATCATGGTGATCAGTGCTTGTTTCATGTCATTCACGCTACCTTGCGACAGAAAGCGCGGCATGTCGTGATTATCAATGAAGTTCGGCATGATGTATGGATTTGGGAACATCTCCATCATTTTCTCAAGACGGAAGCGTAGGTAATCGGTCGGTTGTCCTGCTGCAAACACGCGAGTCATGGTTGCTTGCAATGGGAAGTTCAACACCGAGGTTAACTGCTCCGGCGAGCCGCTTTCGCCGATGTAAGTCAGCATCTTCTCTTCGCCTTCTGTGTTGTAAGGCGTAGATGTTTCGAAGACTTCACCAAAGGTCAGGAAGTTATCGCGACCAGTATCAACCGCTTGAGTCATCACACCATCGTCGGCGTGCAGGAAGTCGTTCCAGAAATCGTGCTCAACAAACTTCACGGTATCGATACGGAAACCGTCAACGCCCACTTCGCGGATCCATTTTCGGTAGCTCTCTTTTAAATAAGCGCGAACTTCAGGATCGGACGTATTTAGATCATCCAGATCCGACAGTTGCCAGGTTTTTTCTTGGACGGGATCGTTGTGGTCGGTGATGCTTGGCGTCCAGTGGTAAATGCCAGTACCGTCTTCTTTACACTCATTCATGTTGAGCGGATAAGGCAGTTCTTGCCCGGCGTGTAGCGCATTTTCAATCAAACGGAAGCCTTGGCAAGGTAGGCTTGGATCATAACTGTAAGGATCATCGTAGGTGAAGAAGTTGCCTACATGGTTGGTCACGATGTCCTGAATTAAGAACATGTTACGCGCATGCACTTCGCGCGCTAACGCTTGGTAGCTTTCCATGTCACCAAAGTGCTCATCCACTTTTTGGAAATCACGCGCCCAGTAGCCGTGGTAGCCGCCGTAGTTTTGCTCGGCATCCCACCATTGGTTTGCCACTGGCGGTGTAATCCAGATAGAGGTAGCGCCTAGGTCTTCGATGTAGCCCAGTTTGTCACTGACACCAACCAGGTCTCCACCACTGAATTTCTTGTCTGAGGTAGGATCGTATTCATTCTGACCTTGATCGTTAAGCGTGTTGTCGCCGTCGTTAAAACGGTCGATCATCAAGAAGTAAATGATCTGGTCTTGCCAATCAGGAGATGCCACGTGGCTTCCTGTATCGGTTGGCGTAGTTTCATCGCTACCACAGCCAGAAAGAGCTAGGGCGATCGCTATAGGGAGTATTTTTATTTTATTCATAGGGTTAGGTAAGGTTTCAAACACGGTTTTTGTCTCCGTTGTGCAGCAATGCGGAAACGATAAATCAAAGGTTTGAAATTGAGAGTGTCATTTCACGCCAAAAGAGACGTGAAATGATGTCACGAAGTGCTGAATTTGAACTGTGCTACATATTTAACTGAGTGGTTGCACAATTGGGTATTGAATCGGGTAATGGTCTTTGGCTAACTCATTACCAGAATGATCATAGAGTCGGAATCGACACTGTTTAGCCGTTTGGGTGAGGGGAAGTTGTAGCGCCCAGCATGTGTAATCTTCTGCATTCTGAGTTTGGCTCATTGCGTGCAGAGCTGGCGCGTCACCCACGTAGCAATCGATCTTCGCTACGTCTTTTAATCTACACGCGAGTTCCACAAACAAGGTGTACTGAGTGCCGAGTTGGATAAGTTGTCTTGTCGGGACAATGTATTCCGTTGCGCCAATTAAAAGCCCCTTGGAGACCACATAGTCACGCTGGTGGTTATTCTCAATGTAACGTTCCCCATCGACTTCATAACAAAGGCGAAAGGTAAGGGGGTGCGCTACCGGAAGTTCGGTCGTTGCCCATAGTTCGGTGCCATGACTTAAAAAACGCTCGAAGAAAGCGGGGTAGCGCCGCCATGCGCCATCACGGTCACGGCATTCTACCGAGACCACTTTCTCAAACGCAATATTATCCACTTCCATCCAGATTTTACCGACGGGTTGGTCAATGTCGTTATCGGCTAAAGTATTCGCTTTGGCGTAGTACAAGCGGATGGGTTGGTTGTTGAGATGAGTGCGGTTATCTAAGCACTGCTGGCGATATTGCATGGGTGAAAACGGATACCAACGACGAAAAGTGCGGTGAAAGTTCGAAGGTTCTTCATAACCAAGTTGATAGGCGATTTGCTGCGTTGTGAGTTGGGTGTCGGCAAGCAAAGTGAGTGCTTGCTTTCTTTTAGCGAAATCAACGCATTGAGAGTAGCTCATTTGCTTCTCTTGCAGTCGACGTTGCAAGGTGCGTTTGGAGACGCCCAGCTGCCTTGCCGCTTGCTCTAACTTGAGCGCGTAATTGCTGTTTTTGATGAACAAGGCGTTCAAAACACTCAGCAATTCGGGTTGTTCAATTGGCTGGTGAGAAAGTAGCAAATAAACATGTTTCACCAGTTCAAACACGCTTGAACTCGTTTTAGAATCTCGCGTTTCCTTTAGAAAAATATCGGCCGTGAGTGGATTGTTGGCGTGAACTTGTACTTGTATTGATTCGCTTAGCTCAAGCGTCTCCAACTGCATTTTGAGCAAGCCAAACACCGACTCCGCCCAATTTGGCATATCGGCTGTTCTGCATTCTACTTGCAGATGGATTTGGGCATCACCATGTTGCAATGTGACGTACAAACGGCGGTCGAATAATGAGACACTTTTGCTCCACCAAAGCAGCCCTTCTTGGAGGTTAGGCGCTTCTTTCAACATCATGCATTGCAAGGCCACCAACTTCTCAATGTGCCAATATTCGCCGGCAATTCGAAGGTGATTGTGACCGAGCTTTTTGCACAGAAAGGATGTAATAACGTTATCTTGAGGCAGCATGAGTTGAGTTTGGTTGCGAGCAAACATGCATTATTGCTGAAAAGATGAAGAAGTTCAGTGAGAACGCTCAAAGCCTTTCTTATCGTTTTATTTTCAAATTTATTTTGAAAATGTTTTTAATCGAAATCGGTTTTTCCCTTTATCTCATGAGGTTATGCTGTTACACAGCTTAAATTCATTAATTGGAGAACCTCATGGATATCGTACAAGCTGCAAAATCTCGTTACTCAACGAAAGTGTTTGACCCAACGCGCAAGCTACCTCAAGAAAAAATCGACGCAGTTAAAGAGCTGATTCGTTTTAGTCCATCGAGTGTGAACTCCCAGCCTTGGCATTTCATTCTGGCAAGCACAGAAGAAGGCAAGCAGCGCATCGCTAAAGCGGCGCAAGAGAATTACGCGTTTAACGCGGCGAAGATTCTCAACGCTTCTCACGTATTGGTGTTTTGTGCAAAAACAGGCATTGATAACGACTACATTGAAGCGCTAATGGTGCAAGAAGAAAAAGATGGTCGATTCCCAACTGAAGAAGCGAAAGCGGCTGTGCGCGGTGGTCGTAGCTACTTTGTGAACATGCACCGTTTTGATTTGAAAGATGCAAACCATTGGATGGAGAAACAAGTTTACCTCAACGTGGGTACGTTGCTGTTGGGTGCTTCGACGTTAGAAATCGATGCAGTACCAATTGAAGGGTTTGATCCAAAAGTGCTGGATGAAGAATTTGGCTTGCGTGAAAAAGGTTATACCAGTGTTGTGATCGTGCCGCTTGGCTACCACGCGGAAGATGACTTCAACGCGAAAACGCCAAAGTCTCGCTGGGACGCAGAAACCGTATTCACCGAGATCTAATTCGAGCTTACTTACAGGTGACGTAGAACCCCGTAATCAATATATAAATCGCAAAAGAGTGATAAAACGATGATCCACTTAGTCGCAGAAGTGAAAGCCTATCCAGATAGTAAGGATCAGGTGGTGAATTTGCTTGCTGGTTTACTAGAGCCAACTCGTAAAGAAGAAGGCTGTTGCCAATACGAGTTGTATCTCGACGAAAAAGTTGATGGCCTATTTATGTTCCAAGAAATCTGGGCATCGCAAGAGGCCTTGGATAAGCATTTGCAAAGCCCGCATATGGCGACGTTTCTTGAAACATTGGAAGAGAACGATTGGGTTGAATATACCCAGATTCGTCCTCTTCGATTTATCGCCTAATGACAGAAGGTTGCCAGCACGTTGGCGCGTTGCTGGCAGCATTTTTGTTGGATAAAGTCGCGGAAAGTCCGAATCGTTGGCGTTAGTAACCGACGATCGGCGCACACCATGTAGAGCGGCACTGGGCCGCAATCCCACTCTGGTAACACTCGCACCAATCTTCCCTCGATTAAGTCTCGGCTAATGTCCATCAATGATTTATTCGCAATGCCTTTGCCTTTGATCGCTAACCGGTGTGGCAAGTCACTATCGTTGCTCAACAAGTTACCGCTGACCACGATTTGTTCTTTCTCGCTGCCACGCGTGAGCGTCCATTTGTTGTAGACCGAATCCGCGACCATGTAGCACAAGCAGTTGTGTTGCGTTAAATCGGCAGGAGAGGCGAGTTCTGGATGTGTAGCTACGTACTCTGGCGATGCACATAATATCCGTTCGTTTGACCCACATAATGCCAATACGACCAGATTGGAGTCGGCCGGCTCGCCGTAGCGAATCGCAATATCGACAGGCTTTGTGTACATATCCGTCAAGCTATCGGACAGCTCTAGTTTGATGGAAACATTTGGGTAGAGATCGATGAACTCATCCACCCAATCGAGCAACATATTGCGACCAAAATCGGAGGGTGCAGTAATGTGCAGCTGACCAGACAACTCCCCGCGCGCACTTGAGATCTGATCCAACCCCTCTTGCAATGTTGCCAACGCTTGCGTGGTTTTGTCTAAAAACAGTTCGCCCTCTGAGGTTAAACGCAGGCTTCGGGTGGAACGCACAAACAACGGGAAACCGATTTGCCCTTCAAGACGCTTAATCGATGCGCTAATGGCGGCAGGTGTCATGTCCATGCTGTTAGCGGCTTTTGAAAAGCTGCCTTGGCGCGCGGTTTCGACAAAAATATTGAGGTCGTTGAGGGCTTTCATAATGAAAAAGGCTTTTAAGAAGTTTGGGCTACTATAGGGGAGAGTCGTAGGCCAATTCAAGGTTAAAACATTAGGTTGCACGGCGAGTTTGAGTTAGATTAGCGCGCAACTTCACTTTACCGGATCAATAGCATGAGCCAACAGCAGCCGAATAACCCACTTCACGGGTTGAGTTTAGAGAAAATCGTCACCCGACTAGTTGAACACTTTGGTTGGAATGGCATGTATGAGCGCGTTCGTGTGAACTGTTTCAAGAAAGATCCTTCAATCAAATCGTCGCTGAAGTTCCTGCGCAAAACGCAATGGGCCAGAGATAAGGTGGAAGCGCTGTACATCGAGACATTCTGCTAACCGCTCTATGGTCTGCAGCAAGCGGTAAGTAGATTCTTAGTCTCGCTTTGGCTCGCTAGAATGACGCCACTTTTCTTATCGCGTAGGCTAGAAGAGTCGCTCTGCTGTTATGTTTAAAGCGTGATTCAGAATCTACCCTCAGATTGTATTGAGTTTATTCATAGCTCTATGGCCTGCAGAAGCGGTAAGTAGATTCTTAGTCTCGCTATGGCTCGCTAGAATGACGAAGTTTTTCTTATCGCGTAGGCTGGAAGAGTCGCTCTACTGATACGTCTAAAGCGAGATTCCGGATGGTCACATAGGCTTATCTGGAATCGCTTTTTTAGATGGTTTTGTAGGGGTCAGAGCCAAACTCGAACCGTCATTCTGAACCGCGAGGAACGAGCGTGAATCAGAATCTACCTTCAGGTTGTATTGAGTTTATTTATGGCTTTATGGTCTGCAGCAAGCGGTAAGTAGATTCTTAGTCTCGCTATGGCTCGCTAGAATGACGCAGCTTTTCTTATCGCGTCGGCTGGAAGAGTCGCTCTGCTGATACGTCTAAAGCGAGATTCCGAGTGACTCACTTAGGTTCTTCTGGAATCGCTTTTTTGGATGGTTTTGTAGAGATCAGAGCCAATCTCGAACTGTTATTCTGAACCGCGAGGAACAAGCGTGATTCAAAATCTACCCTCAGATTGTATTGAGTTTATTCATAGCTCTATGGTCTGCAGCAAGCGGCAAGTAGATTCTTAGTCTCGCTTTGGCTCGTTAGAATGACGTAGCTTTTCTTATCGCGTAGGCTGGAAGAGTCGCTCTACTGATACGTCTAAAGCGAGATTCCGAGTGACTCACTTAGGTTCTTCTGGAATCGCTTTTTTAGATGGTTTTGTAGAGGTCAGAGCCAAACTCGAACCGTCATTCTGAACCGCGAGGAACGAGCGTGATTCAGAATCTACCCTCAGATTGTATTGAGTTTATTTATATCTCTATAGGCCTGCAGCAAGCGGTAAGTAGATTCTTAGTCTCGCCTTGGCTCGCTAGAATGACGCTAGTTCTCTTATCGCGTAGGTTGGAAGATTAGCCATACGTTATTCCCGACAGCGATGAAGAATCGCTGTCGGGAACCTCGCCTTTAATCTCTCATTTCTTGCTACTCTAAATGATGCGTGCTACCCACAGTTCCTTCCAAATCTAAAATCGACTGGCGAACGTGGTCTGGAATCGCCGCTTTTACGTTGTTCTTAAAATCAAACATCACACCAGTGGCGGTCGCGATGGTCGCAATCTTACCCCACTTCTTACTCAGCACTTGGTACTCCATTGTGATGCGATCTTCTTGCATGTCGATTACGCGAGAACCGACTAATAGCGTGTCTGGGTAAGTAACAGGCAATTTGTAGCGGCATTGAGTCTCACTCAGTACTGGTCCAATTTGCGAGGTCTGCAGGTCGACCAGCAGGTTAATTTTGTTGAAGTAATCTAAACGTGCGGTCTCGAAGTAGCGAAAATAGACCACGTTATTAACGTGTTGCAGAGCATCCATTTCACCCCATGCGACTTTTATCTCTGTGATAACGGGAAAGTCCTTTAACAGTGTGTCCATTTTTATTGCTCCTTTTTCATCTGCTTTGCCACAAATTGCGACGCGACTTATCACTTTGAGCATTTATTCTAGATGTAATCATTTAGTATGTAATAAAATTGTTTTTAAAATGTGAAATGAAATAGTGGTTTGATTATGTAAACTAGAAACTTTACATAATCGAGTTGAAGGCGTAAGTTTAACTAAGAGTAACCAGATAGGAGGTGTCTCATGATTGAACTCAAAGGTTTCAACCTCGCAAGAGTTGAGAAACGCATTGATTGGACAGGTGAGCTGTTCAGTTTGAGAATATCTGGCGCGCCTCTTTCATTTAAAGCTGGCCAATTCACCAAGCTTGCTTTGCTTGATGATGAAGGTAAGCCGATCAGCCGTGCTTACTCTGTGGTTAATGCGCCAAGCGAGCAATTCGATTGGTTGGAATTTCTAATAGTAGCCGACCCTCAAGGACAACTTTCTCCACGGCTCCAAAAGCTTAAATCTGGTGATAGCATTTATGTCGGTGCCACCGCACATGGCGATTTAATCCATGATTCTATTCCTAAACAGGCTCATGACCTGTGGCTGCTATCTACAGGTACGGGGATTGGACCGTTTTTATCGCTGCTGGATGATATAAACTTACCGCCTCACAATGAGCGCATTGTGCTGGTTCATGCCGTTCGTTTCGAAAAAGATCTGGTTTATAAATACCTAATTGAACAGCTTCAGCAACGATATGAAGGCAGATTAAAGTATATACCGATAGTCAGCAGGGAAGTGGTTGATGGTAAATTACAAGGCCGAATTCCTGAACTCATCGAATCGGGTTTACTGTCCAACGCCGCTGATGCGCCATTCTCAGCTCAGCGTAGCTTTGTCATGATGTGTGGGAATCCACAAATGATCAAAGATACCGTGCCCGTCTTACAAGAGCTAGGCTTGGAAAAGTATCGCCATCAAACCGGGGGAAATATCATTTACGAACGTTACTGGTAGCGTTTTGTTAAATTGATACGGTTATGCTCAAGATGTAATGATTACTTTTGAGATACGACCGCGATTTAGTATGTTCTTAGTTGAATATTATGTTGGCAATACCTAAACTGCGCTCACCATTGCGCGTCTGTACACTCAGTCATTCTCGCTTAACCAATTACATTGAGGTGACTGAAGTCCATGTATGCTTTTATCGCGAGCAAGCAACAGAGAATCATTGCTGGTTTTATCGACCTGCTCTTTGCGATGGTGGTCGTGTTAATCATCGCATTGAGTATTAACTCTTTTCTTAACGACTTTCAGCTCTCTTTAGCAGATAACCTCACGCTTGTTCGTGAAACTCAGGCGTTTTACTTGCTTTCTTTACCAACGGTTTTAATGATCAACTGGAATGCATTGAGTCATGGGCAAACCATTGGTATGCGCATGATTGGTATTAAAGTTGTAATGAAAAATGATAGTAAGGCAACGAAAGTTACAGCAGGGTTAAGGCTTGTTATTAGCTACTTGCTGGAGATGCTCATTCCGGGGATCCCGTTGGTAAATTTGGCATTGTTGTTCTTTCATCCGGAGCGACGATTGTTGCATGACTTGATCGCCAATACTAAAGTTGTCCAAGCTTCCTAATTTTTGATCAAAAAAGCCACGTGAAGTGGCTTTTTTAATATCGATAAAGTTAACCAGATTTACTGTTGATTAACATATTTCTTAAAGCGAGCTTTGGTTTCTGCGTCTGCTTTTTGGTACCAGAAGTGCAGCATCTCTTCAGCTGTCGAATCCGCTTTAACCGCAGTTGCTCTCACTTGCTTCATATCCGCAGGAACCTTTGCAGGAAGCGTGACTGGCTGCATGGTTGCTGCGCCAGCAAAAGCCACGGCTGCTGCACCGCCAGCTTGGTTATAATCTTCGATTTCACGCACGTAATCACGACCGATTTGCATACCCGGTTTGAGCAACTTGTCCTGGTCAACCGCGATTGCGTTGCCAGAATCATCAACCAGTTTCCAATCTAAGTCTTTGATCTTCTCTTCCGCATCACGTAGGTTGCGGTATTCTGGCATTTGTAGAGTGAGTTCGGCATTGGTCGCGTCAAATCGTGTAACGATAACATCGCTTTCAACACTTAAACGGTCATTACCTTGGTTGAAGTAAGGGGCGAAACGAAATACGACTTGGTTAAGGCCATCAGGTAACGTCAGTGTTCTTTCAGAGGCGAAAAAACCACCCGAAAGATCTGCTTTTTCACCGTTAGCCGCTAATACTGAAACGTTGTCAGGAACACTCACGGTTACATCTGCGAATGCCATGCCACTCATTGCGAGAGCAAGCGCACAAGTTAAAGGCTTGATCAATTTCATTGTTTTTATCCTAAGCAAATTAGTGGTCATCGAGAGTGCATCGTTCATTGCCCGATTGCAACTCCCAAGTGTAATAAGTATGAAAATTTAACAAGAACGTCATTTTTATCGCATTTATTACGACGAAACTGTGATCCAAATAGAATCAAACCGCTGAAATGCAGCGGTTTGATATCATAAGTTATAGATTAAATTTCTTTCTAACTTATTGATTTATTAAATACCAGCACCGTGTCCAGGTTCTGATTGGTCATCAGAAGCGTCTTGTTGTTCTGCCATTTCTTCTTGCTGTTGTGCTTTCTCAATGCTCAACCACCAAACAAATAACTCATACCAAATTGCTAGGATAACGGCACCTAAGAACAGACCAACGATGCCGTAGAAAAGCATACCACCGATGGCACCGAGCAGAATCACAGGCATTGGCACGTCGACGCCACGTCCCATTAACATTGGTTTGAACAGGTTTTCAGAAAGAGCCGCAACTACGACCCAAACAGTAAACATGGTTGCTGTTGAGGTGTCTTGGGTCATGTACATGAAGCCAATCACAGGTAGCACTGCGAGCAACGCCGGGAGCTGAGCGATACATAAAATCATTAGAAGCAGTGTGAGTAAACCTGCTGCCGGAACGCCAAATACGAAGAAACCAGCACCGATCAACAGTGCTTGAATCGCCGCTACACCGACTACGCCAAGCAGTACGCTTTTAATTGTCGCAGCGATAAGCGTGGTCCAGCTTTTTGCGTTTTCACCAGCGGTTCGAATCGCGATGGTTCTTAAGCCTGATGCTGCAGATTCAGAGTACGTCATGAAACCTGCTGCAATCGCAAGTGACAAGATTGAAAGCAGTAAACTTCCCAATACGCCCCCCAGTGTACCCAGTAAAGATGTGAGTCCTGCCTTTATTTGTGGCATAAAGGTTTGAATAGCTTGTTCAAGATTAGTAGCGAATAGGGTCCACACTTCGTAGAGCTTATCACCCACGATAGGCCAATCCGCTACGGAAGGTTTTGGCCCTGGTATTTTCACTTGTCCATTTTGTAGTACTTCAAGCGCGTGCGTTGCACCATCCACAATGGAGCCTGATACCATAACAAGTGGCGTGACAAGGAGGACAATACCAAGTAAAGCAATGGTTGTGGCTGCCAAGCCTCTACGACCACCATATACACGCTGCAATTTTTGGGTAAGCGGCATTAAAGCGACGGCTATAATAGCGCCCCAAATAACCGGAAGGATGAAGGGTTTGATGATGTCGTACGTAAACATCAGCAAGACAAAGATCAAGCCAATGCGTATTGCCGATTCCACCATATTACTGATGAAAAGCTTACTGTCGATTTTTACCGATTGTTTATCCATTTTTGTTTACCTGATGATCAATGTTAGAACTGACGAGACTTGAAACAACAATCGCCATATAAAAAACACCTGTGATGGCCTCTAAATACACCACGACTTGAGCCAGTGGTGTTAGAGGACTAATGTCGCCATAACCGAGCGTGGTTAAGGTAACGAAACTGAAATACGCTGCATTGGAGAAGTTCTGCCCCCAAGAAATCGCTTCCATACCGGTAAAGGCTTCAGGCGAAAACTCAAGCAGAATGAGGTAGGCAATCGCCCACATCAGACCAAGTAGCAAGAAAAGCGCTACCGAGCCAATGACTTTGTTGCTGTTGACATGGCCGGTGAAAAGAATCTGTCTTGCGATGGATTTAAAAGTGCCGAAAAAGAACGCAAAGGTGAGGGCAAGCATCACCACATTCATCTCTCTGATGTTGAAAACGGTCTTGATCACAATCACAAGAACCCAAACACCAAACAGGCTATAGAGGAAACGAGACCAGGTTTTGTCAAAGCGAAGGCTCGCAAAACAGACGATAAACGTCAGAACCGTGAAAGCCTGAAGTATGTGTTCAATCGTCCCTTCACCTACGACTTGTGCCATCGCACTCCCTAGCAACAAAATCACTAGCGCTAAGGTTAGATAGAAGAAGTTGTTTTCTTCATTAATGTTTTTGAGGTTTTTACCAATGACCATGGCTCTTCTCACTTAGTTATTGTTCACTTTCTGCGGATGACTCTTTCATCACCATGATGGACGCAGAAAGCCCGAATCGAAGATCAACATCTTCAGGAAGTTCTTGTAGGGAGATTCGCACCGGAATACGTTGTGCTAAGCGAATCCACTGAAAAACAGGGTTTACGTTTGGAAGAAGGTTGTAGCCGACCGTGCCGTCTTTGGGCGCAATACCCCAACCAATCGAGTCAACCGTCGCGTCAATTGGCGTGTCTGGGTGTGACATCAAAGTGACACGCGCTTGGCTGCCAGGTTCGATTTGCGCAAGTTGATTTTCACGGAAGAAACCAAATACCCAAAAGCTGTTTTTGTCGATCAGTGCGAGCAGTGGTTGGTTTGCGACCGCTTGCGTACCGTTTCTAATATCGAGGTTAGATACAAAACCATCGACGGTCGCATAAACTTTGGTAAAGCTGAGATTAAGGCGTGCTGATCTTAGTTGCTCTTCTGCAGATTTGATTTGCAGTAGCGATTCTTCGTAAGCGATTTCACGACGAATCAGATCCTTGTGAGAAACCGCGCCACGGTCTTTGGCACGAATGTCTTTTAAGCGGTCATATTCGATTTTTTTACCGCGAGAGCTAACAATGGAGCGCTCCAGTGCTACTTCGGCTTGAGATAACGCAACCTGGTAAGTCGCAGGGTCGATTTCAAACAGTAAATCCCCCGTTTTTACTTCTTGGTTGTCTTGCACCGCGACATTTACAATTGGGCCTGATACGCGAGGAGCCACTTTGATGACGTTAGCACGCACTTGCCCATCTCGTGTCCATGGGTTATTAAAGTATTCCTCAAACTTTTGATAGCCGAGCCAAGCTGCGCCACCAAGAATGACAAGATTGAGTGCGATTACTAATAGTTTTTTCATCTTGTTTGGCACCTAAAATTGAATATAAAAGCTGTCGATGGCCACCACATAACCGACCATGATGGCAATAAACGTCAGAGACGGAAAAGCGATGAAGCGAGACAAACGTGTCTTGTTCAATATCATCACCGTTATCCACGTGGCCGTGACGGCGAGAAAGAGCACGAGTAGCGTAGGAGAAAAGTAAACGTCTCCCCAAGAGAGTTCATGAGGCATTACCGATCCTCCGTTTTGTTTTCATCACTGGTCTCAGCCGGAGTTTCGAGTCGCAAAGGCGGCAATACGCGGTTTTCTTCATTTAAATAACCATCCCAGTCAGTTCGTTCTGTCATTTGCTTGGCAATAGATTCACTGATGAAAGGCTTGCCTGTTTGGGTTTGCCAGCCTCCACCGAGGGCTTTGTAGAGCGCGACAACTTGGTTCGCAACATTACCTTTGATCGTTGCGTAGCTGTCTTCTGCGCGGGTCATTTTTTCTACCGAGTTAAGCAGACGTTCGAATGAAATTTGTCCGTTTTCGTACTGTGTCATGGATATGTTGAACGCACGAATGGAAGAGTTGACCGATTGCAAGCGTAAATCTTTTTGCTGCAAATACAGGTCATATGCTTCGATTGCATTGGTGACTTCATTAACGGCTTGCAGTACCTTTTTGTTGTAGTTCGTCAGCGTTTCTTGGAAGCGAGCATCTTCGAAACGAATGTTATTTTTCACGCGTCCGTATTGGAAAATGTTCCAACTGAACGTTGGGCCAACCACCATGGTGAGCGAATCGCTAAAACTGAAACTGCTGCCATCGGGAACCGTACTGTCGATACCGATGGAACCGAACAACGAAAAGCTTGGGTACAGAGCGGTTTCTGCCACGCCAATCTGCGCACTTTGCGCGCGAGCTTGCATCTCAGAGACTTGCAAATCCGGACGTCGCATCACTAAGTTAGCATCCACTTGCGTATCCAAAAGCGGTGGACGTGGCACAATGGAGCGCTCGTCGGTGCCCGATAGCGCCGATTTTCTGCCCGTTGATTTGAACTGGGCTTCGTACTCAGCGATTTGCTTGTGCATCCCATCCGACTGTAGCAGTCCATCTACTTCTTCTGGTAACAGACCCAGTAGCAAAGCCAACACAGTACGTGATTGCTTCATTGCCACTTCGAGGCTCGGTAGCGCTGCTTTGGTGGTGTAGAGTTGGTTTTTAGCTTGTTGAACGTCCAATTCTGTAACGTTGCCAGAGTCGAACTGCACCTGTGTAATGCGGACGACACGCTCTTGAATCTCGATATTGCGGCGAGACAGCAAAATACGTTCTTGGAATGTGCGATAGTTGATGTAATTGCGTGCCACTTCGGCGGTTATGGTGACCATGATGTCGTGATACGATGCGATGGATGCGTAGTAACCCGCTTCTGCCGACTCAATACCGCGAGCATACTTGCCCCAAACATCCATTTCCCAAGCAGCATCAAACGACAAAGTGGCGTTATTCACGCCCTGATCATTTACGTAGGCACGCGCTAGGTTTCCTGACACGGTTTGAACTTGTGGGTATTGCAAGCCAGTCGAAATACCAAGCAATGAACGTGCTTGGACAATTCGTAGCCCTGCGGCTTCTAAATCGAGGTTTTGTTTGCTCGCCAACTCAACCAGCTGATTAAGAGTCGAGTCATTAAATTGCTGCCACCATTGTTGTAGCTGTTGCTCTGATTGCTGCGTATCTTTGGCTGCTTTTTGCACCGACCAGTCACTTGGCAGTGGCGCCTGCTTTGGATGAACATAATCTGGTCCTACCGTGGTACACGCACTGAGTCCGAGCAAAGAAAGTATGGCGAGGCTTGGTTTGGTTAGTTTTGGAAGCATCATATCCCCACCTTTAAAAACGCTTCTGTTGTAAGTTCACCCAATCGATATCCTCGTAGGTTTGCTTGCAATGCTTGATTGCTTCGAACACGTTCCGTTTTAAATTCAGCAAGATATAAAAACCGGCTATCTCTGAATAAGCGTAGTCAGATAAATCCAACTCACTAAAAAAATCTTCCAGTTTATCTTCGAATGTTTGGTAATCTTGACTGTATTGGTCGAATACGGAGTCGAGTTCTTGTGTTGCTTGATGGCTGGCTAAAGCGCCCGCCATCAAAGGAATGATGGAATCGCGGTGCTGTTGGCGAAGCTGAGTAATTAGTGGATTGGTCATCAACTTTTTCTCGGCGGCCATTAAGATGTTGATGTGATTACTGAGTACATCACACGCTTTGCTAAACGCGCCAATCGCTTCTGGCGTGGTTTTATCAAAGTGTTTGTGGTTGATTTTCGAACCCCAGACTTTGAGCTTTTTCGATGAGACATTGAGCGTCACCAAGTGTAAGGCCCGTTTGAGCGGCGTAATAACCGAGCTAGACTGCTGTTGATAGGTAGTGAACAGCTCTCGGGTATGTCGGAAGTAGCGTTCTTTTATGGTCAAAAAGAGGTGTTCTGGTCGTGAGCTAAACGGGAAGTAGTGCGCGAAAATAATCATGAACACCACCATGTAGAACAACAGCATGATCGTCATGAGGATCCCGAAGTGATAAAACATGTTGTTGTCTAAACCGAGAACAAACAAGCCAATCATATAGAAAATCGTCACTGGCCCGTTAAACAGATAAAAACCGATAAAGGTGTAGATAAAGATAAACAGGCCAAGTTCTAATCCGAGATCCAATTGCGGAAGGATGAAGACGTAAGAAGGTACCGCGAACAAGAAGCCGAAAGTGAACAGCACAAGCAACAAAATTGGGTGCACAGGCACGAACGACAGCAAAGACATAAACATGGTCGAGAAGACCACGAACGAGTAGCCGCCTGGTGGATTGAAATAAATCCAAATCAGTCCTGCAACCCAATAGGTAACAAAGGTTTTGACCGCAGTTTTAAAGTTTTCTGCGTCCCACCATAGAAACTTGCCTTTCGGTTTCGGCAGTGGCACGTCAAAGGAGACATTGTTCGTCACAGAGTCAATGCAGCTAATGCTCTCCGCTAAACGCGACAAGTTTTGATGCATCAGTTCCAATAGGTGACCAAGCGTAAGCGCAGAGCCTTTCTCTAGGTGAGCTGCATCTTCAAGCAACGCTTGGTTGTATTCGACTTTGAACTCCTGAGCACGATAAGCGGGCTCTTTTTCGTCCCAGACTTGTTGGCAGGTATCAAATAGCGCGTCAATTTCCGCCACGGCTTGATCAAAGTTGCTGATGCTTTCACGGTCTTGCTGGTGGCTAAAGTGGCTGTGCGCCGCGACGGTCAATTGTTGCGTTACTTGCTTGTTCAAATGAACCGCCAAGCGCCACTCTTTCATGTAGGCCGACACGTCACTGCATTCCACACTGACCGTGGCAAAACGCTGTTCGAGCGCATTTTGAGCGGCAAACATCTGTTCGATGAGAGTGTCCACGCTAGGAGGTTGTGGCTCTTCCGCTTCTGGATTTTCTTCTCCGCCTTCTTGAGGAGAGATTTGCCCTGCCGATTTTTGCTCGAAATTTTGCAAGATAGCGGTGAACAACGCGCGTTGTGCTTGGTTGAGTTGTTCGATGAGCTGTCTTAGGTTTTGTTCTGTTTTGGTCGGGAATAAGAAAGTCCCCACGAGTGTGTAAACCACCACCCCAAACACCGTCATATAGGCGCGGTCAACGCCATAAAGAAACGCACCTTCTGCGTCACCGCCATTGGACATCATCAACGTCATCACGCCGGTCAGCATGAGTAGCGTTGGATCTTTTTGATAGGCATTACGGAAGTAAAAAATGAATGAGACCACAACCGACACGCTCAACATGTACAGCAAGCGGTCTTGAGCAAACAATCCCACCAGTAACAAGCCAACGACGGCGCCAACCAACGTACCGAACACGCGTAAGGTACCTTTGGCGAGGGATTCACGACGACTGCCTGTGGATGCAATCAGCATCACTGTGGTTGCGGCCGTCGATGCTTGCGGCCAACCCATGGCAAACGGGATCAGATAAGCCAGAGTCAGGCTAAGCGATACTTTAATAGCGAATTTTATTTTGTCGTTCATAGTGTCAAAGTTTGCTCAGGCTTATCGTTATAAGTTGATGAATTTCTTATATGAATAATCAGAATCTTGTTCTGAATAAATTCGGGGGGCGGAATATAGCGGGTGAAAAAGTGTGCTTTGTAAACCCTTTGTCAAAACAAAAAGTGCGTATTTGGCTTGATCTCGTGTTAGCCCTTGGCGTTATTGGTGAAACGCCTAAAACGAGCAAATTCGCGATCTGTGATGATTCTCACTTTTGAAACAAAATCGCTGCATTGTGTGAGCCAATTCTCACCTTATATTCTTCGCCTGGTACCAAAGCAGACCACTTGTACCATCTGCAATGAGCTTTACTGCTTTAAAAAGCATAGATGATGAATGGGTACTTGAGAGGGAAAGTTATTACTTTTTATCGGCTTGCCGATTGTTCGTTTGTTTTTTTGGATCGAGATAAAAAAACCAAAGCGATGCCACCAAGAATGATGCCGCTGGTTAAAAGAATATGCAGTGAAAGAGGCTCGTGGAGTACGACGGTGCCGAGTAGCAAAGCAATGGCTGGCACGGAAAGTTGGCTGACGGCGGCTTGAAGCAAAGAGAGCTTACGCATTACTTGATACCAAAGCGTATAACCAAGGCCAGAGGCAATGGCACCAGATGCGATAGCGAGCAACACTCCGCTCCAAGAAAGGTGGATTGAGGACAAGATTAATGGCGAAAGGAGCACGCCAATTATTGATGCAGCGATGAATCCCCACGTGATGCCACTACTTGGAGAAGGCGCTTGTTTACCGAGCGCAGTAAACGCAGCCCAACAAACGCCAGAAATCAACATAAGAAGTGCAGAGCTAATATCAGGGCGAGTGGCAGATGGCAACATCAACCAAACAAATCCAACAATTGAAACACCGATACCGATGATTTCGAGAAACTGAAAGCGCTCACCTTGCAACCAATAGATCGCCAGTAATGTAAGTTGCACGGCACCAAACAAAAGCAAAGCACCGGTTCCTGTCGCCAGTTGTAAGTACGCGAAAGAGAAAAGGGCAGCGTAACCAAATAACGCCACGCCAGCAAAAAAGCGAAAGCGAGAAGTTGGCCGATCGGTTTTCCACTGACCTCTCACGACAAGCATTGCGATTAAGATAACAGCGCCGGATATCAATCGAACGAGCGTGAAGCTTCCTGCATCAATTAACCCTTCTGCCAAGGCAATTCGACACACTAATGAATTGGCAGCGAACGCCAGCATTGCAATAGCAGTGAGTAAAAAGGTCGACATCCTTGATCCTTAGCGTGTAAATGAACAGCTAGTGTAGATCCAAAAGAACATTTTTATTAGTTGATAAAGTGATTAGTTATAGCTATCAGAGCAAGAAAGTCATTAAAAATAACCAGATAAAACCTGACCTTAGCCTGAGTCTTACTGTGGTTGGGAAGGTTGTTTGTACAATGACTTAATGGTGTTTTTCAACCATAGCAATTTGGGATTGTACGCATTGCGTTTATGCCAAATCATGGTAAATGGAATCAGTAACTTGTCTTGTTGAGCTTGGTCTAATGGAATTGGCAAGCACACCAAATCGAGATGCAGCTTTTCTGTATAACTTTTGCAATAGTGCGGCGCGGTGGTGATCATGTCATGCGTCGGCTGCGCTGCCATAAAAAGGGATTGCTCAAAGTTGGACATCGTCAGCCCGATAGAGCGCTGTAGCCCTAGTTCCGTTAATACTTCATCCAACGCCCAAGTTTCACTTTTTTCCCAAACAATATTGATGTGTTGGTAGCTCAGAAAGGTCTCGAGATTCCACTCTTGCTGTAATGCCGGATGATCTTTATGCAAATACACCATCGGCAGGTCATAAAATAGAATCTCAAAATCCAAGAAATACGGCAGAAGATCCAACGACTCTTTCGATCTCGGGTGACTTTCTCGGCCGGTAAAACCGATATCCGCCTCGCCTCGAATGATGGCGTCGAGTGAATCGTAATCCCAGTTACTGGTTTTTACTTTCGCTTCAGGGTATCGCTGGTGGATAGCGACGATGAGTCTGTCCAACACCGTGAGCACTAATGGCGACTCAATCGTGATATCAAAACGCACTCCTTTAGGCGTAATATCGCTGCGTTTTTCTGCAAGATCTTGCTCCATGCTTTGCGCCAAAGGCGTTGGCGCAAGACCTTTAGGTGTTTTGACAAACAAAGGATCATCGAACCAATGACGAAGTTTGTTGAGCGACTTACTTACGGTAGAGGGCGTAACGTTCAGCTTTTTTGAGGCTTTCGAGACGCTTTGTTCTTGCAGCAATAATTGCAGAGTGAACAGTAAGTTTAAGTCAAGTCGCGCTAGGGATTTCTTCATAATGGGTATCGTGAACAGGCTTTGGAATCAATAGTATTAGAGCAAGGCTGATTACGCTACCTAACACTAAGATAAACACCAACATATTCAGAGCACTAACGCCGATGAAACCCATAAACCAAATATAGAACGCTGAACTACAAACTTGAGCAATGCCCAGTAACGAGCTCGCCACGCCAGCTTGTTGAGAGAATGGGCTGAGCGCTTGGCTCATGGCCACGCCAAAGCCACAAGCGAAGCCAGCGCAAATCAGCCCAAGTCCGAATACATAGTAAAGAGATTGTCCATCATGGAAATGGGCAGCACTGAGCACGATGGCTGCGCAAGCGAGCAATACTTGAGAGGTGATCATTAAGGTTCGCTGCTTAAAAATCCCCAATGCCAATGGCGCCGAGAACGAAATCAACATACTGATCGTCGCAGTCCCTGCCATGATGGAAGAATAGCCGCCGCGATCAAAACCAAGCATGCTCATCACGACAATTGGTGAAGCGTTAACAAAGGTCAGAATGGTGGTCACTCCAAGCGCAGTAATGATCAGCCTACTGATAAAAAATCGCTCGAAGAAAGTCTCTTGATGGCTCTCTGGCGCTGTCTGTTCTTCACGTTGTTGGCTGGGTAGTGATTCCTTGAGAACAAAAATGGCCAATACACTGACGAGAATGCCCATTCCTGCCATCGTGGTAAACAAACTCGGCCAAGGAAATTTCAGCATAATCAAGTGACCAATCACGGGGGCGATCACTGGAATGATACAGGTGATGCCATTGAGCATCGACAATACTTTCGCGCGGCGTTCATCGTCTAACGTGTCGCGTAAAATCGCGAATGCGACGACATAGCAAGATCCAGCCCCGATGCCTTGGCAAAAGCGAGCAATCAAAAAAGTGTTTGGGTGCTCAGCCATCCCGCCGAGAAAGGATGCGAGCACGAAGATCATCGCGCCGACGACGGCAACAGGTTTTCGTCCCACAGAGTCTGCAATTTTCCCCGCGAATAACATGGTGGTAGCCATGCCAGCTAAATAGATCGAAAACGCAATATGCAACTGAGATTCACTGGCATTGAGATCTGACGCAATTTGAGGCAAACCAACAAGATACAAATCAATGGCAGTAGGGTAGAGTAAAACGAGTGCAAAACTACAAAGTAAAAAACGGGACATGGAAACCTCTCTATCGAATGGTGAGGATAATAGAGTGCTAAACGTTTGCCTGCGAGTGGGAAATACGACACTAGGTATTTCTATTTACGACATACCCTGTATGAATTGAGTATAAAAACAACAAGGAAGATTATGATTACTATTGAAAAGTATTCGCCTGAGCGACATAAACAAACTTGCGAACTTAGCGTGCTAGAAGAGCAATCGCAGTTTACGGTCGCGGATGTGGGTGAAATGCTTACATGTCTTGAACCTACAGAACTTCCGCATCTGATTTTGGCAGACGATGACGTGGTTGGCTTTTTTCTATTTGATGCAGCTTACAGCGAGAAATACGATTTTTGCCCGAAAAACAGTTTAGGCGTGCGTGCTTTGCTGGTGGATCACCGTCATCAAGGCAAAGGCATCGCCAAGCAAGCCATTCAACAGTTTGCCGATTTCGCCAAACGCCATTATCCCGAGTTTGATGCGCTTTATCTCACCGTGAATTGCCGCAACATACCCGCTTATCAGTGCTATTTAAAATCAGGGTTTGAAGATACCAATGAGCTTTACCACGGCGGCCCCGTTGGACCGCAGCACATTATGAGACAGCCGCTTTAGCTAGGAAAAACCAAGGATGGAAAGATGAGGATTGAAATCGACAATTTAGAACGGCCGCAAGTGATAGCGCTGTTGGAAGGACATTTACAAGACATGTACGCCACGTCGCCACCAGAGAGCGTGCATGCGTTAGATTTAGATAAGCTCAAAGCACCGGAAGTGACATTTTGGACCGGATGGAAGGGTGAACAACTGCTTGGGTGTGCTGCGATTAAAGAGTTGGATGGCCAACACGCGGAGCTGAAATCCATGCGCACCACGCCAGCGGCAAGAAACCAAGGTGTGGCATCTCAATTATTGATTCATGTGATTGAGCAAGCGAAGCAAAAAGGTTTGCAGCGCTTGAGTTTAGAAACGGGCTCGATGGAGTTTTTTAAACCAGCGCGCCTGTTGTATGAAAAGCATGGCTTTGTGTACTGCGAGCCGTTCGGGGATTACGAACTCGATCCGAACAGTCAATTCATGACCCTAGAACTGAGCTAGGGCCATGAATTTTTAGAAGCTAAATCCAATCGATTTAGAAATTCAGATTCAAGTTGATGGTTGGCGACAAGAGGCTTGAACGCTCGTCAGCCAATCGCTTTCTCTTCTCTTTCAGTCTCTTGGCATTATCTTTGTCTGGATTGCCATCAAGCTGATTATCGATGACCGAGATTTCAGTATCGATTTGTTGGATGCGTTGCTGGCGTTGATATTCTTGATGACCTAACTGGTAGTTCTCAATAAACTCTTTGCTGCTGCATACACCGTAATATTCTTTGCCTTCGATACCGACAGTGTACCCATTGTCTGGTGAGCAATATTGGATAGTGCCTTTATCAAAGCCTTCTTTCCATTTCGCTCGGTCGGGTGTCACACCCGCTTCACCACAGTCTTCGGTATAGCTATTGATAATGTTTGGATCGTTGCCATCTCGGCCATCTTGATAACCTACGTTGTACCAGTTTGCCGTTTTGCACTCATCCGGAGACATGCTGGCGCAACCTGAGAGCAAAGTCAGTAAAGCCAGGGGGATTAGCGCTCTTTTCATCAGTGACTGTCCTTTAAATAAAATCGAATTGATAACTTGAGTTTAAAATGAACACTGTTCATATCAATGGTTGAAATCATTGTATTCACAATTGTGGTGACTCATTAATCTAAGTGATAAATTTATTATGCTGAATAGAAGTGTGTTTGATTAGTATTATCCACGAACTGCGCCTTTGCTGCATCAATCCACTAGCCTTGGCCCCAAATTAAGTGATAATACCAACATAAAGATAAACACCGTCAATGAGGCTAAGACATTGAGCGAACAACCCACCGTCCTTATTATCGAGGATGAATCTGCTATCGCAGAGAACCTGATTCATGTATTAGAGATGGATGGCTACCACGCAGAGTGGTTTGCAACAGCAGGAGAGGGCTTAGCTTTTTTGCAGTACAACTCCGCAGCGTTACTTGTCTTAGACGTAGGCTTACCGGATGGCAATGGTTTTGAATTATGCAAAACCATCCGTGAGTTTTCTGATATTCCCATAATCTTTCTCACCGCAAGAAGCGATGAAATTGACCGCGTAGTCGGTTTGGAAATTGGCGCGGATGATTACGTGACTAAGCCATTTAGCCCGCGCGAAATGTTGGCTCGCATTAAACTTCGAATCAAAGCTAAAGCGCCAATGATGGAGCACAAACCAGAGCCTGTAGCTGTTCCAGAACAACCTCAATTTAGTCAAGATTTGGTTGCGCAGAACTTCGACTACGGTGTCGGTGGACAAATGCTTGGGTTAACTGCGGTGGAATTTAAGATCCTCGATAGGCTGATTTCCGTCTCTTCCAATGTATTGAGCCGAGAGCAGCTCATGGTCGCGGCAGACATGGCGCCAGAGGCTGCATACGAGCGCAATATCGATACCCACATCAAAGCCATTCGCCATAAGTTGAAGCCGTTTGAGATGTCTGAACGCATCTGTACCAAACGTGGCTTTGGTTACTTTTACTGCACTAAAGGTGAATGATGAATCGCTGGCCGAAGATCCCGCTTGGACTCAGACTGTTTTTTCTCTACTTCATCTTAGTCGGAATGACGGCTTACATGGTGAGCAAAACCGTTGTCCAAGAACTGAAGCCAACCGTGCGTCAAACCACCGAAGAGACGCTGGTGGATATGGCGAACTTGCTTGCGGTATTGGCGGAAGAAGACGTTGCAAACGGAAAGTTGTCTGAGAGTCGCTTCTCCAAACTACTAGCGGCTTATGGGCAGCGAGAACCCCAAGCGCGCATTTGGGAAATTGGCAAAAAAGCGATTAACCATCGAATTTACATCACCGATAAACAAGGCATTGTGATTGCGGATTCTTGGCAGCAAGACGTAGGCAAAGACTACTCGCAATGGAACGATGTGTATCTCACGTTGCGTGGTCAATACGGCGCGCGCAGTACCATCGAAGACCCGAAAGATCCACTCTCAACCGTTATGCACGTTGCTGCGCCCGTTTACCACAAAGGCGAAATCATTGGTAGCGTGACGGTGGCAAAATCCAATCGCTCAGTACAACCCTTCATCGATCTTTCTAAACGCAATGTGCTGTTTTGGATGGTGTGGATGAGTGGTTTAGTGCTATTGGCAGGGGCATTGTTTGCTTGGCGAATTCACTCGGCACTGAACAAGCTGGAAGATTACGCAACCAAAATGGGTGAAGGTGAAAAGGTCTCTAAGCCGACATTTCGTATCTTTTATGAGTACGGCACGCTAAGTGATGCATTAGAGAAAATGCGCAATCAGCTCGATGGTAAACAGTATGTGGAAGAGTACGTACAGACGCTGACTCATGAGCTGAAAAGTCCGTTATCAGCAATTAAAGGTGCGAGTGAAATATTGCAAATGCCATTGCCTGAAGAAAAGGTCACGCGCTTTGCTGGCAACATTGAGCGAGAAAGCGATCGCATGCAGTCATTGATTGATAAGTTGCTAGAACTTGCTCGTCTTGAAAAGCGCCCTGAACTAGAACAAGTCGAAGCTATCTCGCTAAAACAAATGGTCAATGAAGTGGTTGAATCGGCGGATGCGCGTTTGAGTGCAAAGTCGGTGATTGCCAACATCCAAATTGATGACCACCAAGCCGTGCTTGGTGATGCCTTCTTACTGAAACAAGCCGTTTTTAACCTGATGGACAATGCGCTGGATTTTGTTCATTCAGAGGGACGCATTGAGTGGAAAACTGAGGTCACGAAAGAAAAGGTGTGCCTGTCGATTTTCAATTCAGGTCCTCATATTCCCGACTATGCAATGCCTCGTTTAACCGAGCGCTTCTACTCCCTCGCTCGGAAAAATGGTGTTAAGAGCACTGGGCTCGGGCTGAATTTTGTTGAGCAAGTGATCAAACTGCACAAGGGTAAGTTGCAAGTCGAAAACGTCGATTCTGGCGTGAAAGTGACGCTGGTTTTACCAACTCCATAGAAACTCCACATTAGCTCCATTCGTTCTCCAAATTGCTGATTTAGATTACTCCCATCAGCAAATGGAGAATGAAACATGAAAAAGATCCTCAATAACCAACTCGGCACGAAGTTCGCCTTCGTGCTGTTTTTGTTTGTCTTACTGCAAATCCCGCTTTCAATGGTCACTGGGCTGATCTCAGAACGCTCATATCGCCAAGATGAAGTCAGAAACGACATCGCACGCAGTAGCAGCGGCGAACAGCGCATCATTGGTCCATTCATCATGGTTAACTACACCGAAACCAGTTACCGAGATGACAAAGTACAGATTAAAGAGCGTCGTAAATTTCTTTTACCTAGCACTTTTGATATGAGCGCGAATCTGGACAGTTTTGAAAAGTACCGAGGTATTTACCGTGCGCGTTTATACAAGGCACAAGTGGCACTGAAAGGCACTTTTGATGCAGACGATCTCGCGGCGTTGCAGGGGCTTGATATTGACAACATGAGCCTAGTGGTTGGCATTGAAGACAGCCGCGGATTAATTCGTTTGGATGACATGACCATAGCGAGTGCTGACATCGAAGTCGCACCGGGAACAGGGCTAGACCAGTTACCACAAGGCTTCCACAGTGCTCTGACACTCGCAGACCTAAACCCAGAACAACCTTTGGCATTCGATCTTAACTTCTTGTTGCAAGGGATGGGGCAGCTTCAAGTCACACCAATCGGCAGTCAAACAACGGTTGAACTTTCTTCAACTTGGGCACATCCAAGCTTTATCGGTGATTACTTACCGGTGTCATCAGAAGTCTCTGAAGATGGATTTAATGCACAATGGGCGAGCAACAACTTCTCAACCAATATCGCGCAGCTGTTCCAAAGTTGTTTGTCATCGAATCACGCTTGTCACGAGCTTGAACAGCGACAAATGGGCGTAGATTTGATTGATCCCGTGGACCATTATTTGAAATCCCACCGAGCTGTGAACTATTCACTGTTGGTTATCACATTAGTATTTGCGAGTTTCTTCTTGCTGGAGCTGTTCCAAGCGCGTCCGGTTCACCCAGTGCAATACGGCTTTATTGGTCTGGCTTTAGCGCTTTTTTATCTATTGCTGATTTCGATGAGTGAACATCTGGGCTTTAACTGGGCGTATGTGGTGTCAGCAGTCGCATCGACGGGGCTTTTAAGTGTGTACGTGAGCGGTATGTTGAGCAACACCAAACACGGCGCGATCTTCGGAGCGTGTTTGCTCACTCTCTACGGATTACTGTTTGGCTTGCTACAAGCAGAAAGCTACGCATTGGTTATGGGGACATTACTGTGTTTTGCGATTTTGAGTTTCACTATGGTTATTACACGCAACATCGACTGGTACGCACGAAATAAGAAAGCAGAAGAAAGTGCAAAGGCGAATCATGAAGACGTTTAAGCGAGCAACTCTCACTGGTCAACCAAGTGATATGGTGGAAGAGACGTCCGCTATCCACCTGCGATTTTCTGCAAAAAATGGACTGAAAAGCTTGGCGTGTTTTATCGCATTGGTCGTTATTGCGCTCTATGTTAGAGACAGCTTTATTCGTCCGACATTTGGCGATGTTCTGGTTGTGGTTTGGCTCTACTACTTTCTTGCAAGCTTGTTCTCCATGCCCGTTAACTGGCTGGTTTCATTGGTGGTGTTGATTGCGTTCGCTGTTGAGTTAGGGCAATTGCTTCAGGTCGCAGCTTGGCTTGGTATCGAATCTTCATCGCCTCTGGCTGTAATTTTGGGCGCCACATTTGATTGGAAAGATCTGCAGGCTTACTGCATCGGAGGTCTACTGTGTTGGTGGATGGAAAAGAAATGAAAACCGAAGTGAAAGCCATTGCTTTACCAAACCGACTCCGCCATTCCAAACGAGGTATTCGTAAGAGGCTCAAAATCAGTTTACTCAAGCGAGTGTACCTTTGGTCACTGACTAATAGAGAACTGCTGTAAACCTCACCTCTTTATATGAGATACAAAAGGGAATCTTAAACTCACCGGCGCACAGGGTGAGTTAAGACTCCCTTTATTAATAGGGTCTATTGAGCTTTCAAGCTGATTTTTGCAGCTATTTGTGGGTAATTTATATGAGGCAGAGACATTTGAAATGTAGTTGGTGTAACTGATAAGCCGGTAATGAAGTAGAAATGAACCACAAACGCTGCCCGAAGGGTTCGGCTAAAAGCGTTTTACTCTTTGTTGAGAGGTAATTGCTTAGAATGACTAGGCGGCAAACCTCTCGCCGCGATTAAAACGCTTTTATCTCGAACAAAATCTCACCATGAAAGTTCAATAGACCCTAACTAAGACATCTAGCTGCTACTTTTAATTAGCTTTCAAATGAAAGTTTATCGCCGAACGTCTCTTTCCAGTCTTTATCGAACTGCTCAACCGCCGGTTTTACTGCTGGGTGAGTGAACATTTGTGCTGCCACATCGGTCGGTAATGTGATGGCTTCTATACCCAGTTTCATCACTTCCATCGCTTGTTGAGTGTTCTTGAAACTGGCTGCCAAAATCTTCGCTGGTAGTTGGTTTTGATCGAGCAACAATTGAAGATCCGCGACCACTTCAACACCGTTGCCGTTCATCGCATCAATGCGGTTTACGTAAGGTGCTAGGTAGTCTGCACCGCACAGTGCCGTAAGGAAACCCTGTTGAGCTGAATAGATAGCGGTAGCAAGAACCTGAATTCCCTCTTTTTTCATTAGCTTAATTGCCGCTAAGCCGGTTTCTGTTGCTGGCACTTTTACCACCATATCGTAAGGCAATTCATTCAATTGGCGTGCTTCTGCCACCATGCCTTCGACGGTTGAACTCACGACTTGAGCGTGAAAGCGAGGTGTACCGCCAAGTGCTTCTTGCATGCCTGCTAGGGTTTCATTCAGTCCCTGTTTTGACTTCGCCAAAATGCTTGGGTTTGTCGTCACGCCTTTTAGCGGTAGGCACTGGTTAAAGCGTTTTACTTCTGCCACATCAGCAGTATCTAAATAAAGTTCGATCATGGTTTCTACCTTAAACAAAATCTTCGTTTTGATGATGGGATCACTATAGATCTGACAATCGAACGAGATCTTGATTCTGATCAATTGAAATTTCATTTGAAACTATAATAATTTCATTAAATGAAAGTTAAGTGAAACTTGTAAACGCTCAAATGAAGCTTTCAGTTCGAACAAAGAAAAGCTGTTCATAAGACTTAACCAGCAAGAAACGAATTAGGTACACAGCGGTAGCACAGACCAAGAGGCAAGCAGAGATGTATTTCAATATTCAACGATTCTCTACCCATGATGGTGATGGCATTCGTTCCATTCTTTTTCTTAAAGGATGCAGCTTGTCTTGCCCTTGGTGTCAAAACCCAGAAAGTCGCAGCGAAAAGCATTCACTCTTATTTGATCAGCGAAGCTGCATGGAAGATTGCCAACTGTGCGTTTCTGCTTATCAAGCCACAACTCAATCCACAACGGGTAGTGAAAAGGTAAGTAATGGTATTCAACGCATCGACAACCAGATCATCATCAATCGCAAAGCCATCAAAGAAGACCAACTTATCGCGCTTCGAAACGTCTGTCCTACGCAAGCACTGACTGTCTGCGGTGAAGAGGCAAAATCAGACATGCTGTTCGATACCTTGATGAAAGACAAACCTTTCTATGACCAAAGCCAAGGTGGCGTGACCTTCTCCGGTGGTGAGCCACTCATGCAAGCCGATTTAGTGGCGGAACTCGCGCAGCGTCTGCATGACAACCAAGTCTCGACTGCGATTGAATCGTGCATGCATGTGCCGTGGAAGAACGTCGAAAAAGCCGCGCCGCATATTGATTGCTGGTTGGCGGATTTAAAACACACCGATGAAGAAAAGTTTCTTAGGTGGGCGAAAGGTTCACTAAAACGCATCAAAGACAATTTCCGAAAACTGGCACCTATCGCGAAACGCATTGTGATTCGCGTTCCAGTGGTGCCGGGATTCAATGACACCATCGAAGAGTTGAAAGACATCATCGATTTTGCGGCTTCACTAGAAAGCTGCCAAGAACTTCACTTGCTGCCGTACCACACGCTCGGCATCAATAAATACCGTTTGCTCGATATGCCTTACGAGTGTTCTGACAAGCCATTAAACAAACCAGAACTGCTAGAAAGCGCCATGCAATACGCAAGCGAAAACACCCAACTTAACGTGATTGTAAGAGGTTAACTATGGACCTGAATTACCTTCCTGAGCGTATCAAAGCGCACAAATCGGCACTGGTAAATATCGTAACGCCACCTGTCTGTACCGAGCGTGCAGAGGCATACACTCGTGCTTATCAAGCAAACGAAGACAAACCTGTGATTGTCCAACGTGCGTTAGCACTGCAAGAGCACTTACGCACTCGTACGATTTGGATTAAACACGATGAGCTAATCGTCGGTAACCAAGCGAGCAAAGTACGTGCTGCGCCTATTTTCCCAGAATACACTGTACGTTGGATTGAAGCGGAAATTGATGAGCTAGCCGACCGCCCTGGTGCAGGCTTTGCGGTCACTGAAGAAGATAAGCAAAGCATTCACAGCATCACACCGTACTGGCGCGGTAAAACTGTTCAAGACCGTTGTTATGGCTTGTTTACTGATGAGCAGCAAGAAATCTTAGCCAGCACCATCATTAAAGCCGAAGGCAACATGACTTCGGGTGACGCACACCTAGCGGTGGATAACGAGAAAATCCTTAAGCTAGGCATGAACGGTTTGCTAGAGGATGTTCGTCAGCACCGTGCTAACAATGATGTTTCGACCTTTGAAGGCTTGAAGAAAGAGCAGTTCTACAAATCGGTCGAAATTGTACTGCTTGCCATTCAAGACCACATGGTGAGCTATGCTGAATTGGCGGCAAAAATGGCGCTAGAAGAGACGCGTCCGCTGCGCAAAGCTGAGTTAGAAAGCATTGCGGCAAACTGTCGTCATGTAGCAAACCACGCACCAGAAAACTTCTGGCAAGCACTGCAATTGAGCTACTTCGTTCAGTTGATGTTACAAATCGAATCGAACGGTCACTCGGTTTCTTTTGGTCGTATGGACCAGTTCCTAAACGAATTTTATGTTCGCGATATCGAAAACGGCGCGATCGAAAAAGACTTTGCACTAGAGCTTTTACAAAGCTGCTGGTTGAAGCTGCTTGAAGTAAACAAGATTCGCTCTGGCGCGCACTCGAAAGCATCCGCAGGTTCTCCGCTGTACCAAAACGTGTGTATTGGCGGTCAGAAGTTGAATGAAAAGGGTGAGCCAGAAGACGCAGTGAATCCACTTTCTTGGGCGATTCTGGAATCTTGTGGCCAGTTACGTTCGACGCAACCTAACTTAAGTGTGCGTTACCACGAAGGTTTGAACCAAGAGTTCTTAATGGGTTGTATCGAAGTGATTAAGTGCGGCTTCGGTATGCCTGCGTTCAACAACGATGAGATTGTCATTCCTGAATTCATCAAGCTTGGCGTAGAGAAAGAAGACGCTTACAACTACGCATCTATCGGCTGTATCGAGACGGCGGTTCCGGGCAAATGGGGGTACCGTTGTACGGGCATGAGCTTCATTAACTTCGCTCGTATCTTGCTTGCTTCATTGAACGAAGGTGTGGATGCAACAACGGGTAAAGCTTTCTTGCCGCACGATAAGTCATTAGCAAAAGGCAACTTTGAGAACTTTGAGCAAGTGACAGCTTCTTGGGCAGAGCAAATCCGCTATTACACCCGTAAATCGATTGAGATTGATACAGTCGTCGACAGCGTGCTTGAACAGCAAGCGCAAGACATATTCTGTTCAACGCTGGTGGATGACTGTTTAGCTCGCGGTAAAACCGTGAAAGAAGGTGGCGCGAAATACGATTGGGTATCTGGCTTGCAAGTCGGTATCGCAAACTTGGGTAACAGCCTAGCCGCCATCAAGCACCTTGTTTTCGATGATGCGCAAATCACCCAACCCCTTATCTCACAACAACAGCTAGCAAAAGCATTGGCTGAAGATTTCGACGGCATGGAGAACGAGCAGCTTCGCCAACGTCTTATCAACTTTGCACCAAAATACGGTAACGATGATGACGCAGTAGACCAACTACTGGCAGACGCGTACCAAGTGTACATTGATGAGCTAGAGCAGTTCGTTAATACACGTCATGGGCGTGGTCCAATTGGCGGCGGTTACTACGCAGGTACATCAAGTATCTCGGCAAACGTCCCATTCGGTGCTTCAACCATGGCAACGCCAGACGGTCGTAAAGCGAAAACGCCATTGGCAGAAGGTGCAAGCCCGTCATCTGGCTCAGACCGTTTAGGTCCAACGGCAGTGTACAACTCGGTTGGTAAGATTCAAGCGAATAAGATCCTTGGTGGCGTGCTGCTTAACCAGAAGTTAAGCCCTGCAGCGGTTGAGTCTGAAGGGGATAAGCTCAAGCTTTCTATGTTGATTCGTACCTTCTTCAACCACCACAAAGGTTGGCACGTGCAGTACAACATCGTCTCTCGTGAGACCTTGCTAGCTGCGAAGAAGAACCCTGAACAATATCGTGATCTTGTTGTGCGAGTTGCAGGCTACTCAGCGTTTTTCACCGCGCTATCACCAGACGCGCAAGACGACATCATCGCACGCACCGAGCACGAGCTGTAAGTAGACTCACTAAGTAAAACAAAAGGCACCGATTGGTGCCTTTGGTTTGAATACTTAATCCGCAAATGACTATACCTGAATGCATTACAGCTTGTGCAAAATGGTCACGCATTTTTTCGTGACGTTGTCGTACTCTTTCGTCATGTAAGCGGTAGTGATCGCGCCCTCTTTCATGATGCAAATGGCATCGAGTAATGCAGCGTTGTCTGATTTGAGATAGCGTTGAATTAGCTCTCTGACTTGCTGCTTATGGTAGCGGCAATACGTTGCGATCTCGCCACTGTCGTCACTGAATTCCGCGGACGTATTGATGAAAAAGCAACCGCGAAACTCGCCCAACTTTTCTTCAGAGCCATGAAACCAGCCGTTGAGTGCTGTAAATAACTGATCGATCACCTCCGCGCTCGTTTGTGCTGAAGAAAGCTTTTCCTCCAACCATTCCATAAATATTTGGTGGCGTTGTTCTAATGCGGCGATGATAAGCGCTTCTTTGCTCTCAAAATGGTTATATAGCGTGCGTTTAGCCACGCCGGAAACATTGAGAACTTCATTGATGCCAATAGAGTTTATGCCTTGTTTGTAAAACAGTGACAAAGCTGTGTCGATCAATAACTGTTTCTTTTTGTTCATAACTATGTCCTCAAAAAGTTCCATAAACACATATTGACAAAGGTAGACAGATTTGTCTATTTTATTTTGTAGACAATTCGGTCTACTTTGAGGTGTTTATGAATAATTTAATTTTATCGTTGGTTGCCGGGCTTGGCGCTACGTTGGCTATTGGCGTATTGTCCTACGCTGAGGTATCACTGACGGAGGTTGTACTCCTGATGGCACCATTTGGTGCTACCGCAGTACTGGTGTTTGGGGTGCCTAGCAGCCCTCTCGCTCAACCAAAAAACGTGATCATTGGTCACTTCATCACGGCATCTATCGGTATTGCGTTTAGCCAGTATGTTGACGTCACGCCGGTCACGCTCGCGATTGCGACGGGGCTAGGTGTTTCTGCGATGCTGATTACGAAGACCACTCATCCACCTGCGGGTGCAAATCCAATTTTGATCATGGCGTCTGGGCAGGGATGGAGTTTTCTCTTCACGCCTGTCCTGATTGGCGCGGTAGTGATTGTTCTGGTCGGTAAAGGGCTACAGTTGCTCCAAAGTCAGTACTTAAACCCTCGATTGAATGGTCAGAAGACCTAGTCGGGTTGTAGTTAGGGCCGCGAAAGGGAGTGATCTCTTTTGCGGTTTTATCTTTTGTAGGTTTGCAAAAACAAAATCTGATTCTCTCTTGGTATTCAGTCGTATACATCAACATGGTAGTTAAATTGGTACAATGCGATGAACAGAATCCACCCTAAGAAACTATTGCACAGTAAATGGACGGCAATTTCACCTAAAAACAAAGAGAAGCATTTTGTTGTGACGGAAATGGAACTAGATGAAGATGGTAACGTTGTGAGATGTGTCATCGAGGCAGTCATGAGTAAACGCGACCGAGAGATGAACTGGCAAGACCTAAAAGACTCTGAGCAATGGATGCAAGGGTGGAAGTGAGTGACGCTTCGTTGTTGGGCGAATCAAGCAGAAACGTGCGTTGCGAGTAGGCAAAAGTGGTGCTATCTGATACGTTGATAATTCGTTCTAACGCCCACTCAAAGGATTAATTATGATTGATTTCGACAATTCCTCTGTATTTAAGCTTAAGCCGATTGACGTTTCTAATGCCAGAGAAGACTTCCTTAAGTTCTTGATTGATGGTGAGACTATTTTCGCTGTTTTTAAAACAGTTCGTGACCAAGTGGTGTTTACGAACAAGCGAGTGATAGCGGCAAATGTGCAAGGGATTACCGGCTCAAAAGTGGATTACACTTCTTTGCCTTACAGTAAGATCAATGCATTTTCTATCGAGACCTCTGGTACTTTTGATTTGGATTGTGAAATCGAGTTCTTCATGAGTGAGGTGGGAAGAGTGCGTTTTGAAATTAAAGGCTCGTTTGATTTGATTTCTTTCAACCGTATGGTTAGTGAGTATGTACTAGGTTAAGGGATTAGAAATGAGAGCTTCGCTGAGAGACAAAATTATAGAGGTCTGTGACAAAAAGATCGCGAGTAAAGGTGAATTGGTTGGTCTCTCATTTTATGCGTTTTTCGCTAATAAAAATGACGACCCAGAGCTGTTGATGGAAGCGGCTACGTGGTGGATTCAGACTCATCAGCTCGACCACTTCGAAAAAGCAGTAAAAGTAAAATCAATGGTCGAGTCGGGGAGCTAAATTAAAAAAAAGAAGTAAAGAAAGCAGACAAATGCTAATAACGTTGCGGACAAAACAGGGTAGATAATGTAAGAGTCCTGCTTGTTGGTTCGTTGAAAACATAGCGAAACAAGTAAGACGTTATAAACTACAAGTAACAAGCTGATCATGGTTCCGCTGTTTAATGTCATACTTGATAGCTGAGTTAAGAAAAACGCCAATAAAAGGTAATCGAAGACAATGAGCCATAAAAAGGCTTTCTTCAGTAAGTCGCTTTTTCTTTTTTCGGATGATGTTATGTGCATATAGAACTCAACTAAAAAGTCACAGTAACAGAGGCTTTGGTTAGAGAGGTCACCATCAGAGTGGTGACCTTTTAAGATTATAATTCTTGAATTTTTACTTCGCTGGTGGCGGTATCGCCGGAGTAATTGATGACTTCTTGACGAATGACTGGTTGGTTGAATTCAGCCTTATCTTTCGCTTTTTGCAGTTCGCTTTCTTGGTGGTTGCCAAAAAGGGTCTCAAGCACTTTAGCGGCAGGAGTCGTTAAAACAAACAGCTCAATACGACGGTTTTCGCTAGAATCTGGCTCATCAGGATTAAGCAGCGCTCTATCTGACATACCCGTTACCTGCATTACTCTATCATCCGGCATACCGCCTTCAACTAACGTATTTCTTGCTACGTCTGCTCGAGAGGCTGATAACGCCCAGTTAGATTGACGACCAAAACGCTTTTTAAATGGAATTGCATCTGTGTGTCCGCTGATGATCAGAGGGTTGTTAACACGATGAAATACAGGTGCTAGTGCGAGCAGTAAATCTTCAAAAAAAGGAGTAAGTTCTGCACCACCACGGCTGAACATATGCTGTTTGTAATCATCTTGAAGGACGATACGCAAACCTTGTGGTGTCACCGTGACGTTTACATTTCCCTGCGCATTAATTTGGGCAGTCATTTGCTCAATTACTTTCGCTAGTGCGGCAAGTTGCTCTTGAGTATCGAAGTTACCAGGAATCAAAGAATCAATTTCTGGTCCATCCCCATCACCTTTAAAGTAAGAGCTTACTACATGGTTGGAGTTGTGTTTACTTGGCACAGAAGAGTCCTGTGCCAAGTCGATAGGAGAAATACTTTGTGACGTATCAAATGGGTTGCCGTAACTCTTGTCGAATACGCTTGAACTATGCAAGTGGGCAACAATCGCTTTACGCTCTTCTTTGTCTACCACCTGCATAACCCAAAGTACAAGAAACAGCGCCATTAGGGCGATCATGAAGTCAGCAAACGCGACTTTCCACGCGCCGCCATGAGACGACTCATCATGGCTGTATACTTTGGCACGTTTGAACACTACATGCTCTTGTTTTTGCATTATCCCTCCTGTTCAGCTAACCACTTCTCCATTTGGTTGAATGTTGGTTTGATGTCTAGCTGAATATGTTTACGACCAGCGTCAATGGCGAGCAATGTCGGCTTTTTCGCTACGTAGGCAACCAAGGTTGCACGAACGCACTCAAAAGCAGTCATATTACGTTTTACTCGCTGAGCCATGGCGTTACTTAGTGGATCTAAGCCACAGTAACAACCGAAAATACCAATGAATGTACCAACGAGAGCTGCCGCAACGTGATACCCAATCATAGCGATTGAGCCATCAATAGCTTGCATGGTGATAATGATGCCACCAACTGCTGCAAGAATACCGAAGCCAGGTAGTGCTTCTGCTGTACGCTGTAGTGAGCGTGAAGGTAAAAGCATTTCGTTCTGTATTGCTTCGATTTCTTGCTCTAGCAGTCCCTCTAATTCATGAGGCGACATCTGTCCCATTGCCATTAAACGTAAATTGTCAGTAATGAAAGAAATTAGGCGATGATCTTCTGCGATCGTCGGGTAAGCGAGGAACATAGAGCTTTGCTCCGGAGCCTCAATATGAGAATCCAGAAACTTGTATCCGCGGTTTCTCGCTGTCTCTAGCAAGTTGTTGAGTAGTGCCATTAATTCCATGTAGTACTCATGCTCTTCTGTTGGACCTTTAATGGTCGCTGGCACTTGGCGACGCATTTCTTTCAGTACATGAGGCGGATTACCGATGATCAAAGAACCAGCAGCGGCGCCAATAATGATAAGGAATTCGGCTGGCTGCCAGATAGCACCTAAGCTACCACCGGCCCACATATATCCACCGAAGACGCACACCAGGATAGTGAGCACTCCAAAAAACTTTTGCATCTTGTGACTCCTAAGAGGACATTAATTGGTTGAGTTGTTTCAGCGCTTGTTTGTGAAGCTGACATATACGAGGTGGTGTCAGATCCAATACCAGAGCTATTTCGTGTAAGTTGAGTTCATGTTGATAGAACAGAGTCAGGAGCAGTTGATCGCGCTTAGGTAATTTACCCAAAGCACTGTCTAAACTACGACGAATATGTTCATGTTCCATGCCATCGTATTGCCCGCCAATGTAGCTATCACCGCTGCTCTCCATCAGTTGGTCAAGGCTTTGCATCTCGCCTGCGAGAGCGGCATTTTGGCGGTTGTAATAATCTTGCTCATTCGTCCCTAAAGCCTGGATGATTTCGGCATCCGTTGGCATTCGACCTAACGTTCGAGTGAGATCTCGAGTCACGTCGTTGAGCTCGTGGGCTTGTTGACGAGTCTTACGTGAACGCCAATCTAGTCGGCGTAATTCGTCTAAAATAGCTCCCCGAACTCGACAAACGGCGAAAGCAGGAAAGTGAGGATCGTCAACATCGCCATATCGGCGTCCAGCCTCGACTAGAGCGATAAGGCCTATCTGCTGCATATCTTCAATACTACAGTGAGAAGTGGCATGAACGCGCAGCTGGTTAACTACGCGTTTTACCATGACCTGATGACGTTGTAGCAATGCGTTTTCATCAATTGGTCGTGACGGTGTTGTCACTTCCTCTTCTGTGGTGTAAGTGTCTTGTACATTCATGTCTAACATGGTTGTGCTCCGTTATTGCACAACATATTTAGTCAACAAAACATCGTCGATTTCTCGGACGATGTCTGTTTTAGCAAAAGCGAGTAGAAGCGTTTGCTTCACTTCGTCTTGCAGAATATCGATGGCACCCGCTTGCTGTAACTGATCAAACGTTTTGTCGCTAAACAGTTTTAATAGAGAGTTTTGTACCATAGGCATGTATTCATCGATCTCTTTGATACGCTCTGGACGGCGTGTCTCAATTGCCAGTTCTAGCATCACAAAGTGAGTCTGTTTCTTGCCTTTAACGGTCAAAACGACTTTGTCCAAAGGATGGAAGCTAGGACCTTTACTTGTCGGTTGTTCTGTGACCAAAAAAGACAGTGGAGAGTCTTCGATCAGTGAACCAGAGTCAGGTGACTCTTGAGCGTGTTTGTTTAAGTACCAGATTCCGCCCATAATTGTGACGGCCGAAACGAGGGCACTGGTGATGATCATGGCGATAAACAGGGCGATCATTTGTTGTTTGGTCATAACCTTTTTCCTCGAAGATTCACTAAGCTTGAGTGCTTAGCCAGTGTTCTGAATAGTTAGTTGTTGTCGTGGTTTGGAATGCACCAGATTCTCGTGCGGCGAAAATATTGGCGTCTTCTTCGTTTGCATGTGGGTCATTTCGACCTTGGTTTTGATCAGAGCCAACATTGACATCGACATGAACGAAGTTTTGCTCTTGTAACTCAGTACGCAATCGTTCCGAAACTTGCATTAAAGCTTCTCGTGTTGCTGCGGCATTGGCGTTGATGTGGACACTCAATCGGTCACCTTCAACACGTACAAGTAAATCCAATTTCCCTAAGTCTGGTGGGTCTAGGCGGATTTTTGCTTCTTGTACATTTTGTTGAGCTTGGAGCGTCACGCGATCATGTAATACTTGCATCATTTGCTCCCCCCACTTTCCGGCAGTGGTATCAACACGCACCGCTGCCCACTCAGAGCCTTGAGCTTGAACATGACTCGTCGCAACCGGTGAATGTGCAGGTTGTGTTGTAGGAGCTTGTGCTTGAAGTAGAGAGGCGGTTGGTTGCCCTTGAACAGGTTGATTCAAAAGAGTTTGAAACTCAGCACCGGAGATAGGCAAACGCGAACTCGATGAAGTCGGCAGACTTTGCTTCACATCTTGTTTTGATGATGTGTTTAACATAGCGTTAGACGAATCTTGAGTAACAGACTTAACTTCGCTCGCAGTCATTAAAGATGACGCTTTTCCTAGTTTCTCAGCCTGCTTCTCTGCCATGGTAATCATACCCTGGGTTAAAGCTTGAGCTTGCGCTGCAAGATCAGTCGATTCTGTTAACCCTAGTGTACTGGTCAAGTTGGCATCCGGATCTGAAGCTGAGCGGTCATCAGTATCAAAACCATGACTTTGTACTTTGTTTGCGCTGTTCAAAGTAGAGGCCGTAAGGTGAAAACTCGGTACCGCTGACGCAGAGTTAAAGTCTTGCTCACCATTCTGCTTGTTCCCTGATTTAAAACCATGAGAAAAGCCGTGTACCGAGTTCGCTTGCTTGATGTGACCCTCATTGTTAGCTGGCGAATTACCCGAGTGCTGAGTTGAAGAAGGTATGATCATTGAGTTAGCTCCATGGTCATTGCTAATTGATAGGCCATAGCGCGTTCTTGATGGTCATTGACCATGTTCATCTCTTTTTTCAACTCGTTGGTCGACTTCTCTAATACTGCGAAGGCATTAGCGTGCACTGTTTTCGCTCGCTGGATTTCAGGTGCAAGCTTAGGATCTTTCAAAAAAGGCTTGTGACTGATCAAAAGCTCTCGCAACTGCAAGTCGTACCGCTTGAGCGCATGCCAATCGGCCGTTTTTGCGGCGAACTGGATGAGCTGAGATAAATGACGGAATCGCTCTGGCGATACTTTATGCTTGTTGTCCAAAATTCATCCAACCTTCACGAATGTTACCCATTACACGCTCAACGTTAACCAAGCGATTTGCATCGTTTTGCACGCTAGCGTAATAAAGTTCGACTTGGCAGAAGTCATACAGCTGGCGTAGGTTTTCCGCAATTTCACCGCCGTTTTCATCATCTAAAGCACTTGTTAGTCCAATCAAGATGTTCATGCATTTGTTGATTCCATTCCCTTTCTCGGCCAAACGATTTGCGGCTAGGTGGCCGCGAATACGTTCAACTTCATCGAGTAGGCCATCGATTAACATGATGACCAATTGGTGTGGATTTGCTGCTGCCGCTTGAGCGTCGAGATCGACTTGTTGGTACGAATCGTAACCAGAATCCATAAGCATGAATATTTCTCCTAAATTTGGAACCAAATGTCTTATTTTTGAGCATTAAACATGGACATGGTTTGGTTCATTTGGGTCATAATTGAATTCATTTGAGTGAATTGTTTGAGATAGCGGTTGTACGACATTTCGTACTTACGCTCTAAATTGGTTTGTTTATCTTTGATTCGGTCTAAGCTTGACTGTATTGCGTCTTTACGCGTGCTGAAGGTACCTGATGAGAACTTCAAGAAAGGCTCTACCATCGCGTCAAGAGAATCTAGCAAAGCGTCATCCCCATTAAACAACGCCTCTAAGCCTGCGCTGTTTGTTTGTTGAGCTTCTTTGAACTTTTCTTGATCAACTTTCATTTTACCGTTGCGGTCTAGGCTCACGCCGATTTCGCTTAGGCGCATACCATTGTGTTCACCTCGGATTAACCCCGTTAACTGACTCTCAATAGAACGCAATGTCGAGTCGCTAGCGAGCACGCCGCGTTTCTGATCTTCACCGCCAATTTGGGTGTACTGATCGATAGTCGAAACAAGGGCATTGTAGGTTTCCACAAACTTATCTAGTTGTTCTTTAGTGCCTTCGCTATCAGCTCCAATTTTTAAACCGATTGGCGAATCTCCCGCGGCTTGCGGTTTAGATACGGTAATGTCAACACCGTCGATGACACCTTCAAAAGTATTACTTGCGTTGGTTAGTTTCAGGCCTGAGTCTTTTGCACCTAGCCACATAACCGCATCTTGCGGAGCGTTGATTTGCTTGAGGTTGGTGAAGGCGTCTTCAAACCACGCTTGGCCAGTACCCGATGCAGATACGTTGATCTTATTTTCGACACCAGTCTCAGTGCTCGATAGCATAAAGTGTGTTTGACCATTCGAGCGAACTAGAGTGGCGTTAACGCCAGGGTTATCCGTGTGATTGTTAATCGCACTGGCTAAATCGCTGATCGTTGCAGTGCCGTCACCATTAACATCAACGGAGGACAAGTCTAGACTCATTGTTTCACCGTTGATGGTGAATTCTAAAGATCCAGTTGTTGGTACTTCTGTCGTTGCCTCAAGGTCTGCAGGCATACCTGTAGATACTTGATGCGCCGTTGCCACTTTTTCTACAAAAATCTGATAGTTACCCGTTAGCGCTTTAGCATCCGCGTTTGCAGTAAAGTTACCTTCTTGAGAGAGTGTCGCACTGTTTTTGATGATGCTGTTTGTGCTGTTATTCATCTCTTTCATTGCAGTACGAAAATCACGTAGTGCGCTTTCAACTTTATTAAAAGCTGACAGTTGTGACTGGTACACATTAGCTTGCGCTTGGTAACGGTTTTTGAATGGGTTTGTGTCCAATTGTGCGAATTGGGTTGCCATTTTTACTGGGTCTAAAGAACTCATGAGGTGTGCTCCTCTCATCTCTTATTGGCTTGAATACTTTGAATGCTACGCCTTAGTTTAATTATCAGTGGCAAGATGCGTGCCGTATATTAAGTTCAATTAAAACAAAGGTTTAAAGCTATTTTGTTTTCTTGGGAGGAAGTGGTGTTTCCACCTTGTTTGTTCCGCCTTCCTCCATGGAAAAAGTAATTTCCTTATAAGAAAAGGCGACCTAAACAAAGAAAATATTTAATTGTATTGACGGTTCTAATTAGGAGAGATGTTTTAATTAGACGTTATATTCAGCCCTTACTTCAGCTTGATTCAGATAATTCTTACAGAGTACATTAATTACGTTCTGATATTATTTTTGATAGTGTGACGTGCAAGTGTTCTCACTAAAAATTAAATTTTTTACGTTTCAAAGAATGTCAGTTATGAATGAATTTGCGTTACGATTGATGAAGTGTGCTCGTGCATATGAAGAGTTCATTAACAAAAAACTATTAAGTAAACAGAGCATCAATTCTGATGAGATAGCTAGTATCTTAAAGGAAGCTAAGTTCAATTTTCCTGAACTTAGAGATAGTAAAATAGGAAGCAAATTAGAGACGATAGAATTAGAACTGTTTAATAAGGTTTTATTTAATATTATGTTGAAATTCGGATTCAGAGTGCCTGAATCTCACAAAGATAATACGAGCTCTATTTATATTCGTAGATAAAAATAAAGCCTTCCATAGGAAGGCTTTATAATTAAGACGATTTAAATTAAGCGCACTATTAACTAAGTAATTAGCGTAGTAGTGACATTGCCATGCTTGGAAGCTGGTTAGTTTGAGACAGAACAGTTGTACCTGCTTGCATCAACATTTGGTTCTTAGTCATGTTTGAAGACTCTACTGCAAAGTCTGTATCCATGATACGACCTTTAGATGCTGTAACGTTTTCTACCATGTTACCAAGGTTAGCCATAGTGTGCTCAAGACGGTTGATGTTCGCACCGAAGTCTGCACGAGAGCTACCAATTTTTTCTACTAGACCGTCAGCGCCGCTGATTTTGTCTAGTGCTGCTTTTGCTTTAGTCGCGTCATCGATACCATCTGTAATTGCTGCATCAGCAAGAATAGTAGTGATTTCACCGATACCTGCGCTTGCGCTTACAGTCAATGTTTCAGCAGAAGATGCACCGATTTGGAATGTTACGTCACCTGCACCGAAGCCGCCGCCTTTAAGAAGGTTTTGACCACCGAACTTAGTGTTGTCTACGATGTTGTTTAGTTCTGCAGTAAGCTGTGTGAACTCTTTGTTAAGAGACGCACGGTCTGTTGCACTGTTTGAACCGTTCAACGATTGTGTAGCAAGGTCGTTCATACGGTAAACGATGTTTGTCATTTCATCCATCGCACCTTCAGCAGTTTGCATCATAGAGATGCCGTCTTGTGCGTTACGCATTGCTACTGACATGCCGCGTGTTTGCGCTTCTAGACGGTTAGCAATTTGAAGACCAGCAGCGTCATCAGCAGCTGAGTTCACACGGTAGCCTGTGCTTAGACGTTCCATTGCTGTGTTTAGAAGTCCGCTTGTTGTGTTCATTGTGTTTTGAGTTACAAGCGAAGCGTAGTTAGTGTGCATTGATAAAGCCATCTTAGTCTCCTTAGTTAGTCACTATATCTTTCAGGCCTCGGGATATTCCCTTGTCACTAACTAGAGGCGGTCGGTCGGCTTTAATGATTAATTTGAAAATTAAAAAATTTCTAAAAAAGATAAAAATTGATGATTTTTAGTGATTTGTATTCCATGAAAACCGGGAAAATCATCATATAAGCCTAAATTTTTTAGTTAAGTTAAAGAAACTATTGCCCAATGATCTTGTGGTTATCCGTTATAAATAAAAAAACAGCACGAATAAATCGTGCTGTTTTAAATATAAATGGTTGAGTTTCAACTATTCCTCATCAAAAGACTGAAAGGAGAGAGAGGTTGGGATATCGCTGAAATAACCAAAATAATAACTGGCACCCAATAAACGATAGCGGTTAAGTTCCGTTTGACTCGCTACACGTCCGGCAACCCAAGTATATTTATGCTTTCTTAAGAACTTAGCAATAGGTAGGAAAGCGTGTCTTTCTTCTTTATCTTCTAGTGTGACTGACAATTTGATCATATCGGGACTAAAGTCTGCGACGCGCTCGAAGTTCACTTGCGATGTCGCGACTTCAAACCAAAGTGAATATGCATTCTCTTTTAACTTTTTGGTGAGTGTGGCGACTTTATCACGATCACATAACGTTTCATCAGCTTGAAGAGAAGGAATCACATGTTGAAAAGCAGAAGAGTGGAATTGAATCGTCTGTTCGAGAAAATAAACCCCAGGCTCCCACAGTAATGCATCCACGCGAATCGGCACGACAACATTACTAATCAAGTCGTGATGAAAGGCTTCTAACTGAAATTGTGTTTGTCTTAGTGCAAGGTAAAGACTGAACAAATCCAGGCAGTACTGCATTTGTTCAGAGAGTTTGAATTGATAGACACTTTGTTCTCCACGCATACCAAATCTCAACGTCAGGTGTTGGAATTCTACTTCTCCTGATTGAGCTTCCCTAATTGCTTGGCATGCGTGTTGGACATCATTGTGTTTTAAAGCATCAAAGACTAATTGATCGTCATCCGTGACGATATGTTGTACTGCGAGACCAACCAAATGTTCGTACATCGCATGTGTTGAAATAAGATTAACCAAGGTTTCCTACCACATTGATTTGTTTGTTTTCTGGGATTTCGTTGTAAGACAATACTGCCAGCCCTTGTGTAAATGTGCGAGCGTAACGCGCTAGAAGAGGGCGCAGCTGTGGCATAACGAGAAGGATCGGAGGTAGCCCCTGTTGTTTAAGCTGTTGTCTAATCAATGGCAAGTTTTGTTGGAACTGACCAAGAATGTTTGGCTCAATTGGGAAGCTATCTAGTGTTACCGTACCAGAAGATTGTGCTTGTTGCAGTGAAGTTAGTAGCATTTGTTCTAACTCATCAGACAGTGCGTAGACATTTAATTCGTTCTTTTGTCCTGCAATTAAGTTAACAAGCGTACGCTTTAGTGCACAGCGTACATCAGATGCAAGTAGGATCGGGTCCTTTGTATTTTCCGCGGATTCCAACATTGTGTTGGCAATCGTGCGAATATCTTTTAGTGGCACTTGGTCCAATAAAAGCTGGCGATATACTTTCAGCTGCTGTGCTGGATTAAGTGCTGCTGCTAATGCTTCTGCTAGTTTCGGGGCTTGTTGTGTCAAACGCTGGGTTATTGCTTCCACATCGTCGTGCGTAAACAATTCTGCAAGGTTTGTCTTCATGATTTTACTAATATGAGTGGCAATAACAGTGCCATCATCGACAACTTGGTAACCCATATTAAGTGCTTTTGCTTTATCTTGATGCTCAATCCACACAGCTGGCAACTGATAAGCAGGATCGCTACCCAAAATGCCATCTACCTCACCGTAAGTTTCGCCAACCGCTATCGCCATTAAACGCTCTGGTTCAATAAAACCTTGCTCAATGACTTCGCCATTTAGAGAAATTGTGTATTGGTTTGGCTTGAGGCTCAGATTGTCACGAATACGAACTTCAGGTAATAAAAAGCCAACTTGTTCAGAAAGGTTTCGACGCACACCGCGAATTCGTTGTGATAAAGGTGCCCCTTGTTCTTTGTTGACTAGATGGACGAGTCGGTAACCAAGCGCAAGTGATAATGTTTGGACGTGAGGAATATCATCCCATGTCAGCGGTGTATCATCGTCTTGCATCGCTTGTGAAAGTGCTTCGACCTCTTCAATCTGGGAGTCTTGCACTGGCTTCTTGGTTTGACGCCACCCTGCGAACGCTAATGCGCCAGAAAACGCAAAAAAGGCTAGGTGTGGCATACCCGGTACCATACCGATTACCGCCATAATACCTGCGACAGTAAATAGCGTTGCAGGAGTTGCCAGTAATTGCTTTTGCATGGTTTCCGACATGCCATTATCGCTATCATTAATTCGCGTAACGATAATCGCGGCAGCCGTTGCCAATAGTAGTGAAGGAATTTGAGCAACTAGACCATCACCGATTGTGAGTAGGGCATAAGTTTTAAAGGCGTCAGACGCAGCGAGTCCATGCTCGAAGACACCAATACTAATACCACCAATGATATTGATAAACAGAATCAACAGACCTGCGATGGCATCGCCACGCACAAACTTTGATGCACCATCCATCGAACCATGAAAATCGGCTTCGTTGGCGACTTCTTTACGGCGTAAGCGAGCCGTTTCCTGATCGATAAGGCCAGCGTTTAAGTCGGCATCAATTGCCATTTGTTTGCCTGGTAAAGCATCCAACGTAAAGCGGGCTGAAACCTCAGAAATACGTTCACCACCTTTGGTGATTACGACGAAGTTGATGATCATCAAGATGACGAACACCACCATACCAACGACGTAGTTACCGCCAATGACGACTTCACCGAATGCTTGAATGACCTTACCCGCTGCGTCACCACCATTATGTCCTTCTAGGAGTACAATTCGCGTAGAAGCCACGTTCAATGTGAGACGTAATAATGTTGCGACCAGCAAAATAGTTGGAAAAACAGAGAAATCTAATGGTCGCTTTGCGGTTGTGCTGACCAGCAATACTAGGATTGCTAAGACGATATTAAAGGTAAACAGCGCATCCAGTAGCAGAGGAGGCAAAGGAAGAATCACCATTGCTAATATCATTAGCAAGACGATTGGAATGCCAACGTAGCCTTTGGTTGATGTTTGAAGTTGTTTTAACCGGTTAAGCATACTTTCGTGTCCTTGGATAAACGCGGGTTAATCAGTGCTGCAAATGTTTTGGAATCGAAAAATGAGGTAAAGGAATTGGCTCTTTTCCCTCACCTTTACGAAAGGCTTTCAATTGCAAAACGTAAGTAAGAATATGTGCCACTGCGATGTACAGTTGGCTTGGGATTGCTTGTTCAATCGCCGTCGTGTGATAAATCGAACGGGTAAGTGGCGGGGAGTTAATGATTTCCACTTTGTTTTCTCGGGCGATACGTTGAATGTGCATAGCGGTTTCGTCTACACCTTTTGCGACGACAAAGGGCGCGTCAGAAAGTGAAGGCTCGTATTTCAGTGCGACTGCATAGTGCGTTGGGTTAGTGATGATCACGTCAGCCGTCGGCACCATTTTATCGATCTTACGGCGCGCAAACTGTTGCTGTATTTGACGAATACGTTGCTTTACTTCCGGACGACCTTCATTATTTTTAAATTCCTCTTTCAATTCTTGTTTCGTCATGCGGAGTTCTTTTAGGTGTTCCCAACGCTGATAAGGAATGTCGATAACCCCAAATAACAACAAGGCGAAGCCCATTAAGAGTAAGCCTTCAAACAGAATTGACATTACTAGAGAAAAACCTTGGCTGAGCGGGAGATTTTGCATGCCAAGTAATGGCTGTAAGTGGTTGTCTAAATAGCCATATAAGATGCCGAATATCACGGCTACTTTGAACGTTGACTTTAAGAGCTCAACCACTGAGCGGGTCGAAAAAATGCGCTTTATCCCGCTCAAAGGATTAATTTTGCTGAGCTTTGGCATTACGTTCGCGGGACGGAACATCCAGCCGCCTAGCACAAGGCTACTACCACAGGTCACGATAATAATGACGGTAAACAATGGTAATAGCATGTCTATGATGACCGCTAAACTTTGTCCCAATTGCTCGACAAGTTGTTTAGGATTTTCTAGGTCGGCTCGCGTCAGCATCATGTTGTAGCGAAAGATACCCGACATGCTTTCCCAAATACTATTAAGCTGAGAGTAAAAGTAGAGCGCCACCGCTAGAAATATCACCGCAGTAGTAAACTCTTTCGCGCGAGGAATTTGTCCTTCCTGGCGGGCTTTCTTTACCTTCTGCGGTGAGGCTTTTTCAGTTTTGTCTTGAGAAGATTGATCGCTCATGCTCCCCCCAACATAAAGTTACTCAAGTGTCTAATGGTGTCGTGAACGAGCGCCGTGTAGCGACCAGGAACACCAGAAACTGAGATTAATACGCTGAATAGACCCAGCAGCATCGTCATAGGAAAACCTAACGCATAGACATTAAGTGATGGTGCGGCTCGGTTCATTACACCAAAACTGATGTTGGCTAGAAGCATGGAAACAATAGCGGGCAAAGCCAAAGCTAGTGAAGAGGCAAACATCCAACCGAAAATATTGACAACACCTTGCAGAGAAAGCGATGTGATACCAGATCCGACTGGCCAAACAACAAAGCTTTGAATCACGATATCTATGACGAGTAAGTGTCCTTCTAGCGCGAGGAACAACAAGGTTGAGAAAATCAGAAATATGCGTCCCAAAATGGCGACAGAAAGCCCGTTAATAGGATCATTCATCATCGCCATACCTAAGCCCATTTGCAGAGAAATCACCTGGCCAAGCATGGTGAAAACGTTAAAGAGCATGTGCAAAATTAACCCAAACATTACTCCCCAAATAGCTTGCTCAAAAGCAAGGAACAGGGAAGTCATAGAGAATAACTCGACTTGTGGCATGGGTGGCATTAACGGTCCAGTAATGACAACGATCGAGAGGGCCAGTAAAGTACGAACCCAAACAGGAATAATCGCATCACCAAAGAAAGGCATTGAAATAAATACGGCTCCCACACGAAAAAACGGCCACCAGAGTTGACCGAGTATCGCCGAGAGCTCTGCAAATGTGATGGCCATTAGCCAATCATCCCTGGTATGTTGTGGAACAAGAAATCAAACAGTTCCATGATCTTACGTAGCATCCAGTGACCTGCAAAAATCACCATTAATAAGGTAACGAGCAAACGTGGCAAAAAGCTGAGTGTTTGCTCGTTGATTTGTGTGGCAGCCTGAAATACGGCGATACACAAACCGACAATTAAGCCTGGAACAACCAATACGGCAACCATCAAAATGATCAGCCATACTGCATCGGAAAATAACGTTACGGTTAGTTCTGGGGTCATAACTGCTCCTAGTTAACCGAAGCTGGCAGATAAGGTGCCAACTGTCATTGCCCAACCATCCACGAGTACAAATACCACCAACTTAAAGGGAAGTGAGACAATCAAAGGTGATAGCATCATCATACCCATTGCCATCAGGACACTGGCGACAACCAAGTCGATGACCAAAAACGGGATGAAAAGCATAAAACCAATTTGGAAGGCGGTTTTCAGTTCACTAATGACAAATGCAGGCAAGACAACGGCAAATGAAATATCCTCAACGTTTTGGTCGAGAGGCTCATTGGCAATACGTAACATTTGTTCAAGAGAGCTTTGGTGCGTCTGTGCCAACATGAACTCTCTCACTGGTTTCTCTGCAACAGAAAAAGCCTGTATTAGCGTGATTTCGCCGTTGTCGTATGGCTGAAACGCATTTTCATAAATATCGCTCCAGACAGGGCGCATAATCAGTAACGTCAATGCGAGAGCGATCCCGACCAACACTCTGTTAGGTGGGCTTTGTTGAAGACCAAGAGCTTGGCGCAAAATCGCAAGGACAACGACAATTCGAGTAAAGCTCGTCGCCATCAAAATAAATGCTGGAAGAAAACTGAGCGCCGTCATCAACAACAGAATTTGCAGTTTAACGCTGTATTCTTGTTGTGTGTCGCCATCAGAAACGGACAAGATAGTTAAGCCGTTGTCAGCCGCCATTGTTGGGAAAGCAAACAAAAGTGACACCAATACCAAAAGAGGTAACCAACGGTGCCAAGCGCTCAGATTTTTCATTGTGATGCCTACCTAAGATTATTGACCAACGCCACTCAATGCAGAGTCATGTACATCGATCAGACGAAGTCCATACTTATCATTGACAACGACAACTTCAGCGTGGCCCATAAGAGAACCGTTTACTTTCACGTCTAAAGGCTCGCCATTGAGCTTTTCCAACTCGATAACCGTGCCTTCACCCGCTTTCATTAAGTCCCCAAGTGGGATCTCCTTACTCGCAACTTCCAGCGTGACTGTGACAGGAATGCTTTTGAAAAAGCTAAGGTCACGTTCCGCAGTGGCTGGTTCTTGTTGGAGCGTATCTTCGGCTTCAAAGTCTTCTAATTGAAAATCATCAAAGTTCAGTTCTTCTGCGTCGAATGCATTAGTTTCTAGCGCTTCGCTCATCGCTGCGGTTCCTTATCAGGGTTAAAGATCAAAACAAGTTGGCCGTCTTGCTCGGCAATACGACCTGTAAATAGAGATTGGTTGCCAATGCTTACTGGAACCGTGTTAAGAAGCTCAATAGGTAAAATATCGTTGGGTTGTAAGCCAACCACATCACTTAAAGGCATCTTCTTTTTACTTAGAACAACGTTCAGTCGAACGGGGGTCGTCTCTAAAGAACGACAGAAAGGTTGAAACAAATCGGTATCAGGCTGCAGTTCAAGCTGCTCGATTAGCGTTTGAATAAGATGACCATCTAGCTTGAGATGAATTGAGCCTTGATGATCGTCAAACGCAATGTTTAATTGAACGTTAATGCCAATACCTCTAGGGGTCTCATACTCACCCGTGTCCCACATTTCACCAGGAGCAAGCCAACCGATGATGATTCGACTGATGCGCTCTTGTAAACGTAAGTCACTGGCCGTCAGAGTAGCGGCTGAGCGCTCTGCACTTGCACCATAAAATCTATCAGCCAACTTTATTAGCGTGTGGGGGTTACCATGGATGAATACCATGCCGCCTTCCTGATGTTGATAGGTCGACGTTTGCTCTTTGTCCATCTCAACCGATGTAAAGCGGTGCAAGTCTACTGAGGTTAAGCTAGCTTCCACTTTTCCTGTGCTGAGCCAATTTTGTAATTCAGTCGTAAGATTTGAGCAAGATTCTGAAATTAAATTATCGAGCTTCTCACGAATGATATGAATAGGTTTGCCTAATAATTCTACATCAAGTAGTTGACTATCAGAAATAGGCTCGCTAACTCTATTTTCCATTTATATTTTACCGTGCGTTAACAATCGAAAGTGTTTTAACTTAATGGCGTGTAGTCTACACAGAAATTTTAATGATCTTTTAGCTCCAAACTCTAAGATTGTGACTTTAGTTCACATGTTGCTTTGTTCATATAGTCATAATCTTTTAATGAAATTTAAAAAGAGTTAGTTTTCTTTATAAATCGCTTAATAAATAAAATAACAATGTTGAGCGTTTTAGTTGTTATAGATTTTTTAAATTGCCTTTATGGCGTAACAACAACTTCAAATAAATAAATTATAAGATACTGTTTTTTATGCTTAAAGCTTCCGTTGGAGGCTAAGCGTGCTCTCTTGAGCGTTTTGTAACCAATTTTAATATTCAGAATAGGTAATTAAAATGATTAGCTATGCCAGTTCTCTCGGCTTGGTGGCATATTTAATTAAACGGTTTAAGTCATGGGAATGTAAGATATACATGAATCATGTCCGTTTGATAATTTGTAACACAATTATTGTTATCAGTTTTATTTTTTCAAAAGTGTCATATTCAGAAGAAGTCTTAACAATCCCTATGGACCTCTCTAAATGGACATATGAGGGAAATAAATTCAAATGCAACTTGTTGCAATCAAATAAAGACTATGGGAAGTTTTATTTCCTAGCGGAACCTAATAATAAATTCTATTTTATTTCCGATATAGAATATGAAAACAATAAATGGAAAACGATTGCTTTAACAACTCAAAATGCTCCTTGGGGTGATGAGCTTTATAGAAAAGAATTTGGTTCCCTTGAATTTACTAAGCCGTCTCAGCGTTTCATCTTTAATAAAGGCGCTGAAGAATTCATGGATTCAATTGCTTCGGGTAGTTGGGTGACGCTGTCACTTAAAGGAAGTAATGCTTCCTCTGTTTCAGAGATTGTGATTCCTACTCTTCAAATTCAAAACGCATTGAAATCATTTAATGCGTGTCGCGCGCGATTGCCTAAATTGTCTTTTTCAGAGGCAAGGGATATGGCGCTCTCATTTGAGTTTGGTCAGAAGACGTTAAGTCGTGGACAGAAAGCAACACTAGAAGCGCTGTATAGCTATGTATCTGTGGATGATCGAGTGACCAAAATCCTCATCGACGGTCACACCGATAACGTTGGTTCAAGTTTAACGAACCTTTCTGTGTCACGTACTCGAGCAGAGCAAGTCACCAATGCTTTGATTGAGCTTGGGGTCGACGAGTCGATGATCGAAACACGAGCTCATGGTTCACGTTACCCAATTGCCAGCAATAACTCGGTTAATGGCCAAGCAAAAAACCGACGTGTCACCCTGCGTTTAGTGAGGGACAACGAGTATACGGCTACGAAACACCACCCAGATCTACAATCACAAAATCAACAAACGAAAGTTAAGGTTCAATGATGACGAAAACGAAAATTTTGTTGGTTGAGCCAAATGAAGCTCTTGCTCAACCAGTATTGGATGTGTTGCAAAATGCAGGTTACACCGCGAAACACACTCGTACTGGTCGAGGCGCTTTGCTTGAAGAGCGAGCAGAAATCACTTTAGTGAGCTCTACGCTGCCGGATATGTGTGTTCGTGAGTTTGTCGCGTGTCACCAAAAGCAGCGAAATTCGGGTGTTGTTATTGCGATTGTCGACCAAGAACAAGGCATCTTGGCTGCTGAGACGATGAAAGCGGGCGCTACTGATTATCTATTACGCCCGTTTGAATCTAATCAGTTGGTTAATCTGCTTAAACGTGTTGAAGCGTTAGGTAAGCCAATGGCCAACATTGTTGCGGAGTCTTGGAGAAGCAAACAAGTTCTGCAATTGGCGCATCGTGCAGCATGTACTAACGCGAGTGTGCTTATTACAGGTGAATCGGGAACGGGTAAAGAAGTGCTGGCGCGATATGTGCATGAGCACTCTCCGCGTATCAATGGTCCATTTGTGGCGGTTAACTGTGCCGCCATTCCAGAGTCAATGTTAGAGGCTGTGCTATTCGGTCATGTAAAAGGCGCGTTCACCGGAGCGACAAATTCTCAAAGCGGTAAGTTTGAAGAAGCAAATGGCGGGACGATTCTGCTTGACGAGATTGGTGAAATGTCACCTGCGGTTCAAGCGAAATTGTTACGCGTCCTTCAAGAGCGTGAAGTAGAACGTGTTGGTAGCCATAAAGCCGTTCAGCTCGATATTCGTGTTATTGCGGCAACCAACAAAGACTTACGTGAGGAAGTTCAAAAAGGCACGTTCCGTGAAGATCTTTATTATCGATTAGATGTGCTGCCTCTGCACTGGCCGCCTTTGCGTGAAAGAAAAGAGGACATTCTACCAATTAGCCAATTCTTTATTGAAAAGTATCAAGATAGCAGCCGCTGTCACCTATCCCAAGATGCGATTAGTGCGCTGAGTCAGTATCACTGGCCGGGCAATATTCGTGAGTTGGAAAATGTCATTCAACGCGCTTTGGTCATGCGTCATGGTGATTACATTACAGCCCATGACCTGATGCTGCCTATTGAGCTTGTCGCGTCAGTTCCTACAGCAGAGCCAACTGCAAGTTTTGGTCATGTAGAAGCGAAGAAGCAAGCTGAATATCAGTTTATTTTGGAAAAGTTACGTCAGTTTGGTGGAAACCGAACGAAAACCGCAAACGCGCTTGGAGTCTCTACTCGAGCGCTACGCTACAAGCTCGCAGCAATGCGAGAACATGGTATTGATTTACAGTCGGCACTAGGCTCGGCTGCCTAATAGGAGAAAAAATAGATGGCAAGTCAACCTACTCATGCGGTCTCGGCAGAGCAACTTATGTTGTCAAAAATGCAGGCGATGCAGGCACAAGTGCAGCCGCCAGAGTTTATCGTGAGTGCAAATCCTTTAGATCAACAATCACTAAACGCACCTTTATCGTTCTCACAAGCGATGACAAATGTGTTGGATACAGTGAATCAACATCAATCAGTGGCTAGTCAAAAAATGACGGCCGTAGAAACAGGAAAAAGTGATGACCTAGTTGGTGCAATGGTCGCGAGCCAAAAAGCCAGCTTGTCCTTTAATGCTTTGATGCAAGTGCGCAACAAAGTCGTGACCTCATTTGAAGATATTATGAAGATGCCGGTGTAATTCATGTCAGAACTAACCCCCCAAGTCGCCGGAAACACAGCTATGGCTACCGGCACAGCACAGACATTTTCTACTGCCAACGGCATGGACGATGTGACAACGAAGCTGAAGCAAATCTGGTCTAGCAGTCAGAGAAACTTAGTGCTATCTGCGGTGTTAGCTGCGATTGTTGCAGCGATTATTGTGGTTGCACTATGGAGTTCCTCGCAGAGCTTTCGTCCGCTATATAGTCAACAAGAGCGTTTTGATATCGGCGAAATTGTGTCGGTATTAGAAAGCGAAGGCGTAAGCTACCGCATGCAAGAGCAAAATGGACAAGTTCTTGTACCAGAAGGTGAGGTTGCGAAGGTACGCATGTTGCTTGCATCAAAAGGTGTTAAAGCTAAGCTGCCGACAGGTTTGGATTCGCTCAAGGAAGATAGCTCTCTTGGTACGAGCCAATTTATGGAAACAGCGCGTTATCGTCATGGTTTAGAAGGTGAGTTAGTACGTACTATCATGTCTTTGAACTCAGTAGCGAACGCGCGTGTTCATTTAGCAATACCTCGTCAAACTCTATTCGTCCGCCAAAACAGTGAGAATCCTTCAGCATCTGTCATGCTTGAGCTCAAACCTGGTGAAGACTTAAAGCCTGAACAAGTTGAAGCGATCATTAACCTAGTGGTCGGCAGTGTCACGGCAATGAAGCCAGAATTTGTTTCTGTCATTGACCAGTATGGCCGTCTTCTTAGTGCGGATGTCGCTTCTGCGGAAGCCGGTAAAGTAAACGCGAAATATCTTGAATACCAGAAGAGTGTTGAAAAACAGATCATCCAACGCGCAGCAGATATGCTTACGCCGATTGTGGGGCCGAGTAACTTCCGAGTACAAGTCGCTGCCGATCTGGACTTTAGCCAAGTTGAAGAAACACAAGAAATTTTGGATAACGCACCGGTTGTGCGTAATGAGCACACCATTCATAACAACTCGGTTGATCAAATTGCGTTGGGTGTTCCTGGTTCTCTAAGTAACCAACCGCCAGTGACAGGATCTGGTGAAGTGGAAACGAACGATAGCCAAAACACGAATGCGCGATCTGAAGTGAATCGTCAATATGCTGTAGGGAGCAGTGTTCGTCGTACTCAATACCAACAAGGCCAAATAGAAAAGCTTAGTGTCTCGGTTCTGTTGAACTCCAAAGCTTCGCCAGATGGTGTGGCGTGGAGTGAAGCCGATAAAGAGCAAATCTCAAACATGATCATGGATGCTGTTGGTATCTCTGCCACACGAGGTGACAGCTTAAGTTTAATGAGTTTCAACTTCACCCCAATCGAAATTGATGCTCCTCCTGCACTGCCGTGGTGGCAAGACCCTACAGTACAGCAGCCAATACGCTACGTTATTGGTGGCTTGTTAGGCTTGGCGATGATCTTCTTCGTACTGCGTCCATTAATCATGCACCTAACTGGCGTTGATAAACCTGTGCCTGAGCTAAATTTTGCTGAGCCTCAGGAAGAACCTGACTACGAAAACTTGCAAACGCGTGAAGAACGCGAGCATGAAGAAGTACTTGATCGCCGCCTATCTGAAAAAGGCATCTCAGCCTCTTCAGGTTTAGATGTAAACAGCGACATGCTACCACCAGCAGGTTCGCCATTAGAAATTCAATTGAAACACCTACAGCTTATTGCTAATGAAGAGCCAGAGCGCGTAGCCGAAATACTGAAACAATGGGTAAACATCAATGAACACAGTTCTATCAAAGCAGACGCTTAGTTATGTTGAACAAACCGCGCTCGTGCTATTAGGCATGGGCGAGGATGCCGCAGCGAAGGTTTTGCAACACTTTAGCCGTGATGAAACCCAGCGTGTGACTCGTGCAATGGCGAAGTTAAATGGCATTAAGAGCGATTCTGCTCGTGGTGTTATTCAAACTTTCTTTGAAGATTTTCGTGAGCACAGCGGTATTCGAGGAGCCTCTAAGGAATACCTATCTAATACATTGCGTAAAGCATTGGGTAACGATTTGGCAAAAGGGTTATTGAATACCTTATATGGCGATGAAATTCGCAACAATATGCAGCGCTTACAGTGGGTGGAAGCAGAAACTCTCGCTCGTTTCATTGTGAACGAGCACCCACAAATGCAAGCAATTTTTCTAGCGTATTTGCCAGCAGACAGCTCTTCAGCGGTATTGAAGCACTTGCCACAAGATTACCATGACGAAATCTTGTTCCGTATTGCTCAATTGCAAGATATCGATCATCAAGTTGCTGTTGATTTGCATGAACTCGTTGAGCGTTGCATCGAAAAAGTATCCGCAAGTCAAAGCACGCCGTTATCAGGTGTTAAGCAAGCTGCAGATATCATTAACCGCTTTGAAGGTGACCGTGGTTCATTGATGGAAATGCTGAAGTTGCATGATGAAGATGTTGTTAATGCAATCGAAGAAAACATGTTCGACTTTATGGTTCTTGGCCGACAACGCGAAGAAACCATGGACATGTTGGTGCAGCAAATCCCGCTAGAGTTGTGGGCAGTCGCGCTAAAAGGTTCCGATATTACCTTACAGCAAGCTATTAAGCGTTCAATGCCGCAACGTATGGTGAAAGCGCTAGAAGATGACATGGACGCACGCGGCGCTGTTGCGTTAAGTCGAGTTCAAAAAGCACGTCAAGACATCATGCAAATGGTACGTGAGCTAGATGAATCTGGTGAAGTTCAGCTGCTTCTCTATGAAGAGCCAACGGTGGAGTAAGGTCATGCTAGAGACAAAATCAAGTACTATGCGATTGCCTCCGAGCGGGTATCGTTTACACCGTTTTCCTCCTTTAGCGCAACCTAAGACTATCGAAGACGAATTCGGGCTAGATAACCAAGGCTGGCAAGAACCTCAAATAGATATCCAACAGCAACTTGAAGAAGGTTTTCAACAAGGTTTGCAACAAGGACATGAGGAAGGCTTACGCCAAGGTATCGAACAGGGCAAGCAACAAGGTCTGTTGGAAGGCCAAAAAGAAGGTTTCCAAAAAGGCTTTGTTTCCGGTGAGCAGTCTGGAAAGCAAGGCTTTTTGGAGGCGGCGAAGCCTGTCAATGAACTTTTTTACGCCCTTTCTCGTTGGCAAGATGAAAAAGAACAGCAACAACGCCATATGATTTGTGAACTGGTACAAAAGGTAGCTCAGCAAGTGATTCGTGCCGAGCTCACTTTAATGCCTCAGCAGATCCTAGCTTTGGTGGACGAGACATTGTCTGCCATGCCTGGTAAAGCGGAAACAGTAACTGTGCATTTAAATCCGCAAGATTTAGAGCGCATTACTCACATCAATGCTGATTTGCCGCAATCTTGGAAACTGGTCCCTAATACGGAGCTTCCTATTGGTGGCTGTCAGTTAGTGACTGATGACGCAGAAGCGGATGCGAGCTGCGACTCTCGTTTGGAAGCCTGTATGGACAATGTAAAGCAACACCTTTTGGATGAAGTCAGTATTCCACAGGTAGAGTCTGAGCATGAGTAATACCCTAAGCCATGAACTATTAAGTGAGCGTTTGAGCGAAGCCTTGGCTTCGCTTGATTCAATCCCTGTTGCTCGCGTAACAGGGCGATTGATAAAAGTAAACGGTTTAATGTTACAAGCCGTAGGGTGTCGGTTTAAGCTTGAGCAGCGTTGTCTCGTAGAAACCGCGGAAGGCGATATGATCGAAGCGCAAGTTGTGGGCTTTGAACACACTATTGCTTACCTCATGCCTATCCGCCGTTTAGGCGGTCTGTTTGCAGGTGCAAAAGTCATCCCTCTTGATGGTGACAGTACCGTGCAGCTAAGCTCTCAGTGGTTAGGACGCGTACTGAATGGTTTAGGTGAGCCGTTAGATGACGGGGCACCGCTTAAGGGGGGAGAGCGAGTTTCACTTGAACCAAAACCGATTAACCCACTGAAGCGACGCCCAGTTGATACACCACTCAACGTAGGCGTGCGTGCGATTAATGGACTATTAACGGTAGGCAAAGGCCAACGTATTGGTTTGATGGCTGGCAGTGGCGTCGGTAAAAGTGTGTTAATGGGGATGATCACCAAAAACACGGAGGCCGATGTAATTGTGGTCGGGCTTATCGGTGAGCGAGGCAGAGAAGTACGTGAGTTTATCGAGAGAAACTTAACCCCAGAAGCGCGCAAGAAAGCGATCATTATCGCGGCTCCTGCTGATGAATCCCCGCTAATGAGGTTAAGAGCGACACTACTTTGTCATCGCGTTTCAGAGTATTTCCGAGACCAAGGCAAAGACGTTCTACTTCTGATGGACTCTCTAACCCGATACGCCATGGCACAGCGCGAAATCGCTCTTTCGCTCGGAGAGCCTCCAGCTTCTCGTGGTTATCCGCCCTCAGTCTTCAGCGTGTTACCTCAACTCCTAGAGCGAGCGGGTAACAGTGAAAATCAACATGGTAGCTTAACGGCAATTTATACCGTATTGGCAGAAGGGGACGACCAACAAGATCCTGTCGTGGATTCCGCGCGCGCCATCTTAGATGGGCATGTCGTTTTATCGCGTCAACTGGCTGAGCAAGGGCATTATCCCGCGATAGATATCAACGCGTCTATTAGCCGTTGTATGAATACTTGTACGCAGGACGCACACAGCACGATTGCGAATAACTTCCGTCAAATGTACTCCAACTACCTTCAGGTTAAAGAGTTACTGCCATTAGGGGGTTATCAACCAGGACAAGATCCTGAGTTAGATCAATCTGTTGCTATGTATCCAAATTTGCGTGCATATCTACAACAAGCTGCCAACGAGTCTGTAGATTACCCAACCAGTTTGACCGAGCTCGCGCAGCTTTTTCAAAGTGCTTAATCAAATGGGAGTGACAAGGCTGAAATGAAATCCAAGTTAAAAGCCGTAGGCAAGTTACAGCAAATGGAAGAAAAACAGCGTGACCGTGTGGGTCAACAACTTGATGCCATGCGTCAGCGTCACTCCCATCTTTCAATGCAATTGGAACAGTTGTCGGCGTTGAAAGGCCACGCTGGACAATCAACCCGAACCGGCCCGACGCTGACGAGCGCGGCTTTGATGAACTTTAATCGTGTTGACCAAATGCTACAAAGAATGCTTCGTCACCACGAGCAAGAGCAAGCCGTTATGCAAGCGGAATGTGCATCTGTACAGAAAACGCTAGAACACAAGCACGCACGCGTTCAAGGGTTAGAAAAAGTGCTTGATCGTTGGCGTACTAAGCAGAACTATGAAAAAGCGAAAAAAGAGCAAAAGATGATTGAAGACATCATTAACTCTCGCGTTAAGCGTAAGATATTATGATGTCTTGTTGACGCTACTAGGAGCGCGAATAATTTCTGCGGTGTCTTAGCCAACCAAACCAGCCTCCAAGCATGATCAACCCTGCTCCGAGAGCACCGCCGCCACTGCTGCCGTTGTTACCAAAGCCAGATGTGTTGGTATCGACAGGCTCAAAGCCAGAGTCCCCTTCGCTATGATAATCTTCCGAACTTGCTAAGAGGGCGTTATAACTGGTTTTTACACCTGAGCTGGTTTGGGTCTCAATCCATGTTGCATAGTTCAAAATCTCGGTAAACACACTTGGAATCGCAGCGGATTCGCAAACTGAAGAACCGTAGCTCACAATGCCAATTTGCTGATACATGCCATTATTGTCTTGATAGGTGAGAGGACCGCCTGAGTCACCACGACAGATACCAGTGTAGCTTCGTTCAGGAAATCCATTCGCACATAAACTTTCCTGAGCGTTAAACCCTGTTACCAACGAAGCGCATTGGGTGTCGGTAAGGGGTTTTACTTCTGCCCAGCGTAAATAGTTAGGGGGGCTTTCATCATTGGTTGAGGTCTGACCTAAACCGAATATCTGATAAACTGACTTGCTGCTGTAGTCTCCAAAGTCTTGCGGTAAAGTGATGGATTGGACGTTATCGGTGATAGGTCTAGTCAATTCAAGGACAGCGATGTCATTAATCCATAAATCGCTAGGCACATAATCAGGATGAATCGTGATAGAGCGAACATCTTTGAATTCTTCAACAAACACGTCATTCATCGTAGGGTTTTTGACTAACACTCGTAGGTCGTTGATTGTCCAGCCGTCAGTAAAAACGCTTGGTTCTACGCAGTGAGCCGCAGTTAAAATGAAGCGGTCGTTTACAATGGTTCCCCCACAAATATTGGCAAACTGATTAGCGCCAGTTTTATGTAGAATAAGACGTGCAAAAAAAGGAAGTTGGTTTTGGGTAGCCTGCTGACCCCCAATAATTGCCGTGGAGATCCCTTGTTCTGAAAGGCGGTTATCATTTTCTACTTCAGCGGTCGTACTCAAAGATACTGCAAAACAGAGTGCGCTTAGCCATATTTGATACTGCTTCATAAACCATCCTTGGATGAAAAGTGCTCTTCTAACTTTATACTAGTTTTTCAGTGAATGTGCTTAACAAAAGTTTCTAATAGTTGAATGATTGTTGTAGCCAAGATCGCAACAGATGAAACGATTCAAGCTTTAGCTTGTGTGGCGGGCATACAAAGTAAAGCTGTTGATGAGGATTAATGACGGGTTCACCCAGCTCGATTAGCTGACCATATTTGATGTCATCCTTCACAAACAAGCGATGAGTGACCAATAACCCCAAACGACGAGTTGTGGCCTGGACGGCTTGTATCGACATGTTAAAAGTGATTGGTTTTTTATTTTTAGGTCGCTGGATACCCGTCGCGTCCAGCCACACGTTCCAGTCATTTTTTCTTCGTTCGTTAGTAACTTCAATGATGGGATACTGCTTTAAGAGTTGAGTGATGTTTGAGTCCTTTGTCTTCGCTATCAATTCAGGACTGCACACCAAAACCAGTTCATCTTCACTGAGCTTTTCGCAGTAGTAATCCTGCCATTCTTCGGGATTTCCATGCACCAAAGCCGCGTCGATACCTTCTTGTTCTAAATTGAATCTGCCAGACAGGTTTGATAAACGAACGTCTAATTGAGGAGCAAACCCTTGTAAATCTGACATTCGAGGAATCCACCAGTGAAGAGCCAATGAATTCACCATATTGAGCGTAACACGTTGCAAATTCTGATCTTGGATGAGTGCTTCCGTTGCATCGACAATTTGCTCTAAAGCGGGTGCCACCTTTCTGTAATACTTTTTACCGTCCGCATTGAGTTGAACTTGTCTGCCTATGCGATCAAACAGAGGCTTGTTGACTTGACTCTCCAGCGATTTAATTGCCTGACTTACGGCTGAGTGGCTCACACTTAATATCTGTGCTGCTTCTGTCATGCTGCCAGACTCAGCTACTGCAACAAATGCGTAGATGGACTTTAAGGGGACTAGTTTCCGCATAATTTAAAAACCGTAGCTGGTGATAGATAAGTTAAACTGTAAGTTTTTCTTACATCAATGGTTAATATTACTCGCTATTTACGATAAGTGATGTCTTTTAAAATGCTCCATATATTAAGGAGTATTGAATGAATGCTGTAAATAAATCTATCCTTTTCATGTTGATGTCTACGTTAAGCTTATCTGTTACTGGACTGTTAGCAAAGCAGTTGTCAGGCGAACTTTCCGTCACACTATTTAGCTTCTTACGTTTTTTGGTGCCTGCGTTTATCTTGCTTATCTTACTTCGTGTGAAAAACCTTACCTTTCCTAAAGCGGGCACGCTAAAGCCTATTTTATTGCGTGCTCTTTGTATCGGTTTGTCACAACTTTGCTTTATCGCGTCATTACAAACGTTAACGCTCGTTGAGGGGGTCGTTTTGTTTGCTACTGGCCCATTATTTATTCCCTTGGTCGAAAAGCTGTTCATGAGGGGGCGCATTCGTGTTTCAACATTGGCGGCTTTAGCAATGGCGTTCACTGGTGTGGTTATGTTGGCGGGCGGTGGAAGTGGGATTACATGGCGAGCGGATTTATTGCTCGGCTTGGCTGGTGGACTCTTCAATTCTGGTTCTCAGCTTACGTTATATAAAGTGAGTAAAACAAATATGTCGCCGCTAGAAATCAACTTTTGGGCGTTTGGTTTTGCTGCCGTATTTCTGTTGCCGCTAACTTTGTTTAATGACTTCGACGCGTTACTTAATATGAGTGTTATGGCGCCTGAGATTTCTTCAAATACGCTGTGGATCGGTATGATGTCTCTGATGATCATTAACACCCAAGTTTTTCGCTCCAAAGCATATAAACTGGCAAGCAGTGGCTCTCAACTTGCGCCACTCATTTTTACTAACTTATTGTTCACTGCGGTTTGGCAGAGCCTGTTTTTTGAAGACCGAATGAGTCAAAGTCAAATTGTTGGGATGAGTTTAATAGTGCTCGCAATCATACTGAACACATGTTGGGTTCGCTTTACGGCGCATCGCAGTGGCGGTTTACAAGCGAGAACTTCTTAGTCTGTCGGAAAATGAAGGGGGCAGGTAGATAAATTGGTCGTGTGGTTTGATTTTTCTTGAGTATGGGCTAGCGTCAAGAAAGGTTCAGGGAGAGAAATCATGCTTACGCTAAATTATTACGTCGAAATTTCGGCGACACCGCAACGAGTGTGGGAAGTGCTAACCGATGTTGAGTTGTATAAACGTTGGGCACAAGTCTTTTCACCGCAGTCTCAATTTGAAGGAGCTTGGGAAGAAGGAGGTGGCATCACTTTTTTTGATCCAGATATGGGCGGGACAAGGGCAATCATAGATACGGTGCTACCCCTTCAAAAACTTGAATTTCATCATGTTGCCATTTTTAATCCGGATAATCGTCAACAACTAGATGCTGACCTAGCATCTAGGTGGATCGGATCGCGAGAGATCTACCAGATCGATACCAACAACGATCGTTTACTACTCAATGTTACCATTCATACTCACAATGACTTTGTTTCCATGTTTAATCACGGATGGGAAAAAGCCTTACCCTTGATAAAAGCCATTAGTGAAGAGCAAGCTTAGGGTTCTTGCTTATCTTGGGCTGACGATGCGTTGCCGGAAGGTATACAATAGCACGCAAGATAGCGCACCTAAGAGAGTGGATGATGGAATTTAAAGTTGATACCCATACACATACGTACGCCAGTGGTCACGCGTACAGTACCTTGATTGAAAATGCAAAGTTGGCAAAAGAGAACGGGCTGGATATGTTCTGCACGACCGATCACGCAGAATCAATGCCGGGTGCGCCTCATTACTGGTTCTTCTCTAACCAGAAAATTCTGCCTCGCTTTCTTGAAGGCGTTGCGATTATTCGCGGCGTTGAATCTAACATTATGAATACCGAAGGCGACATTGATATTCCACTGAGTGTGGACCGCAACTTAGATTGGGTGATCGCGAGTTTTCATGAACCCGTTTTTCGTCCAGCAAACAAGCAAACTCACACGGAAGCACTTGTTAATGTCATTCAGAGTGGCCGTATTGATGCGCTTGGTCATCTTGGTAATCCAAATTTCGACTTTGATTTTCAGACCGTTTTAGCGTGCGCGAAAGAGCACAATGTCGCGATTGAAATTAATAACACCACGCTGAAAGGCAACAGCCGAGTAGGCAGCGTAGACCGTTGCCACGAGATTGCACAAATCGGGAAAGATCTCGGTGTTTTCTTCACCACGGGCAGTGACGCGCATTTCTGTCACGATGTTGGTAATCTGGAGTTGGTTGGAGAGTTAATGGACAAAGTGGGTATTGATAGCAAGAAAGTGATTACTCACACCGCTCAGCAGTTTTTGTCTTTCTTAGCTTTGAGAGGCCGTAAACCAATTGCAGAATATGACAGCATTCTCAACGCATAAACTTGATTACATTTAAGGTATGCACCCGACGCCAGATTGCTTTACACTGCGACCCGGAAATACTCAACTAAGCTAGTTTTTCGCCTTTTATGGCGTAGGTTATTTGGGTGAATAAAGCCGACACAGAATTCGGCACTATAAATGGAGAAGTGAAAAATGTTACGTCCTTTAGTCCTAGGGTGTGCGATTGCGTTTGGCTCAACATACGCAATGGCAGAAGCGGTTGATTTAAAACAAAACATGAAACAGATGAAGATGGAATTCAAACAGGCGGCAGAAGCATCTGATGTCGAAACCATGAAATCTGCGATTGATAGCTTGCAAGCGATTGTTGAACAATCTAAGCGTGGTAATTACCCACCAGAGAAGTTTGATACTTACTTAGAAGGCTTTAACAAGCTGACGGTAACGCTAGATAAGATTGAAGCGGATCTTGATGCGGGCAAGCTACAAGAAGCAAAAGCTCAACTGCGTGAAATCGATAGTCTTCGTGAAGAGTACCACGACAAGCGCAATCCAAGCATTTGGAGCAAGTTGTTCGGCTAATTATCTACTGAGCGGAGCATTTGCTCGTGGCAGTGGGTTACGCGTTATCTCTAAGTAATGAATGAACACATTATCAGCCTGCCATTTCGGCGGGCTTTTTGGGGCCTGTCAATCGAGGTATTCAAGAAAACCTGTGAGGTAGCAGCCACTTATTGATCCTGTTTTTGAGCTACCACTCAGAATTGGTTACGCTGTGTGAAATTTGTTAAGTCACCGTTATGCGTAGATTAATTCCTTTTTACCGCTCAATGTTATTTGCTAGTGCTCTCAGTTGGGTGCTAGTGACGCTGATGCCTGTTATCAATGCTCATGGTAACAGCATGGGCGTGTGGGCGACGTTATGTACGCTTAACGGTTTTGAGTTGGTTCAAATAGAAGAGGGCGACAATTCTGTCAGCCACAAAGGTAAGCCTTGTCCTTTTAGCCACTTCTCGACTTTTCATCACGATACACTTCCAACGACACCAATACTCTCAAGACTGAGCTTGGTGATTTCTGACAGCTATGCTTATTTGGCTCTAAGTGTGCGATTTGAAACACCAGTTCCTCGAGCGCCGCCAGTTTCCTTTTTCTCATAACAAAAACAATAACAAGTAAAGTCACATAGCACTGCCACTTCGAGCAGTGGTACTCCCAAATCTAAGTCAAATAGCGCCGCATACGAATGCGTATGTGCAGGATGTGTTTGGCTGAATTTGGGTGTTCAACAATGAAAAAAGGAAAATACACATGTTGAGAAACTCGGCAAAGCCTCAACTCAAGGAAGCCTCACGCGCAAAATCCATCTACTTTATGACGTGGCGATGGCACTTCTACGCAGGTTTGTTCGTCATTCCATTTATGCTGATGCTTTCCCTCACGGGATTGGTGATGTTGTTTGATGACGAAATCGAACTGGCTCGATACGAAGCGACATTACAAGTTTCACCACAAGAGCAAATGGTTCCTGTCTCTGCACAATTAGAAACCGTAAAGCAGGCGTATCCCGATTTTAATGTCACTCAATTTGTACCTGCTAAAACGGCAGATATTGCCAACCGATTCTCGATTCAAAACCAAGAAGGCAGCTCGCTGATTGTTGCAGTAAATCCTTACACAGGAGACGTACAAGGCACCATTAATCGTGGTGATAGCATCTATGAACTGATGAACAGTATTCACGGTACGCTGCTCATTGGCGACTTAGGCGACCGTTTAATTGAAATCGCCGCAAGTCTGGGGATTTTGCTGTTGGTGTCTGGTTTGTACCTTTGGTTACCGAGAGACAACGCCAGCCGCGCCGGCTTTTTGAAAATTCGCCTTAACAATGGCCCTCGAATTTTGATGCGTGACCTGCATGCGAATTTAGGTGGCGTGCTGTCGATTGTATTGTTGTTCTTTTTGATTTCAGGTTTGTCGTGGGCAGGGATCTGGGGGGCGAAAATGGTACAAGCTTGGAATACCTTCCCAACCTATTACACATGGGGTGAGAAACCGGAATCTACACTGACACACAAAGATCTTAACCATGGCGCTTCAGAAGAGATGCCATGGAACTTAGAGCTTGCTGCTGTGCCAGAGTCGAAAGACAAACCCGCTCATGATCATGCCAATATGAAGGAAGAGATGGCATACGCAGGCAATAATGATGTGCTCTCTATTGATGATATCATCCTCAAGGCTGAAATGATGGGCTTCACTGGTTATAAGCTGTTTTTGCCGCGCTCTGAGACGGGCGTTTACACCGTTGCAGCTAACTCTATGGGTGGCGATATTTCCGACCCAAGACAAGATCGCACCAGCCACTTTGACCAATATTCCGGTCGCTTGTTGGTGGATGTCACATGGCAAGATTACAGTTTGTTTGCCAAGTTCATGGCGGCAGGTGTGTCATTGCATCAAGGTGATGTCAGTGTGCTTAACAAAGTGCTCAACGTAGTGTTCTGTTTGGCGTTCATCTTAATCTCAATCACAGGTGTGGTGATGTGGTGGATTCGTAGACCAAGTCGCAGTGCCGCATTGGGCGCACCACCTAAGTTTCAGCAAGACGGTATTTGGAAGCTTGGTTTAGTAACGTTGGTAGTATTGTGTCTGGCGTTCCCGATGGGCGGTTTGGCGATTGTTACGGTTCTCGCACTGGATTGGTTGTTGTTTAACCGCGTCGAGAAGCTGAAAACGGCGTTGAATTAGTAACAGACAAAGAATGGAATAGTTAAAGAGCCAGCGACGTGCTGGCTCTTTTTATTTCTGGTAAATCTCCAGTGGCAAGCCATCTGGGTCTTGGAAGAAGGTAAAGGCTTTGCCTGTGAATTCATCAATACGAATTGGCTCAACTTCAACGTCATTCGATTCTAGGTAGGCTTTCACCTGTTCAACATCATCGACCAAAAAAGCGAGATGCCGTAGCCCTTGCGCTTCAGGAAAGCTCGGTCTCTCTGGTGCGCCCGGAAAGCTAAACAGTTCAACTTGACTGCCGTCAGGTAAAGCGAGGTCAAGCTTGTATGAGTCTCTGGCTTCGCGATAGTTCTCAGCAATGACTTTCAATCCCAACACTTCAGTGTAAAAGCGTTTTGACCTTGAGTAATCGTTGCAAATGATCGCGACGTGATGAATGGCATTAAACATGGTTAGTGTCCTCGGAGACTAAATGTTCCTTAACGAAGTCGATAAATACGCGCAGGCGAGCAGGCATGTATTTGGTTTGCGCATACTGCATCGCGATAGCGCCGTGGTAGTTACTCTTGATCATCCAATCCGGCAGAACCTCCACCACTTCCCCTTGCTCTAACGCGTCTTTGATCACGAAATCATGGAAGATCCCAATTCCCAAGCCAGACTTAACCCCGTTCAAGCGCATTTGAGAATGGTTGACGGCGTAGCGCCCACTCACGGCAATCGAATGAAAGGCTTCCTCTTTAAAGAATGACCAGATGTTGTCTTTGTCGTTCTCGGCAAGGTAAATGCAGTCGTGTTGCTCAAGCTCGGTTGGGTGCTCAGGCATACCGTGTTTGGTGAGGTAATCTGGAGAGGCACATAAAACGAGATTGGTCTTGCTGATCTCTTTAAGTACCAGATTCTCATCGGGTTTGTCGGTGAGCTTAAACGCGACATCAATACCTTGGCGGAAAAGATCGATCTCACCATCTGCTGCACGCAGCTTAAGCTGAATATTTGGATAACGTTCTAGGAATGGCAACACAAACGGTTGAAGCACCGAATTAAGAAATGCTTCAGGGGCTGCTACTGTGAGTGCGCCTGTTGGCTCGGCATGATCTTCCGCAGATAGCTCAACGGCTTGCTGCGCGGCATTCACCATTGCGATGCTTTGGTCGTAAACCTTTTGCCCAGCTTGAGTGATGATCAACTTACGAGTCGTGCGCTCAAACAGTTTGACCGAGAGGGCTTGTTCCAACCGTGTGATCAACTTACTTAAAGCCGATGGCGTTACGCCGAGTTGTTTAGCAGCAGCGGTAAAACTGCCTTCGTTTACCACCAAGATAAACGAAGCAAGATCAGGAAGTAGGGCAATGAGTTTTGGATTAACCATAATTGTTCAGTTCTGCGCAGCGGAATAACGATATTGTCTGGTACGGTTTCACGAGGTTCAAGTGTCACCGTCTCGCTTTAACGATATTTTGCCAAAAATGCATTGAGTGCAGGCAAGCCAGATTCACCTGTATGGTATTGCTGCCAACAGTGATAAATGGCCGTTTCGTGGTCTGCAATTAACTCGATAGCTTCTCGCTCAGCGATTGAATACTGCTGTAAAGCTTTTACTTCTTCATGCCACTCTCGATACTTGATTTCATAAGGCTCCACCCATTTTAGAAGAGTCGCCACCAACTCTTGCCATGGTAAACCAATCCACTTAGTTGCATCTGCCAAGCCTTTATCCAGCATCTCTTGGTGTCGACTTTCGATATCCATGCCATTTGTTAGCAGTACAGGTTTGAGCTTTTCTGCGGTTAGCTCTTCCACTTCAATCAAGGTTTGCCACAGCGTTTGTTGCTCACTTTGGGCGTAATGGCTCAAGTAGTGGTTGAAAAAAGCGATGCCGTAGATTTCGCCATAGTAGGCAGACAGAACGTTATGAATCATGGTGAGAATCGTGATTTAAACAGAGAATACCGCATTGTAGGAGGGGAAAGCGTGAAGTGTAAACACCTGATTAAGAGTAAAAAAGTGCTGCTGACAGAATTCGAACAGAACTTGTGAGAATTTTATGAGAATTCGATGAAGTTGCTGATAGATTTGCTCGTCATTCTTAGAGGCAAGAACGCAAAACGTTCGAAACGTAATGCTTAACCTACTCAAGTCACGAACAAAGAAGTAAAGCCGTACACATGGGCTTGGGTAGTTCAACCCTCATTAAAGGATGGAATCACAATGAAAAAACGTACCCAACTCGGACTCGTCATGACTTCAGTCGCTATGGCACTAGGCTCTGCATCAGTGAATGCAGCGGAATTGGAAATCACCGTGACAAACGCAACCAAAGGCATCTACTTTACGCCACTTATTGTTGCGGCGCATGGCTCTGATCTTCAAATGTTTAGAACGGGTCAAGCAGCGACGCCAGAACTAGAAGCAATGGCAGAAGGTGGTGATATCTCTGGGCTTGCTAGTGTGATTGGTAACGCTGGTGGTGCGGTGGTTGAGAACCCTGCCGGTGGTATTTTGAATCCGGGTGTTGCAACCACCTTCACCTTGGACAGTGGCGACCACGGATATCTTTCTCTGAGTGCGATGTTGCTGCCAACCAATGACGGTTTCGTCGGTCTGGATAGTTGGAAGATCCCAACGGAAGCGGGTACATACCGAGCAACGCTAAGAAGTTACGATGCCGGTACAGAAGCGAACGATGAACTTGCGTCTAGCATGCCAAACCCACCTTTCATTACCTTTGGCACTGGCGGCACAGGCGTTGAAGCAACGGTAACTAACGACAAAGTTCACGTGCATCCGGGTAACCTTGGTGATAGCGACCCAACTGGCGGCATCAGTGACCTAGACAGCAGCAGCCATCGTTGGTTAAACCCAGTTGCAACCATCACAATCGTTGTGAAGTAAGGGGGATGTATGAAATACAGAATCTTACTAGTAGCAGCTTCAGTCGGCTTGCTCGCCGGTTGCCCAAGCGATGATGATAATGACGTAGTGAAATCGTACCGCTACACCGTCAACGTGGCGAACTTGACTGCGAATCAACCTATGTCTCCGCTCGCGGTACTCACTCACAATGGTGACTACCAACTGTTTGAAATTGGACAAGCGGCATCTGTTGAACTTGAGCACCTTGCCGAAGGCGGCAGTAACGCTGAGCTGATTGAGTTGATGAACAGCAATGACAGTGTTTACCAAGGTATTTCGGGCAATGGATTGGTGTTGCCGGGTGCATCGGACGAAGTCACCATCACGGTTGACCCTAGTCGTTACGGTTACTTGTCTGTGGCGTCTATGTTTGTGAATACCAATGATGCCTTTGTTGGCGAAACGGGGCTATCGCTCAAATCGCTCGCAGTAGGTGAAAGCTACGAAATGAGCATGAACGTTTGGGATTCCGGTACAGAGCTAAACGATGAGCTTGCCGCAACCATCCCAGGCCCAGCAGGTGGCGGTGAGGGTTTCAATGCCGCTCGTAATGACAGCAATGACGTTGTTGCTTTTCATGCGGGAGTAGTTAGCCAAGATGATGGATTAGCAAACTCAGCACTTTCTGCGAACCATCGTTTCCTGAACCCAGGTGCGAAAGTCACCATCACTCGAGTCGAGTAACACAGGCTCCGATGACGTCTCCTTTCCAAAGCGCTTGTAGTCGAGCGCTTTATCCCTCATGGCGTCATCGGAACCTTTTTTGAAAGAATTTCTAATTTGTTCCGGTCATGTGCAAAGTGAGGATACTCGAAGGCAAGGAAAGGACCATGGAACAACAGGCAATCAATTTAGTCGCGAACATCTTGTTGGTGGAAGATGACGATGATTTGGCAGAACTGGTTCAGATGCATCTCAAGTTTCAAGGACACCAAGTATCGCGGGCCACAAATGTCGCCGATGCTAAAGCGCAATATCAGCAACAACCCTTTGATTTATTGATCCTTGACCGAGGTTTACCAGATGGTGATGGTCTAGACATCTGCCATTATTTGCGTCAGCAACAAGATTGGAGCCCAGTGCTCATGTTGACTGCCAGAGACGGTGAAATGGACAAGGTTGACGGTTTAGAAGCGGGTGTTGATGACTACATCACTAAGCCATTTAGCGTATTAGAATTCCAAGCACGAGTGCGAAACGTGTTACGCAGAGTCAGCCAAACCGCAGAAGCCAAATTAGTAGATGAAGTCCTCGAAGATGCGATGGATTTTGGTCCGCTGAGAATTATTCCGGAGTTGCACCAAGTATCCCTAAACGACAAAGATGTCACTCTTACCGCGACAGAGTTTACTTTGCTGCAGTTTCTCGCGACTCGTCCGGGCAGAGTCTACAGTAAAGATGAATTGCTCGATCACGTTTGGAATACCAGTCATTCTGGTTATCACCATACGGTGTGTAGCACCATTAACCGTTTACGCAGCAAGTTGTCGTTGTCTGATTCTGATCATCACTTCATTCAAACCGTGTGGGGTGTTGGATATAAGTTTCAGCCAAGACACTAATGCAAGAAAGTAAGTCAAAACATCAAGCCAAGACAGTAAGTCGGCAGTTGTTTTCACCGTCACTTTTCAATCATCACGGGTGTTTCTAAAACATCGCTGTTTAAGGAGGCGATAGGATGAGCTTCAAATCTCGCTTAGTGGTATTTACAAGCTTGTGGTTTTGCCTCGCGGCGGTGGTGATTGCACTGACTTACAATTGGCAAAAAGAAACCATTGAGTTGCGCACTAAGCAAAGCCTGCATAAAGAGCTAGCCAGCCACATGCGTGATGATAATCCGCTGATGATCGGGACGGATTACAATCCGAAAGCGCTCAAGTCGATTTTTCACACGCTCATGCTGATCGGCCCTGATTTTGAAATCTACTTCCTCGATAGCCAAGGCAATATCACCACGCATGCAGCACCGGAAGGTGCGGAGATCATGGGAGCGGTGGATCTCAATCCCATTAAGCAATTCTTAAATGACCAACCCTTTCCTATTTTGGGGGAAGACCCACGTAATCGTGGTGAGCACAAAGTCTTTTCTGTTGCGGCGATAGAGGAATTAGGCTCTACGGTCGGTTATCTCTACGTGGTGATTGGCAGTACCCGACATGACGCCATTGCCAATGCTCAAGTCGATACTCCTTATATCGCGCTGGCAGGATTGGTCTTAGTCTCCATCTTAGGCTTTGCTCTTGGGGCTTATGTGCTGGTGAAACGTAGCCTATTGAACCCGATTGAGCGTGTGACCAAGCAACTTCAACAGCAAGCCGAACATGATTTCCGCCTGCAACCTGATTTTACTCACCAAGTGCCGGAGCTCGTGCCGATTGCGCACTCTTATCAGATGATGGCGAAGCACATTCAGCAGCAGTTTTTACAGTTGGAGTATCAATCGTCTCATCGTCGTCAAAGCTTGTTGCAGCTTAGTCATGATTTAAAAACGCCGTTATCGAGTGTGCTTGGCTATTTGGAAACGTGGCGTTTGCAACATCCGGAATCCGATCCTTTGATTGACGTTGCTTTCCGAAATTGTGAGAAGCTCTCAACTCAACTGCATTCTTTATTAGACGCCGCACGCAAAGAAGCTCCAATGCCAAATTACGAGTACCGCCCCGTAGATCTGGGCGCTTTGATGGCAGAATGTGCTGAAACGATGCAGAGCCAGTTTTCTCGTAAAGAAGTGGTATTGAAAGTGGATATCGATAGCGAAATCCAAACCGTGGGTGACAAGGGGCTATTGGAGCGATTGGTATTGAACCTGCTTGAAAATGCATTGCGCCACAGCCCAATCGGTTCAGAAGTGCATTGCCAAGCGCATTTGAGTGAGGATAAGTCGCGTATCCACTTTACCTTCGTCAATCACATCGAGAAAGAAGCGGAGGGCGGTTCTTTGGGGATCGGGACGAAGATTGTCCAATCGATCTTAATGCTTCACCACAGCTACCTTGAGACCAATGCAACCTCCTCTCAGTATCAACAGAAGTTCACACTTCTCGCAATCTAAAGAGAAGTGTGAGACATAAGTTAATGTTTATTCAATAACACCACATACGACGCGAGCGCCGCCACCACCTAGCTTACTTGGGTGATCGGAGTGATTGTCACCACCTGCATGGATCATTAACGCTCGACCTTTTAAATCCGATAATTTTAGGCGAGGAGCGACAACGGGCTGATTGGCATTGCCGTCCATGTCCACATAGAGTGGAGGCAAGTCGCCTAAATGATTGTCATCGGTCCAAGGATAGCCATGCTTCCCTGTGTTGTTAGGATCATAATGGCCACCTGCTGCGCCGCCTAATACGGTTTTGTCATCCTTTTCTATGCTATCGCAAGATGGATTAGTGTGAATATGGAAACCGTGCACACCTGCTGACAAACCTGATAATTGAGGCGTAAAAACAACGCCATAATCACTTTGTGAAATCTCAATGGTACCCGCACTCTCATTGGTGTTGAGAGCAGTCATTTCTACCGTTTTTGCTAGCGCGTTAGGGGCGGCGACAAGAGCGGATGCAACTGAAATGCATAGCAATCCTTTTAACATGGGACCTCCTTCTTTTAGGGTGTACGCTCAAGCACATATTGGTGAAAACCTGTTTTACTTATGTCTGTTGAGCGGTGAGTTTATGTCATAGAGTGATGTGTATCACTTTATGGTCTTAAACTGATATCTCGATCCGAAATCAGCTTTCTTTTATTTAGTCTTAACATGTTGAGATCGTTAAGATATAAAAAGAATAGACGCCAATCTTGAAATAGCCTGAATATTTTTAAATTAACGCAAAGTTAAATTTTTAATGACTTTATAACAAAGCTCATAATTGTTTTATAAAGAATTTGGTGGAATTGTCCGCAATAAAGAATAGTCAAATTAACGAATATATTAATGTGAACATTGTTGTTTATAGATTTGTGGTCAAACTGTTGCTTATATCATCAAATAAGATAAAAAATTGGAACTAAAGTCACTTAATGGCAGAGGAAAAAATTAAACTCTGATTGTAATGGGTAATAATGTTTTAGTAACAGATAGTTACGCACTTAAAATTAATAATATGGCTAATTTCCGACAAGGATTGAAAAAGATGAAAGACAAGGAATCTATTCAGACTAATAGCAGCCGCCGTAATTTTCTGAAAGGCGCAACAGGAGCTGTTGTTGCTGGTGTGAGTGCTTCCGCTTTCTCAGGCGTAGCTCAAGCACGAGAACAGAAAATTGATTGGAGCAGCCGCGGGCTAGGTAGAAAACACGATAAGCGCTTCTGGCGTAAAGTGCGAAGACAGTTCGTTTTGGACAAACGAACCACTTACATGAACATTGGTACAACAGGTTCAATGCCAAAACACGTTCTTGAAGATTACGAGCATAACAACAAGCTAGTGGCTAAATATCCTTGGGATATGAAAGGCAAATTTGGCTCTTGGCCGTATGTTTCTGAGATGGTTAAAGACGTCGCACCAGGTTTTGGTGCTAACCCAGAAGAGATCATTCTCAGCCGCAACACTACTGATGGCTTATGCTCGATCATTAATGGCTTACACTTTGAACCAGGTGATGTGATTCTAACGACACACCATGAACATATTGCTGCAACATCACCTATGAACGTAGCGAAACATCGTTTTGGTGTGGATGTGGTAGAAATTCAACTACCAGTATTTACTGGTACTGAAAACGTTTCTGAGCAAGATTACATTCAAGCGTTCCGAGACGCGCTTGATACGAATCAAAACGTTCGCCTAATTGTTTTCTCTCATATCACATATAAAACAGGAACCGCGCTACCAGCAAAAGCCATTTGTGCTTTAGCAAAAGAGTATGGTGTGCCTACTCTTGTTGATGGCGCGCATACGGTCGGTATGTTTGACCTTGATTTCCACGATATGGATTGTGATTTCTATGCAGGATCTGGTCATAAGTGGCAGTGTGGTCCGGGCGCGACAGGTATTCTGTATGTTCGTGATAACGGTAACCGTTTGAATGATTATTGGAGCGACCGAGAGAACCCGTTATGGTTGATCAACTCCTCACTTTCTCATGCTGATTACCTGGGTAAACAGCTGCAAATGCAATACATTGGTAACGATAACTATCCTGCGAAACAAGCACTAGTTGATAGTTGCAAAATGTGGGATGAGATTGGTCGAGACCGTATCGAAGAGCGAGTTGTAAGCCTTGGTAGTTTATGTAAAACCTTGCTTCAAGAGTACTTACCACAAGCCAAAATGTATTCACCAAACGTGGAAGGCTTAACCAGTGGCTTAACGACGGTTAACCCGTTCTCCGATGTAACTAATGAAGAGATATTGACGGAATTCCGAGATCGTTTACGTGAAGAGTATGGTTACATCATCCGTACGACTAGCTTTAAGCTGCATAAGGATGATGACTTTGATACTTACGCGCTGCGTATCTCTACGCATTTGTTCCATGACGAACAAGATGTGGAAGGGCTCGTAGTGGCGATGACGAATTTGTATTACTCGTCGTTCTAACATCGTTGTTTATCACTCAAGCGCCCATTATTGGGCGCTTTGTGAAAGGTAAGGATATTATTATGTCAGTCATAACATTCAAAAGAACTTTAGCGACGGTGGCGCTCATGGTTACCTCTGTTGCGTCGTCTGCCGCTTGGTCAGACGATTTACAACAAATCCGTGAACGTGGTGTACTGCGTCACATTGGTGTCCCGTACGCTAACTTTGTCTCCTATATTGAACAAGGTGAAGTGGAAACTTTGACTGGCTTGGATGTAGAGATAATAAAAGGTTTTGCCAAGTCGTTAGGTGTTCAGTACCAGTATGTTCCAGCACAGTGGAGCGACGTGGTTGGTAAGTTGACAGGGCAAAATGTGCAATATCACAACAAGCAGGCTGTTGTCGGAGAAAGTGTTCCAATTGAAGGCGATTTGATCGCAAATGGCGTTACTATTCTTGATTGGCGTTCTGAGGTTGTCGATTTTTCACAAGATTATTTTCCTTCAGGTGTATGGTTGGTTTCCAGATCCGACTCTAGTCTGAGCCCGATTAAACCAAGTGGGTCGGTCGATGAAGATGTTAAAAACGTCAAGCAGCTGATCGATGGTCGCGAAGTGTTAGCTTTAGAACATTCTTGCTTGGATCCTAACCTTTATGACTTATATGACACAGGTGCAAAAGTTATATTACCTGATGGGGCGCGTCTCCTTAATGAGATGGTTCCAGCGATAATGAAAAATGATGCGGAAAGCACATTATTAGATGTTGCGGATACGCTAATTGCCCTCGAAAAATGGCCGGGTGAAATAAAAGTCATTGGCCCTATATCTGAAAATCAAAAAATGGCTGTTGCATTCCGTAAAAATTCCCCTGAATTACGCAAAGCATTTGATCGTTATTTAGACTCGATAAAAAAAGACGGTTCATACGAAAAACTAGTAAAAAAATACTATCCATCTATTTACTACTTTTATAACGATTACTTTATAGAAGATAAAAAGAAAGTCCGATGAATAAGGCCGTTAAAAAATTTTCCAGTAAAAGATTTATTACAATAAGCGCAATATTAGTTTCAATTTACTTAGCTATGCTTATTACTGTGACTAGCGTAGGTCAAAATAAATTAAAAGAATCTCAATACAGAGAACTAGATTTAAAAGTAAAAAGTTATGCAAGCACACTCGATAATTTATTTACCATAGCGAGTGAAGATGTTGATAATCTAGCTACAGATAAAACAATACAAACATTCTTTGGTAATTTAGCTTCTGGAATGTCAATGGAGTATGGGTTAGGTGCCAGTTTAATTAATTTAAAGCGTCGCTTCGATGAGAAGATAGACAGTAAGCTAATTAATAGCAGCCAAATCTATAAAAAGCTCACGCTGGTCGGCAGTGATGGAGTCACCATTGTCACCACAGGCTCCGAAAACCTTGCCGAGCATAAGATGGACATACAAACCTTAATGACTCAACACGGGCATCCCGAAGAGGTTTGTGCGACGCGATACAATGATGACGTTCGCATTCAAGTCATTAAGCAAGTTAAGTTCTCCGGAAAGCCTGTTGCCTTTTTAATTGCCGATCTTAATAAGAATATTGTTATTGACCAACTTACTAACCAAGAACACGAAGATAGTTATAGCCGAATGGTGCTAAAAATAAAAGACGTGGAAATGGTTGTATGGGATACCATAAATAAAACACCTTCTCACAATAAGGATGAGAACTATTTCGTTTCTGAGGCTGTAGACGGAAAAATTTACTTTGAAGTTCCTGTGGATAAACATCACTTCAAATTGATGGCGTGGTTCGAGCCTTTGAGTGAACGAGATATATTTACATCACGGCTCTTTATTATTGGTTTGAGTATTCTGGCCGTTATGATCGTCATTGCTTTATGTTATGCATTCATCACGAACAATAATAGGATTGAATTGAAAATTAAGCTTGAGGAAGAAAAAAAGCGTAAAGATATTCTTTCTCAACAGAATAAAAAATTAACGAACGAAATTGAACGTCGAAAAGCGTCTGAAAAAGAACTCGCCTTCCAAGCTAAATATGACACATTAACCAATTTACCTAATCGTAGTTATGGTTCCGAGCGATTGGCTTTGGAGTTAATTAGGGCATCGCGTAGTGGGTCTAAAGTGTTGGTGATGTTCATCGACTTAGACCACTTTAAGCAGATTAACGATTCAATGGGACACTTTGTTGGGGATGAAATCCTTAAACTCAGTGCTCAGCGACTGTATCAAGTCGCAAGAAAAACAGACTTATTGGCGAGAATTGGTGGGGATGAGTTTTTACTCGTCATCCCTGATTTGCCTGATAATGATACTGCAAAGCGAGTTGCTTCAAGTGTACTTTCGGCGTTTAACGATCCGTTTGTTTGGAACAACCATGAATTCTTCTTGAGTAGCAGCGTCGGAATGTCTGTGTTCCCGGATGACGGAGACAACGCTGAGCAGCTCCTTGCATGTGCTGATATGGCAATGTATCGGGCGAAACAAGATGGGCGTGATGGCTTTTGTTTTTATAACCATAATATGAACCAAGACTTGCAACGCTACTTAGATCTGGAAAATCGTCTGAGAAGTGCGATCTCCAATCAGTTGTTAGAGCTGTATTATCAGCCAATTATTGAGCTGAGTAGTGGTAAAATCGTAGGGGCAGAAGCGCTAATGCGTTGGAATGATGACAAGTACGGATTCGTAAACCCTGAAGAGTTTATCTCTATTGCAGAGAAAAATGGTTTAATTCATCAAATTGGTGAGTTTGCTATTCAACAAGCGTGTCGACAAGCGGCACAATGGCAGAGTCTGACTCCGTTGTTTGTTTCTGTAAACTTTTCTAGTGTTCAATTTAGGTACTGCGAGCGCTTACTTACGTTTATTAAACACAGCCTTGAGGAGTCTGGTCTTCCGTCAGATAAGTTCGATATTGAAGTGACAGAAAGTCTCCTCTTCAATCACGATTCTGAGCTATTAGACATGCTTAATAACTTACGAGCGTTAGGCACCAAACTTACTATTGATGATTTTGGTACTGGTTATTCTGCGCTGAGTTACTTGCAGAAGTTTCCGTTCGACCGCTTAAAGATTGATCGTAGCTTTATGCAAAATATGTTCGAGAACGACTCAGACCGCGAGCTTGTGAACGTAATCATAGCAATGGCGAAAGCGCTGGATCTTAAGATCGTCGCAGAAGGCATCGAAGAACAGCGTCATGTGGATTACCTGAAAAACCTAAACTGTGAGTTCGGACAAGGTTTCCACTATAGCCGACCATTACCTGCTAAGGACTTTGAAGCACTTTTGGCTAAGCCTACCTGGCTATAATTCCTTTTATAACAACCTCATAGAAAAGCATTAATTGAATTTATGCCTAGGATTCATTAATGCTTTTCCACCTTAAGGTATAATCCTTCCTCCTTCCTTGAATTACACTACAATTAATTGATGAGTGATAGCCCGTGACGCCCGTCACATAAAGGCTAAGCCTAATTCTAAACGAGTAAATACTCGCCAAAATAACTAGGAAGGAATTTCAAATGTCTTCTGCATTCTACCAACAGATTCAGCAGCAAATCGAAGAAGTAAAGGCGGAAGGCCTTTACAAATCAGAGCGTGTCATTACGTCTCAACAGCAAGCGGCTGTTAAAATCTCTACTGGTGAAGAAGTACTAAACTTCTGTGCGAACAACTACCTTGGTCTTGCTAACCACCCGGCACTTATCGAAGCGGGTAAAGCAGGCATGGACGAGCACGGCTTTGGTATGGCTTCAGTACGTTTTATCTGTGGTACGCAAGACATCCACAAAGAGCTTGAGCAGAAGCTTTCTAAGTTCCTAGGTAAAGAAGATACGATTCTTTACACATCATGTTTCGACGCAAACGCGGGCCTATTTGAAACTATTCTAGGCAAAGAAGACGCAATCATCTCTGACGCTTTAAACCACGCGTCAATCATCGATGGTGTTCGTCTATGTAAAGCGATGCGTTTCCGCTACTCAAACAACAACATGGAAGAGCTAGAGCAACAACTGATCGCTGCGAAAGAAGCAGGTGCTCGCCACATTCTTATCGTAACGGACGGTGTGTTCTCAATGGACGGCGTAGTAGCAAACCTTCCGGCTATCTGTGACCTAGCAGAGAAGTACGGCGCATTGACTATGGTTGATGACTCTCACGCTGTTGGCTTCATGGGCAAAACAGGTGCAGGTACGCACGAGCACCACAACGTGGTTGACCGTATCGACATCATCACTGGTACGCTAGGCAAAGCAATGGGCGGCGCTTCAGGCGGTTACACATCTGGTAAAGCGGAAGTGATTGACTGGCTACGTCAGCGTTCTCGTCCATACCTATTCTCTAACTCTGTTGCACCAGCAATCGTAAGCGCTTCTATCCGCGTTCTAGATCTACTAGAAGAGAGCGGTGACCTACGTGATCGTCTATGGGAAAACGCAGCACACTTCCGTACTCGTATGGAGGACGCTGGTTTCACAATGGGTGGTGCTGACCACGCAATCATCCCAATCATGCTTGGCGACGCAAAAGTAGCAGCAGAATTTGCAGAGCGTGCGCTGGAGAAAGGCATCTACGTAATCGGCTTCTCATTCCCTGTAGTACCAAAAGGTCAAGCACGTATCCGTACTCAAATGTCTGCGGCGCACTCTCGCGAGCAACTAGACCGTGCAATCGACGCGTTCATCCAAGTTGGTAAGGACATGGGTCTTATTTAAGATTCTAGGCCTTAGACAATAGGGCCTTTAATTAAGGTTACATTATGAAAATTAAAGCATTATCAAAGCTAAAGCCTGAAGAAGGCATCTGGATGACTGAGGTTGATAAACCTGAAGTTGGCCATAACGACATTCTGATCAAAATTAAGAAAACCGCTATCTGTGGTACAGACGTACACATCTACAACTGGGACGAATGGTCACAAAAGACAATTCCAGTGCCTATGGTTGTTGGTCACGAATACGTGGGTGAAGTGGTTGCGATTGGTCAGGAAGTTCGTGGCTTTGAAATCGGTGACCGCGTATCTGGCGAAGGTCACATCACGTGTGGTCATTGTCGTAACTGTCGTGGCGGCCGTACTCACCTATGCCGTAACACGATTGGTGTGGGCGTTAACCGCGAAGGTGCATTCGCAGAATACCTAGTTATCCCAGCGTTCAACGCGTTCAAGATCCCTGAAGGCATCTCTGACGATCTAGCGTCTATCTTTGACCCGTTTGGTAACGCAGTACACACAGCACTTTCTTTCGACCTAGTAGGTGAAGACGTGCTTATCACAGGTGCTGGCCCAATCGGTATCATGGCAGCTGCGGTTGCTAAACACGTTGGTGCTCGCCACGTAGTGATCACAGACGTGAACGAATACCGTCTAGAACTTGCTCGTAAGATGGGTGTAACACGCGCAGTAAACGTGGCTGAAGAGAAGCTAGAAGACGTAATGGCTGAGCTAGGCATGACAGAAGGCTTCGACGTTGGTCTAGAAATGTCTGGTAACCCAGCAGCATTCAACTCAATGCTAACCACAATGAACCACGGTGGTCGCATTGCACTACTAGGTATTCCACCGTCAGACATGGGTATCGACTGGAACCAAGTTATCTTCAAAGGCTTGGTGATCAAAGGTATCTACGGTCGCGAAATGTTCGAAACTTGGTACAAGATGGCTTCACTGATCCAATCTGGTCTGGATCTATCGCCAATCATCACGCACCACTACAAGATTGATGACTTCCAAGAAGGCTTCGATGTAATGCGCAGCGGTATGTCAGGCAAAGTTATTCTTGATTGGGAATAACTTATTCAAGTAAGAAATGCGCTCCTTTTTGGGGCGCATTTTTGTTTCATGAAGATTTTTGTTTCGGGAAGAAATGGTCGCCAATCTTTTCTAAACTTCTCGTATCGTTCTGCTACTTTTTTTAGATTTTTTCCACTCAACTTCACCCTACCTTCTAACTAATTGTCAATTCTGTATTTGGAATAAGATAATAACCATTTGTTTTTAGTGGTTATTTTTTAGCATTACATGCTTAAAAATCGTCATTTTTAAGTTTAATGTTTTTATTTTCCGTTCGTCTTTATCCTTATCCTGCTTCTTTTTATTGTTTTACATTTTATATGCATTTGGTTTGTCATAATTGAGCTATAACTAATAAAAAGGTTACCGATATACAGTGGAATGTAAAAATGGAGCTTTATATGAAAAGATTTTATCTGATGATGCCTCTGCTCTTAACCTCATTTAGTTGGCAAGCGAATGGAGCGTCAGTGAGCGGTACGATTGATGTTTCAATTAACCTTGTACAAGGTTGTGTGATTAATGGAAATAATGCGGTAGATGCAGCTTCTGGCGTTGGCTTTGGCTCACTCGCCTTTGGAGACGTGCCTGCAATCTTCAGTGAACAAGATGGTGTGGTAAATGGTGGTAGTGCGACGGGTATTGAAGTGCTTTGTAGTAATGGTGTGACACCGACGTTTACATTGGGCACCGGATTGTATGATGCAAGTGCGACCGTTGGTACCTACGCGATGTCAAATGGCGCGCAATTTATTGATTATACGTTGTTTACCGACTCAGACCGAAGCACACAAATTATACAAGGTGGGACGGTAGCTCTGTCTGAATTTACTAGTGCAACATCGCAAACTATTGAGCTTTTTGCGAAAGCTTACGGTACGAGCAGCATTGCCGGTACATACTCCGATACCATCAGTGTGACGCTAAGCTGGTAAAACGTGACGCTGGTTGTTAGGGGCTTTTCACTTGTCGCGATGAGTTTGTGTTCTTTAACTGTGCTGGCTGATGCGACACAAACTTTTCAGGTGTCTGCCACCGTAGATACAGGTTGTTTGATTAACGGCGCAGTACAAGAAGAAAGCGCAACCCAAGCCGGGCAAATAGGCACGTTAGATTTTGGTGAGCATTCTTCAGTTTACGTGACGGAAGTACAAGGCAGCATCACTTACAGTTCATCACTCACATTAAGTTGTACTCCGGGTATTACGATGAATGTTTCCGTAAATGGCGGGATGAATGCATCGGATGGTGTACGTAAGCTAAAGCACAGTGAAGAAGCGACAACGGTAGATTACTTTTTGTTCCAGGATCTAAATTACACGCAGGTGCTTGATATTGACACGCAATATTCCGTCGATACTGAGCAAGACCCAGATAATATTCAGTTTCCTATCTGGGCAAAGGCGACAATAAATGGGAATGAAATGGCTGGAATTTATATGGATACGCTTACGCTGACATTAGAGTGGTAAGTGAACTTTGGAGGGGTGAAATGGAATTCATACTCAAAAAACTATTATTAATAACCTTCCTTTTTGTTTTTTTCTCAAATGCCAACGCTAACTCATTATTAATTTGGCCGATTTACCCCAAAATATCAGAGGAGAGTAATGCAACATCACTTTGGATGGTAAATAAAGGCAGTGTTGATTCTTATTTACAGGTGAGAATTTTTAAGTGGGAACAAAACGAAGGAGAAGATAGTTATTCAAGTCAAAGCCAGTTAATTGCAACTCCTCCGTTTGTCAAAATTGAACCAGGTGAAAAGCAGTTAATCCGCATCATCAACCAAGATGAGGCCTCTGCGGGTAAGGAGTATGCATACCGAGTGATCATAGATGAATTACCGCCAACTCAAAACCCTCAAACAGAATTGACGGAAAATGAACTCGCTGTCAAAGTCCGAATGCGTTACTCGATACCTTTGTTTATTTACGGGAAAGGGCTGACTGATACTCAAAAACCAAACCGTGACAGTGAATTATGGGGTGATTTACAGGCACAGTTTATTAAGAAAAATAATCAGCGTTTTGTTCACATTAAAAATTCAGGAAAACACCATGTTCGCTTAGTGAATTTACAGTTGAATCTACCAAATAAAGATCCTGTCGTTATTTCCGATGGACTAGCTGGCTATATTCTTCCTGAACAGTATAAGGTTTGGTCTATTCCCCATAGTAATGTCAGACCCTTGAGTTTGAGCGCGAATATTGGAGGTAAACGTTACCAAATACCATTGAAGCAATAATGAATAGATTTAATACAATGAATGCTTTCTTTTGGTTGGTATTACTTAGCGTAACGTGGAGCAGTATTGGTCTTTGTGCAAATTCAGCAAACCACTTCTCTGAGCTACCGAGTCCTGAAAATTTCTCTTTAGAAAAGTTTGAGAATATCAGCCTCAATCTGGAGTTGGTGATCAATCAAAGAGCAACAGGGCTTGTTGCGAAAGTTGAGCGAGTTGGCGATCAGTTCTTTTTGCTCCGGGAGGACCTCATTTCAGTTGGGGTTACCGCCAAGTCGTTGCCTGGAACCGAAGAGAGACTTGAGGTTACGTCTATCCCAGGTGTTAACGTGCGTTACTTGCAATCGTCATTGCAACTTGCAATTGACGTACCGCCTAATTGGTTACCGATGCAGAACTTATCAGCGCAGGATATGGGGCGATTTTCCCCGGCTCAGTTTGGGCGTGGTGGCCTGCTTAACTACAACGTATTTGGTGTGTACGAGAACGAAAGCCGACAAAAGGAGGTTTCTATCAATCATGAAGTCAGAGCCTTTTCTGAGTTTGGCGTTTTTTCTACTACCGGGATATTTAAATCTAACTTTCATCGCGATGTTCAGTCCCAGCAAAGCAGCCAGTACACTCGTTTTGATACGAGTTACGAGTACGTCAATCAAGAGAAGCGAATTCGTATGGAGGTAGGGGACTATATTGTTCGCCCTTTATCTTGGAGCCAACCAGTAAGACTGGCGGGTATTCAGTTGTCGCATGATTTCTCTATGCGTCCGGATGTCGTGACGACGCCGTTACCTGCATTTTACGGTGAGGTCACAGCGCCCACTACGTTAGATTTGTTTATCAATGGCTTTAAAACTGACTCAATGAATGTTGGGCCCGGTCCTTTCATTATTAACGATATTCCAATGCTCTCTGGTGCTGGGGAAGCAACGGTAATTGCAACGGATGCTCAAGGTAAGCAAACGGTCATGACCAGCCCATTTTTTCTCTCTTCCGATCTACTCAAGACCGGATTTACATCTTACAGTGCGAGTATTGGTGCGATCAGAGAAAATTTCGGTAATGCATCTAACGACTATGGAGACGGTGGCGTGGTTACCGCTCTGCGTCATGGCATGACTGATTGGTTAACACTAGAAGCTCAAGCTGAAGCAAAAGACGACCTGATCGTTGCGGGGCTGGGCTTTGTCACCAATGCTTTCAACTTGGGTACGGTGGATGCCTCGTTTCGTGTGAGTAATTTTCAGGATCAATCTACCTCATATGCGCTAGGTTATAGTTATCAGTCTCGGCTGTTTAGCTTCGCTGCTCGAACTCAAGTAGAACAAGTCGACTTTTATACCTTATCTCATTTACCAAATTACGAAATGCTCGATGAAGGCAAGGACGCTTCACTCGCGTCGCGTCATCTATCACAAATCAATATGGGAGTCCGTTTGGGAGATTGGGGCTCACTTTCTGGTGGATACTTTGATATTCAACAATCCGACTCAGATTCACGTACCCTAAACCTTACTTATAGCTACGCTCTGCCTTTTAATATCAATATGTCCCTTTCTTACAACCATAGTATTGGTGGTCAGAGTGTTACGTTGGCGCAATTCTCTCTACCTTTCAGTTCTTTGGGGGGAAGTTCGGGGCTAACGCTGAAAAGAGAGGACGATGGCGATGTTAGAGGGCGAGTGGGTTACAGCCGCCTTGCGCCAATACGAGGTGGGTGGGGCGTCAATTTAGCGCATGATATTAACGAAGACCCAGAAAACCGTAAACAGGCCGATTTGACCTACCGTGCGTCATGGGCGCAGTTCAGAGCGGGGTTAAATGGCACCAGTGGCGACTATGATTATTTTGCGGAAATGGCAGGTTCGGTCTCTACGTTGGATGGAGAAATATTCCCGGCGAATGAAGTGTATGACAGCTTCGCTGTGGTGAGCACCAGTGGTTTTGAAGGTATTCCGGTTAAATATGAAAATCAAATTGTCGGAGTGACAGACGATGAAGGTTACTTACTTGTTCCTTGGGCTACGGCGTATTACACCGCCAAATATGAAATCGATCCACTTAATTTACCTGCCAATGCTGCGTTTTCTGCAACAGAGCAGTTTGCTTCGATACATTCGGGCTACGGCTACCTGTTAGAGTTCCCAATAGAGCTACAAATTGCACTGAGCATGACGGTGGTAGACGAAAATCATTTGTTCCTTCCGATTGGTACATATGGCCGCTCAGAAACGGGCTTAACAAGCCAAATTGGTTGGGATGGTTTTACGTACTTTGAAGGCGTTGACCCAGGCCGCTATATTCAGTTTTATCCTCAAGGACAGTCGCCATGTAAAGTGTTTATTGAGGGGTTGTATCAGCGTGAGAGTCAAAAAATACAAACATTGCCTGAGCAGGTTTGTATCAAAGCCGAAGAAGAGACCGCACTATGATTTTGCGCCGCTGGCTTGCTAGCCTACTTCTCTTTTTCTCGTTCTCGACAATGGCTTGTCAGCTCACGGCGGCAACACCTTTAATCTTGTTTGGCAATGTTTCTTCGTTTACTGTTTCAAGCTCTCAGCAGCAAAGCTCAGCTCAGCCTCATGCGGGGATTACGTGTGACTTTTCTACACTTGTGTCTTTGTTAAGTGGCGACTACGTATCAGCAACGTTTAACAGTATAAATAATGGTTTGCTATTAAATGAGGATGATCCGAGTTCGGAGCTCAGCTATCAGATTTTTGGCGATCCAGGTCTTTCACAAGAGTATGTATTCGGCCAAACTTACAATTTTTTTGAAATTGGGTTACTCGATTTACTCGGGTTGTTTGGCACTCAAGCTGAGTTTCCGCTTTATGCTCGGACGGGAGTGGGCAGTAATCTTTCCGCTGGGACTTATAAAGACCAAATCACCGTATCCTGGATTTGGGATTACTGTAAGGGTATCGGGGTTCTAGGAGTATGCATTGGCCGCGCCAATGGCAGCGCTCAAAGCGTGATTACGGTTGAGTTGGAAGTGACCCCTGATTGTATGATCACGGCGCCAGATATTGATTTTGGTTCGTCCCCATTAGTGGCCGGTTTTGAGCCAGTCAGTCAGGTTATATCGTTAACTTGTACCAAGAATAGTTCCTTCTCCATTGGCTTGAATGACGGCCTAAATGCGTCCGGCGGTCAGCGGCGAATGATTTCTAGTGGTCACTATTTGGAGTATGAAATCTATAAGTCATCATCGATGGATCGCTGGGGAGGAACCAGTTCTGAACGTCGTGAACACAGTGACGTCGATACTGGCGGCTCTATTCCTGATGGTATCACTCCACAGAATTATAATTATCGCGCGCAGATACTAACCAGCCAAACGACCCCTCCTGCAGGTACTTACACCGACTCAATAATCGTTGACGTTCAATTTTGAGCATCATGTCAATTACATCATTAGAGGCTTCTATTCCAAAAATCTTTTGTAATCATAGTTTTCACTCTGTCACTGCTTAATTTTGTGAGATTAGTATGGCTTTATTCTCACGGAATTTAACTTTCAGAAATAAGGAAAATGATGAAGAAGTCACTAACAACATTAGGTTTGGCACTGGTATTTACAGGAACAGCTTATGCAGCAAGCTGGGGCTACGAGGGAAACCATGGGCCAGCTCATTGGGGTGAGTTTGCATCTGAGTGCGCAAAAGGTCAAAACCAGAGCCCAATCAACATTGAATCGGCGACCGAAGCGAAGCTAGAAAAATTGAATTTCGACTACGAAGGTAAGGCAATTTCACTGCTGAACAACGGTCACACTTTACAGACTGGTTTAGAAGGTAAAAACACACTCACCATTGATGGTAAAGAGTTTACGTTGAAACAATTCCACTTCCATACGCCATCTGAAAACCATGTGGACGGTAAAGAATACCCTCTAGAAGCACACTTTGTGCATGCCGACAAAGTAGGTCATCTAGCTGTTGTCGCGGTGTTCTTTAAACTGGGTGACGCGAACCCAGATCTAGCTAAGATGCTAGCTAACATTCCAACTAAAGATCAAGATGTTACCATCAAGGTTCCATTTGATGCTGATGCCCTTATCCCAAGTGATAAAGACTACTACCGCTTTAACGGCTCACTAACGACACCACCATGCTCTGAAGGTGTGCGTTGGTTGGTGATGAAAGAAGCACAAACTATTTCTCCTGAGCAGATAAAATCTTTTTCGGAAGTAATGGGGAAAAACAATCGCCCAATCCAACCGCTGAATGCACGTATAGTGTTAACGCAACAATAACCACTTCATGCGAAGAAAAATAAAAAGCCCGCTTAAACACAGCGGGCTTGATTATTTGGGTATTGGTGAGAACTAGAAGCCGTGATCTTCTTGCTCTTCCGCTTTTACCATTTGTATAGGATCAAGCTTAAGCGTCTGAGTAGGGAACGCGATATCTGCATCGTGTTCTTTAATGATGTTGATTACCTTAAGCAGTATGTCCTGCTTAACCTCATGGTATCTCACCCAATTCACGGTTTTAGTAAAGGTATAGATAAAGAAGTGCAATGATGATGGACCGAATGTATCGAAGTTGACGATAAGTGTTTGGCGTGCATCAATGTCTTTGTGATTTTTCAGCATTTCTTTTACCGCGGTGATAATTTGCGGCATTTTTTCAGCATCGTCGTAACGAAGTCCAATTTTTTCGTAGATACGTCGGTTCAGCATGCGAGATGGGTTTTCTACGACAATGCTGCTAAACACTGAGTTTGGCACATACAGTGGACGCTTATCGAAAGTTCGGATAATGGTCATACGCCAGCCAATGCGTTCTACCGTCCCCTCTATTTGTCGGTCTGGAGAACGGATCCAATCGCCAACTTTAAATGGACGATCGAAGTAGATCATAAGACCTCCAAAAAAGTTAGACAGCAAATCCTTCGCCGCTAAACCGACGATCAAACCACCAACACCACCGAAGGTAAGTAGGCCCGATAGTGACAGACCAAATGCCTGCATTACGGTTAGAATTCCGACGGTAATAAAGAACAGGCGCGCGACCTTAGCTATCGCTTGTACTGTTGTTTCATCTCGGTTCTTTTGTTCGAGAACATGCTCTTCAACATTGGTAATGAGCCGCATAACGGTCCATACGAAGATGCTGATGATTAAAATCAGTTTCAGCGTACTTAACCAGTTTATTTTATCGTTGAGCTCGCTCTCTAATATGATGCCGATAGAGACGGTTGCTGGCCAACACCAAATGAGTGTACTGACTGGCGCTTTTAGCGCATCAAGCAACATGTCATCCCAGTGGAAGGGCGTTTTCTCTACGAGCGCAGCGAGGCGAGAGCGGATCAGCCGCCAAGCTATCCAAGCTATAAAGCTAGCGAGCGTAATGAAAAGGACGCTCCCACTCCAATTTTGATGAGACGTTTCAATGTAGCTTTGTAATTCGGTAAACCACTGTGGCATATGTAACTTATTTCTAGTGAACCATGGAAGGAAAGGTAGCAGATATTACTCCTTCACCCCAGTGATTTCCTTTAAATCATTTACTTATGTCTAAACCGTCCGAGATGGACTTTTCCTTCCGATGACAAGAGAGTCACCTCAATGTTCTGTTGAGCGACCGCCTCATGCATGTTCAGAGGTACGCTACCAATGATTGAGGGTTGATATTTGGACGATCAATTATAACTTCTCTGACTTATCGCTAACATTTATCTTAAGTAAGTGTGAGAGTGTATTGGCTCTTGAATTAGCGGAGGCAGATATGGAATTTACAGAGCTGGATCGAAACGCGCTCTACGACATCTGGATGTCACAAAAAGCCAAAATGCACATCACTCAAATGGAAATGGCTAAGCGCCTTGGTTTGAGTCTACACGAGTTTTCTGGCTTGTTACGTGGTAATTCTCCACTGACGCTAGGTTTTGTAAAACAGCTATGCGAGCAGCTACATGTACGTCCTGGTCAGGTGATTCCGTCTTTGACGGAGCGTGATCTATCTGCATCTGGTACCGTTTATTTACAAAATCGTGTGACGGTGGATGGTGATATCAGTAACGTGTTTATCGACGGAAACCAAGTCGTGATCGAGTACGTTCACCAAGTTAGCTAGCTTGCTCGTCAAATTATCGGGTTGAAGAGCAATAAAAAACGAGCCACTGTTGGCTCGTTTTTTCGTTTCTGTTTTGCTCGCTCGCAAAGATTATGGGATTTTCACTAGCGAATCGCGTGAAAGATCCGCGATAGACTTAGCTCCAGTCAGCGTCATTGCTACACGCATTTCTTTATCGTACAGATCCAGTAGATTTTCAACGCCTGCTCCGCCTTGTGCTGCCAATGCGTACACAAATGAACGACCAAGAAGCGTACAGTCTGCACCAAGTGCGAGCATACGAACGACATCAAGACCAGTACGAATACCAGAGTCTACGAAGATCTTAAGATCACCTTTTACTGCATCAGCAATGCTTGGTAGTGCTTTAGCACTTGAAAGTACGCCATCTAACTGACGGCCACCATGGTTAGATACCACAATGCCATCCGCGCCGAAACGTACCGCATCTTTCGCGTCTTCTTCATCTAGAATGCCTTTGATAACCATTGGGCCATCCCAAAAATCACGAATCCACTCAAGATCTTTCCAGGAGATAGAAGGGTCGAAGTTTGCGCCTAACCAGCCGATGTAATCTTCTAGCTTTGTTGGTTCACCACGATAAGTTGAGATATTACCTAAGTCGTGCGGTTTACCAAGTAGACCCACATCCAGCGCCCAGCTTGGGTGGCGCATCGCCTGGAATACACGACGCATGGCCGCGTTAGGGCCACTCATACCTGAGTGCATGTCACGGTAACGTGCGCCAGGAACTGGCATATCAACGGTAAACACCAGCGTTGTTACGCCTGCTGCTTTTGCACGCTCAAGTACGTTTTTCATAAAGCCACGATCTTTCAGCACGTAAAGCTGGAACCACATTGGACGTTCAATTGCAGGTGCGACTTCTTCAATCGGACAAACCGAAACAGTCGACATAGTAAATGGGATGCCTTTTTTCTCGGCTGCTTTTGCTGCTTGTACCTCGCCTCGGCGCGCGTACATACCAGTTAGACCAACAGGAGCTAGCGCGATTGGCATTGCCAGTTTCTCACCGAAGATCTCGGTTTCGAGGCTCAAATCTGTCATATCGCGTAGGACGCGTTGGCGAAGAGCGACATCACCTAAATCGTCAGTATTACGCTTCAGCGTGCGTTCGTCGTAAGAGCCGCCATCAATATAATGGAATAGAAACGGGGGAAGCTTGGCTTTCGCGGCAGCGCGGTAGTCAGTAGAAGCTGAGATAATCATAATGGTGTCCTAGCGGTTATTCTAAGCAAAGTTGTGGAGCAATTTGCTCTTTCGTTGAGCCTTCATCGCAAAGCAGTGAAGACATCAAAATGAGTATAGTTACCTATGGTTCACTTACGTTTGAATCGGTGATGTTGGTAACCCATTTACATAATTGGTTGAAAAATTTTGTTAAATCACTCAATCAGTTATGCAAACTGGAAAGGGTGACACAGCTGTCGGGGGAATTGATGTAGCAAGCTAAATCAACATGTCGGGGTAGTAGTGCAGACAGCTGTGTCAAATTAGGCAGGGCTGTAAACCCTGCATTTCGCGCTACTTCATCAAGACATCTGTCATTTGGAAGCCATAAATCAGCACCAATCCAATAATGCCTGTCATTACAATGTAGTAGAACGTAGGGATAATCGTTTTACGCAATGTTGCGCCTTCTCGACCAAGCAAACCTACCGTGGCTGATGCGGCAACAACGTTGTGAATCGCAATCATGTTACCTGCGGCAGCACCGACGGCCTGGAGTGATACAACAATCACACTCGAAATAGACAACGTTTGTGCCACTTCGAATTGGAACTGGCTGAACATCATATTTGATACCGTGTTTGAGCCAGCGATGAACGCACCCAGTGCACCAACGGTGGCACTCAGCGCTGGGAACGCAGAACCAACAAGGTCAGAGGCGAAGTTTGCGGTTGTGACGGGCATACTTGCTAGGTCAGCACCGTTGATGCCTGAGTTGATAAAGATACGAACCATCGGAATGGTAAATACCAAGACAAAACCCGCCCCAATCAGTGTTTTGCTTGACTCGCCAAACGCTTCACGCAATGGCTTTACACTACCGCTTTGTAACATTGCAGCAAATAGTGCGACAAACACCAGAATGCCACCAGGAAGGTATAACGGCTGAATCGCAGCGCTAACGCCAGTCTCACCAAGAATGTTGCTGAACGACAAACTTACGCTTTGTACAAAGCCTTTCAGCTCAGGGCTTACGCGGCTTGCGACGAGAATAACTGCCAGCATTACATATGGAACCCAAGCTTTTACGATGCTCATTGGCTTGCCCGGATTGTCGTTTAGATCGACTTTTAGCGAACCTAACCACTCTGCAGGCCATTTGTCTTCGCTTTCGAAATCCCACTTAGTCTTTGGTACTAAGAAGCCTTTTTTCGCTGCGGTAACAACGATAGACAGACCAACCAAACCACCGATAAGTGAAGGGAACTCTGCGCCCAAGAATACGCCGGTTAACGCGTATGGAGCGGTGAAAGAGACACCAGCGAATAACGCAAATGGTAGAATATCCAGGCCTTCACTCCAGCTTCTGTTCTTGCCGAAGAAACGTGTTAACATCATCGCCATTAATACCGGGATCATCGTACCTACGACTGCGTGAATGACAGCAACGTGTGCTGTGATATCTTGCAGGTACATTTCCCACGTTGCACCTTGCGCGGCCAACGACTCACTGATGTTATGCGTGTCTAAACCTTTGTTTACACCTACGATGATAGGCGTGCCTACCGCGCCGAATGAAACAGGCGTAGACTGAATCATCATGCCCATTAGGACAGCGGCTAGCGCAGGGAAGCCGATTGCAACCAGCAGTGGTGCAGCGATTGCTGCCGGGGTACCGAACCCAGATGCGCCTTCAATGAACGAGCCAAAGCACCAAGCAATGATGATGGCTTGTACACGGCGGTCAGCCGAAATATCGGTAAATCCATTACGGATTGTGGTGATCGCTCCAGTGTGTTTTAAAGTGTTGAGCAAGAAGATGGCACCAAACACGATCCATAGAACAGAGACAGTAATGCCGAGTCCTTGGAATACGGAGGCCAGTACGCGATTGGCTGACATATCCCAAAACATAAGTGCGATAGCGACGGTTAGACCGAACGCAACAGGCATGGCTTTTTTAGCAGGCCAGTTGAGACCAACCAATAAGATGGCGGCAACAACAATTGGCGAAAATGCCACTAGGGCAAGTAGGGTTTCACTCATTTGTACATCCTTCGTACGCTGACTTCTCGAACGGTGTCAATCCGCTGTAGAGGTGACTTTTTGTTGTAATGGTTTTGTTAATTTGGCGTGAATTTACTCCTTTATTTTTTGTTGATATAGGGAAATAATGAAAATGATTAATTCCAAAAGTGACATAATGGTATGAGAGCAGACGACTTAATCCTATTTTCTCAAGTAATCGAACTTGGCAGCTTTAGTAAGGTTGCAGAGGCAAATAACCTTACAAATTCGGTAGTTAGCAAAAGAATGGCGAGGTTGGAGGAAGAAATAGGGGCTCAGCTATTATATCGAACAACGCGCAAATTAACCTTGACCGAGGCAGGTAAGGTGTTACTCCACAGTGCTAAAAATGTGAAGCAGGCCACTCAGGAGGCTATGGATGCTGTTGCAGGCTTTGGAGAGAATGTGAGTGGTCATATAAAAATGTCCGTGCCGTGTATCTCTGGAGATTTGATACTTGCTGATGCTGTTGCCGAGTTTTGTAACCTTCATCCGGGTCTGACCGTGGACATGTCATTGGATAACCGCTTTGTCGATTTAGTGGCTGATGGTTACGACTTAGTCATTCGAACTGGCTACCTAGCCGACTCCAGTTTGATCGCACGACATATTCTCGATTCCCAATGGGTGGTATGCGCGTCACCTTCTTATATTGCGAAAAATGGGAAACCGATCGAGCCGATTGATCTCACCACGCACAATTGTCTGCAATACGCTTACCAAACCACAGGTGCAACGGATTGGGAGTTTAAAGGAGAAGATGGCAATTACATCGTCAAAGTATCGGGCTGCTTTTCTACTGATAACGCGACCGCATTACGTAAAGCCGCTCTGGGCGGCCATGGTATTGCTTACGTCCCGCGCTGCTTGGTGTATCACGATATTCGTAATGGTCAACTGGTGGATATTTTTCCTGAATTAGTAGGTAAAAAGTTGGGTATCTACGCGGTGTACCCGTTTACTCGTCAACCACCGAACAAAGTGAAGCTGCTTATTGAGCACATTCGTGACCGGTACTTAACGATATCTCATTATTTCTAGGTTCTTCATAGATTTAAAACAATGTCGTTGAAATCAAAATTGGGTGCTCTAAGGTAATCACCGCAATAAAACGATTGAAGATAAACAACTTAATAAAAACAACGGAGTAACACGGACGTTATGCATTACCCAAAAACACGTAAAGATTCTGTCGTGGACACTTATTTTGGTCACGACATTGCCGACCCTTATCGCTGGTTAGAAGATGATCGCAGTGAAGAAACCGCACAATGGGTTTCGGGTCAAAATTCGGTCACCTTCGATTTCCTTGGTCAGATACCGTACCGCCAACAAATCCGTGACTTAGTGGCGAACAGTCAAAACTACGAAAAATATTCCCAGCCATTTGTACGTGGTGACTACACCTACTTCTACAAAAACGACGGTTTGCAAAACCAAAGCGTATTGTATCGACGTAAAGGCGAGGGAGAAGCCGAGGTTTTCCTTGATCCAAATGCTTTCTCCGAAGAGGGCACGACCTCTCTTGGCGAAGTCAGCTTCTCTAAAGACTACCGTTTGGTCGCGTATTCCATCTCAGAAGGGGGTAGTGATTGGCGTAAGATCTTTGTCATTGATACGGAAACCAAAGAACAGTTAGAGCCTGAGATTGTTGATGCGAAGTTTACGTCGATTTCTTGGCTGGGCAGCAAAGGCTTCTATTACTCAAGCTACGATAAGCCGCAAGGCAGCGAGTTGTCTGCTCGAACTGAGCATCACAAGCTTTATTATCATGAACTTGGTACCCCTCAATCTGAAGATAAAGTGATTTTTGGTGAGTTGGATACGCAAGTTCATCGTTATGTGTCTGGTACGACGACGACAGATGATCGCTTCCTTATTATCTCTGGCGCAGAATCTACATCGGGTAATCGTCTGTTTTATATCGATTTACAGTCTGACTCCCAAGCAATTGTGACGCTGCGCGATACAACGCAAGGCGACACCTACTTGATTGATAGTCAAGACGAGACCTTGCTGCTTTACACCAACCTAGATGCGCCGAACGGCAAAGTTGTCAGCTACAACACTCAGACAGAACAATGGGCTGACGTGATTGCTGAACAAGAACAGCCGTTAGAAATCAGCAAAGGTGGCGGTTATCTGTTTGCGACTTATATGGTAGATGTGCTTTCTAAAGTGCAGCAGTTTAACTACCAAGGTGAGTGGATTCGAGATGTACAATTGCTGGGAGAAGGCACGGCTTATGGTCTGGCGGGTAAAAAAGAAGAAACCACACTTTATTACACATTCACTAACTACGTGACGCCTCCGACGATCTTCTCATTTGATGTCGAATCTGGTGAATCGACACTGTTTCAGGAATCAAAGGCACCGTTCGATCGTAATGAGTATGAATCAAAACAGGTGTTTTACACCTCAAAAGACGGCACGCAAGTTCCGATGATCATTTCATACAAGAAGGGCATTGCACTTGATGGTAGAGCACCAACCATGTTGTATGGTTACGGCGGTTTTAACATCAGCCTTACTCCAATGTTTTCTGGCAATGTAGCCAACTGGCTAGAGTTGGGTGGTATATACGCTGTCGCCAACATGCGAGGCGGCGGTGAATACGGTAAAGCCTGGCACAACGCAGGCACTCAGCAGCAAAAGCAAAACGTGTTTGATGACTTTATTGCGGCGGCGGAATACCTGATTGAAAACGACTACACTAGCTCGGATCGCCTAGCGATTCGCGGTGGTTCTAATGGTGGTTTGTTAGTTGGAGCGTGTATGACGCAACGCCCTGAACTATTCAAAGTCGCGCTGCCTGCGGTTGGCGTGCTTGATATGCTGCGTTATCACACGTTTACTTCTGGAGAAGGCTGGAAGTATGACTATGGCACGTCGGAGCAAAGTGAAGCGATGTTCCAATACTTGCTTGGTTACTCTCCTGTTCACAATGTAAAAGAAGGCGTGCAATATCCTGCTACCTTGGTGACAACTGCTGATCACGACGACCGAGTTGTGCCAGCACATTCGTACAAATTTATTGCGAAGCTGCAAGACAAACAGCAAGGCGCTAATCCAGTATTGATACGCATTGATGTTAATGCCGGTCATGGTGCAGGAATGCCGCTGAGTAAGCAAATTGACCTCACCACAGACGTGTATGCATTTACGTTACATAATATGGGTATTGAGTCAATTTAATGCCCTAGTTGTTAGAAACTTCTGAGAATAAAAAAATGCCGCGACAGTGTCGCGGCATTTTTCATGGTTGGGGGAACTCAATTCATACTGTTTGCCAGTATTTGAGCCAGGTTGACTAAGTCTGACTCTTGAACCAACCAGTCTCGGCGGCCAAACCGAAAGGCAGCTACGCCATTCTTAAGACAAGATGAATTTATCACCTTTTCTTAATCCTAGTTTATGAATATGAAACTGTGATGAACCTAAGCCGCATTGTGCTGATTTTCACTGTTTTCAAGATCAAATGAGGCATCTATCAGTTTTTTCGTGTAGTCATTTTTAGGGTTTTGGAAAATCTTTTCGGCCGTACCTTGTTCCATGACCTCGCCCTTTTGCATGACTAGAACACGATCAGAGAGTGCTTTGACGACTGATAGATCGTGGCTAATAAACAAGTAGCCAATATTGTGTTTTTTCTGCAAGTCTTTCAGGAGATCAATCACAGTCAGTTGAACCGAGCGGTCCAATGCAGAGGTTGGCTCATCAAGCAAAATAAACGAAGGCTCAAGAATTAGTGCTCGCGCGATAGCAATACGCTGACGCTGGCCTCCCGAAAACTCGTGTGGATAACGGTTGATGGACGCGGGATCTAAGCGAACCTCTCGAAGCACGTCGCGTGCTTTCTGCATACGTTCTTTTTTACTCAACATTGGCTGGTGGACAGTTAATCCTTCAGTGATGATCTCGCCGATAGTCATACGAGGAGAAAGCGAACCATAAGGGTCTTGGAATACCATCTGAACGTCTTTTTTCAGCTCAAAACGTTCTTTGTTTGTCAGCAAGGCCATATCTTGGCCTTTATATTCTATTTTGCCAGTTGAGGGCAGTAGACCTATCAAAGCTCGGCCGAGTGTAGACTTACCTGAACCGGACTCCCCAACGATCCCGAGGGTCTCTCCTTGTTTAAGCTCAAGAGAAATGCCTTTTACCGCTTCGAAGTACTCATTCTTGCTCGCAATAAAATGCGACTTTACCAAGAATTTGACTCGTATATCGTCAGCCTTTAACAGCTGCGTAGCACTTTCGCTAATAGGCTCCTTACTGCCTTTAGGAATCGAATTGATTAGCATACGTGTGTATTCGTGCTTTGGGTCCTTGAAGAGTGTTTGTGTTTCGCCTTCTTCGACGACTTCTCCTTTACACATCACAATGACACGATCTGCAAAGTGTTTTACGACGCCTAAGTCATGAGTAATAAATAGGATTGCCATGCCCATCTGAGCCTGAATTTCTTTAATCAGGTGCAACACTTCTGCTTGAACCGTGACATCCAACGCTGTTGTAGGTTCGTCGGCGATCAAAATATCGGGCTCGTTAATCAGTGCCATCGCAATCATGATGCGTTGCAATTGACCACCAGAAAATTCGTGTGGGTACTTGTTGTACGCTTTTTCTGGGTTTGGCATATGAACTAATTCAAACAGCTCTAACACCTTTGCTTTTGCTGTTCGTCTGTCGACCGGGCGGTGACACATGATGGCCTCAGCGACTTGGATACCCACCCGCATGTACGGGTTTAGTGAGGTCATCGGCTCTTGAAAAATCATGCCAATGCGATCACCGCGAATACTTTGCATTTCACGCTCTGTTTTATCCAAGATGGAGCTACCCTCAAACATGATGGATGAGTTTTCATGCAAAATAGCGTTGTCTGGCAGTAGTTTCATCAGTGCATTGGTTGATACTGACTTGCCAGAGCCAGATTCGCCAACGATGGACAGCGTCTCGCCTGCTTTTAAATCGAAGCTAACATTCTTTACTGCATCGACGATCCCATCGTTTGTCGTAAAGCTGACTGATAGGTTGTTCACCGAAAGAATGGTTTTAGAAGACATCACAGATCCTTGTGGTTGATAAAGCAAATGATACTCAAGCAATGGACAGTACAAACCTAGCTGGCCTCAATGCTTGAGCTTTAGATTAATTATACAGGTGAGAAGGCGAAGCTTTTGCCGAACTCATTACTTGCAAATGTAAGAACTGCTCATGCGCGCGCGTTACGTGCTCGAGTTCTATCATCCATTGAGCATTACGTTGGGCAGCGCAAAATGCCGCCATGTGAGCTAACAAGTCTTCGCTCTGTTGACCAAGTAGGTGACCTACGCGCTCAATCAGTTCATGGCTCTCTAGCTGCAAAAATTGAAATAGCGCGTAAGTTTGATTGAGTATTGAGAACGCATCATGTTGTAAGCCGAGTTTGTTGAGAATCTCTGATTGCGTCACGCTGGCATCTCTTAGCCCCGTAATGAGACATACAAACTGGCAAGGTTTAGTTTGTGCATTTTCTAGCGCTAAATGAATGTGGTTGGGTAGATTGTTGAGCACGTCGTCATATAAACGATGAGCTTCTGGCCAATGGCCTTGTTCCATCAGTTGCTCCGCTTTTAAGTAGCGCATCCAGCATTGCTCAATATTCATATCCATCTCCACAACATTTGATTTGTTTAGATATTAAATGAAATTGATTATCAATTGCAAGTGCGTGTTAATATCACTTATGTGTTCATAAAATGTCCAATCAATCTAGGGTGGAAGGTAAATCACTTAAAATTAAGCAAATAATCTCTACACTCAAATGACGAAAATAAGAAAAAAGGAAGTGGATATGGCAATACTAAGATTGGAAGCTAAGCAGCTATATTCTGTAGCAGATCTAGAGAATATGCCATGTAAGTCGACCAAGGAGTTACCTCCAATTGATGAAATCGTGGGCCAAGAGCGCGCGCAAAAAGCGGTCGAGTTTGCGATGTCCATCAAAGAGAAAGGGTATAACATCTACGCCATTGGTCAGAATGGGCTAGGTAAACGCACCATGATCTTGCGCTATCTGAATCGTCACCAACACGATGCAGCAGCCCTGTTTGATTGGTGTTACGTTGCGAACTTTGAGGATACCCGTACACCAAAGGTATTAAAGCTGCCTTGTGGTATCGGAAATAAGCTACGTGTTGATATTGAAGCTTTAATGGGCAAATTATTGAATGCTTTACCCCTAGCATTCGACAATGAAATGTACTTTAGCCGCGCTGAGCGATTAAAAAATCAATTGGCAGCTAAGCAACAAAACGAGCTGGATCGTATTAGTCGAGAGGCAAAAGAAAAAGGCATCAGCCTAACACTGACTACACAGGGGGATTATCAGTTTGTCGCCATGAACGGTGATGAGCTTCATACGGAAGAGTCTTTTGATGTACTAAGCAAAAAAGAACAAGAGCAATTCAGCGATGCTATTGATGAACTCGAAGTGCGATTGCGCTCGATGGTTCGTGAGCTTACGGAGTGGGAAGAGACATACAGCGATAAAATCAAAAAGCTCAATGATGAAGTGACGCTTGATGTGATTACTCACTTCATCAAAAAACTCAAAGTGGATTACGCGCAATATTCCGAAATCAAAACCTACTTAACTGAGCTGCAAAAAGATATTGTTGAAAACGCAGATATCTTCCTTGACCAAAGTGGCGAGCAAGGCGAAATTGCGACGGCATCCTTGGATAAAAAATTGCCACGTCGTTATAAAGTGAACGTCTTGGTAAGCCGTAAAAGCAGCGAATTTCCTATCGTTGTTGAAGAAAACCCCAACTATCATTCACTCTTCGGGTCGATTGAGACTGCCACTTTCAAGGGAACGGTGTTTACCGACTTCTCGCTGATTCGCGCAGGGAGCTTGCATAAGGCGAATGGCGGCGTTCTATTAATGGATGCTCAGAAAGTACTTGAACAGCCTTACGTTTGGGATGGTTTGAAGCGCGCATTGCGTGCTCGTCAATTGAGTTTTACGTCTCTAGAAAAAGAAGTCACATTGACGGGGGCGGTATCACTCGATCCTGAACCGATTCCGCTTGATATCAAAATCATCTTATTTGGTGATTACCGAACTTACCAATTACTCCAACATTACGATCCAGAGTTCAGCGAGTTGTTCCGCGTGACGGCAGATTTCGAAGACGAAATGAAACGTACGCCGGAGTCTGAGCTGCATTACGCGCGCTTTATCTCTAGCGTGGTGCATGACAACAATATGCTGCATTGCGATCGCAAAGCCATTGCTCGAATCATCGAATACAGCTCACGTTTGTCTGGCGACCAATCCAAGCTATCTCTACATTCGGCTAATATCGCCAACTTGCTTCGAGAGTCGAACTACGTAGCTCGTCAAGCCAACTCCAACATGATTCGTATTGGGCATGTTGAAGAGGCGCTCAATAACCAAGAAATGCGAGTAAGCCGATTACGCGATAACGTAATGGAAACCTTTATTAACGGCACAACGCTGATTCGCACCGAAGGAGAAGCCGTAGGCCAAGTGAACGCACTTTCGGTATTGAGCACTAGTGACTACATGTTTGGTGCACCGAATCGCATCACAGCGACGACGTGTTACGGTGATGGGGATGTTATCGATATCGAGCGCAGCGTGGATTTGGGTGGCAGTATTCACTCTAAGGGCGTGATGATTTTGTCTGCCTACTTATCTTCCGTATTTGGTAAAACGGCACGAGTGCCATTAACGACAACCATTACCTTTGAGCAATCTTATGGTGGTGTTGATGGTGATAGTGCCAGCATGGCTGAGTTATGTGCGGTTGTGTCTGCTTTTTCAAAGCAACCAAACCGACAAGACATTGCGATAACAGGGTCGATGAATCAATTTGGTCAAGCTCAGCCTATTGGTGGCGTAAACGAAAAGATCGAAGGCTTTTATGATGTGTGTGTAATTAAAGGTCGTCATGACGGGCAGGGGGTCATTATTCCGCGCTCTAATGTTCACAATCTAATGCTTCGTTCCGACATCGTGAAAGCAGTCGAAAAAGGCGAGTTTAATATTTGGGCGATTGACCATGTTACTGAAGCTATCGAATTGTTTACGGGGAAAGTTGCTGGTGAGCCAACTGATGAAGGTTCTTATCCAATCGATACCATTTTTGGCCTTGCTCAAGCTAAGCTCAATTCGTTGAGAAAATAGGCTGAAACCGTCCTAAATGTGAATGTATCTCATCATAAGTGATCATAATTTATCATAACGACAATATCCCGACGCCACTGTCGGGATATTGTCAATAACAGATTGAAAATGGAGAGTTTTTGTACTAGACAAAAGTGTGATCGACCTCTAATATTCGCCACTTGTTTATTCGTCTGGGATTTATCCCGTCGCAAGGAAGCATAGATATTCAAACTGCCGAAAAGTAACGTTGTTATAGGCACTGCTCGAGTTTGTTTGGATATAGACATCACGCATACAACTGAGGCCCTGTCATGCAGTTATCACTGAAAAATTTGTCAGTACGAACGCAAATTTTGGTTCCGGTATTATTTACCGCGATTGTTTTGTTTATTGCTCTTTGGATTACTAAAAACAATCTTCAAGCAGAGCAAGATGTTATTGCTTCCAACCAAGAATCTTTGGTTTTTCACAAAGACACATTGGCGAGTATTGACGACCAAATTTACCCTCTGCGCATAAGCGCGGTTTACGCTATTTACGATGCTTCTCGTCGTGAGAATTTTCTAACCGAATTGAAAGAAGGCTTAAAGCAAGTTGATGCCGATTTAAGCGCAATTGAAGCCCGAAACCTATTCCGTGACGATGCCGTTAAAGTTCGCCAAGCAATTGAATCCTATGTGCGATATTCAGAGCGCTCAGTTGCTTTCTTCAACCAATACGATCAAGGTTTGAAATCGGATAGCGAGTACCGTGCATTTGTCAAAGAGTATCGCAATGTTGGCCGAGAAATGGTCCAACAAATTAACACGCTATCAAAGCATGTAAACGAGCAAGCTGAACAATCTACTATCAGAAGTCATCAGCAAAATGAACGTGTGCAAAATAACGCTATGTTGACGGTTTTAGCGGTATTTGCTTTCTCATTGATAGGCGCTTGGTTCCTATCTGGCATGATTGTTACACCAATCCAAAAGCTGCAAGAAGTGATGCGTCAGTTAGCAATGGGTAATCTATCAGTACGTGCAGATGTCGATGGGGACAATGAGATCTCTAAGCTGAGCAAAGATGTAAACCAAACCGCAGAGCAGTTATACAACACTGTGGACCAGTTAACCCGTATTAGTGAGGAAGTTGCATCTGCATCGACCGAATTAGCTGCGGTAATGACGCAAGCGGAAGCGAACGCTCAACAAGAGTTGGCGGAGATCGAGCAAGTTGCATCTGCGGTTAACGAGCTTGCAAGCACTGCGAATAATGTGAGTGATAACGCGACCTCTGCTGACGCAACCGCGCGTGAAGCTGATGGACTTGCTCAATCAGGTTTGGCTATCTTCCAAGAAAGTGCGGAAGCAAGTGCGCAAATGTCTCAAGCATTGAACGATGCAGCGCAAGTTGTTTTGCGTCTAAAAGAGCAATCTGTACAGATCAACGATGTTATTGAAGTGATTCGCGGCGTATCTGAGCAGACCAACTTGCTAGCATTGAATGCTGCGATTGAAGCGGCGCGAGCTGGTGAGTCTGGTCGTGGTTTTGCGGTAGTAGCTGATGAAGTACGCATGCTAGCAGCGCGTACTCAAGACTCGACACAAGAGATCCAAACGATCATTGAAGAGCTTCAAGCGCAGTCTGGGCTGGCGAATGACAGTATGCAAGTCAGCCTTGATATGCTTAGCCGCAACAACGAGCTGACGCAACAAGCGAATGAGGCGTTGGTTGGAATTACCGAGTCGGTCGCCAACATCAACGATTCAAACACGCAAGTCGCAACCGCAGCCGAAGAGCAGTCTCAAGTTACTCAAGATATCAATCGCAACGTGGTTAACATGTCGGAGCTTGTAAACCAAAACGTAGCGGGCATCAGCCAGAGTGCAAGTGCGAGTACTGAGCTTTCATTACTTGCAGAGAAGCAGAAAGAGCAATTAAGTTTCTTTAAGCTTTAATTCATCATCTACTTATCAAATCTCTAAATCCCTGAGTGAATGCTCAGGGATTTTTTGTTTGTAATAATCGGATTTATTATCAATAAGTCTATCTAAAACAGTCAGTTAACAAGATTTTTTGCGGGCAATGTCACGTTTTGTGATATTGTTTTTACATTTTTTTCGTCAATTTTTTTTTGACGCGAACATTTTTTTTAACTCAACCGATAACTTGATGGTTGAGAGGTATTCATATCGTCATTTTAAGTGGTGTTTTCTTCTATAAGTGCTGTTTATTCAACACGTTGCGTGAAAAATAACAGCTGCTACTATGCCGCCAGTTTTCTCGTTGGTACAGAAAAGTCCTGTTTTTCTGGTGAGAAAACACATATAAAACAATGATATGGAAAATAACAATGAAATTAAAAACTTTAGCTGTAGCAGTGGCGCTAATGGCATCAGGATCTCAAGTTGTCGCTTCAGAACTATACAACCAAGATGGCACTTCTCTTGAGATGGGCGGCCGCGCTGAAGCGCGTCTTTCTATGATGGATGGTAAGGCAGAAGACCGTACTCGCATCCGTCTTAACTTCCTAGGCAAACAGGAAATCAATGAAAACCTATACGGCGTTGGTTTTTGGGAAGGTGAGTTCAAAACAAAAGAAGAAGGTGCCGTAGATAACAATAGTGATCTTGAAACTCGTTACGCTTATGCGGGTCTGGGTGGCAAATACGGTGAAGTAACTTACGGTAAAAACGACGGCGCACTAGTGGTTCTTACTGACTTTACTGACATTATGGCTTACCACGGTAACACAGCAGCACTTAAACTGCCTGTTTCTGACCGTACAGATAACATGCTGTCTTACAAAGGCCAATTCGAGCAACTAGCTGTACGCGCAAGCTACCGTTTTGCTGATCGCACAACAGATGCACAAGGCTTTACAGACAACGAGGAAGATGGCTTCTCTCTATCTGGTGTTTACGCGTTTGCTAACACTGGTTTTGAACTAGGTGCTGGTTACGCAGATCAAAACGACAGCGATGAGTTCATGCTGGTAGCTGCATACTCTGTAGGTGACTTCTACTTCGCTGGTAACTACACTGGCGCGGATATGGATGTTGCAGGTAAGACTTTTGATTACAAAGGCTACGAACTAGCCGCTGCTTACACTATGGGTCAAACTGTATTCACTTCTACGTTCAACAAAGGTGAACTAGAAGACGCAGATACTGTAGAAAACCTAGCTGTTGATGTAACTTACTACTTCAAGCCTAACTTCCGTGGCTACGCATCATACAACTTCGATCTAATGGATAACGAAGGCGCGGCTGAAAAAGATGAGCTAGCGCTAGGTCTACGTTACGACTTCTAAGTCATGACTCTTATCTAAGATACTGCCTTATTCTTAGTAAATAAAACCCCTTACTGAAAAGTAAGGGGTTTCTTGTTTTCTAGCACTTCAAAGCTTCTTGATAAGCGATAGGGGTTATCAAATCTATCTTTTTAGTGTGAGCTTAGTCCCATCAAATTTGAGGTGACTGAGGAGGTTTTTAGCGTTGTTTTTACCAACCTCATCAAACTCCATTCCGTAGCGAGCATAGTGCGTTGATTTTTGTAAATTACAAATACGACCTCGCAACGGCGCTAGCATACGACTTTCTCCGGGCATCGTTAGATCCAATGAAACGTGGTCACCAACCTGAAGTGGTCGGCTCATCGGTGATGTTACAAAACGACAGCCACTACGAGATAAATCTCTTATTTCGCATTCAGTTCGATAGGCTTCTAAACAAACACGCGCTCTCAAATTTACTTCGTAACGCACTTCTTTGCGAAGCTGAAAGACCTGCATAGTGTTGGGTAGGTCTAGCACCAAAATTGGGTACGGATCGCCTAGTCGATGCTGTAATTGGGCCCGAAATGGGATAACGGCCCCTTCACCTCGATGAGAGTAGGCTTTTACATTGATCCAAAAGCCTTCCTGAAAATAGAACTTCAAGTCTTCATCAGAGATGTTCGGAACCTCTATCAATGCAGTATTATTTGAGTGACAGCCAACAAATGTGCTGGTTGTAATAAACTTTGTACCAACGGGGGTGGTGACGTTTAAGCTCACTTCACTGCCGTGTTCGACCATTGCCATTGCATCGGTGCTATTTAATGTACTTGCCTGACGTTCTGGTGCCTTCTTGCTTTGCAGAGGTAGCTTGCCGTCTCTGGCAATTGGGCTCATATTTCTCATTATAATTGTCGTACCTGATGTAAGAAGGTAATCGCGTGAGGCGAAGCAGCACTCCCGCATAGTATCGATTTTATTCAGTGATATAGTTTGATTCAATCAATCTGTAACAAAAATTAGAGAGCAAGATATGCATAAAGTAACTCATGAAGCCACGAATAGTACATTCTGGGTTGATTTAGAGCAGGGCTATAAAGCCAAGTTGATTTACCAGCTTGAGGGTAATGTCATGCACATTACATCAACGGTTGTTCCTGAAGCACTGCGAGGTAAGGGATACGGAAAAGTGATGATGGAAGCGGTGTTGCCAGAAATTGAGTCACTCGGTTATCAAATCAAACCAGTTTGCCCATATGTTATTCACTACATGGAGAAGAACCAAACGTGGTCACATCTGCTCGCATGATGAGTAACAACCACCAACGCTACCAAAATATTGGCCAGGAACTCAATCTAGGTAATTACCGCTCTGTAGAAGTCATACAATCGCTATGGGGAGGCTATGGAGAGTTAGTCCGAGTTACTTATTCTACTCGTTCGGTGATCATTAAGCATGTAAAACTCCCTAAGCCTTCAGAGCATCCTAGAGGCTGGAATACGGACCGTTCTCATCAAAGAAAGTTGCATTCTTATCAGGTGGAAGTGAATTGGTATGAGCATTTTTCCGGAGGGGTGGATACTCGCTGCCGAGTACCACAAGGTCTAAAAACGTTCCAATCGGAGAATGAATGGCTCATTGTGATGGAAGATCTCGCCGAGGTGGGCTTTCCAAAAGTCATCACAGATGCACAGCTAGAGCATCTACAAGCCTGCCTCACTTGGTTGGCGAACTTTCATGCGCGATACATCGATGTTCGTTCGGATAAGTTGTGGCATACCGGAACATACTGGCACTTAGCAACCAGACCCGACGAGCTTGAAGCATTGCAAGACACTGAGCTACAAAATGCGGCTCAATTGATTGATCAAACGCTTTCGCAAGCTAAGTTTAAAACACTAGTACATGGTGATGCCAAATTGGCGAACTTCTGTTTTGATGAAGAAGAATCAAGCGTTGCTGCGGTTGACTTTCAATACGTTGGATGTGGGGGTGTAATGAAAGATGTGGCACTGTTTATGAGTAGCGCCGTTAAGCCAGAACGTTGTGCAGAGATGGAAGTTTGGGTTTTGGATACGTATTTTGCTCAGTTGCAACACGCGCTAATGGGCTATCAACCGAATCTTGACCCTAATGAAGTCGAGCGTGAATGGCGTCCTTTGTTTGCTGTGGCTTGGGCAGACTTTCAGCGATTTGTGAAAGGTTGGAGTCCCGACCACTGGAAGATCAATCCATACACAGAAGCATTGACTCGCAGAGCGTTGGCTTACTTACGAAAGTGAGTCGAAGTTTAAAAAGAAAAGCCTCCAATTAGTAGGAGGCTTTGTTTTATCTTTGGCCTGGTCTGATGCGCGCCATGTAATAGGTATTGATGAATTCACCATCACGGAAGGAACCGTCAATCGCTTCACCCTCAATTTGAAATCCATGCTTTTTATAAAGCCCAATGGCGGCGTCGTTATCGGCATTGACCTCTATCTGAATTCTTCTCACATTTAACCAGTTATCTGCTAGTTCAGTGACTGTTTCTATCAACTTGCTACCAATACCGAGTCCGTGGAAACTATCATGTACTCCGATGCCAAACGATGCCGTGTGCATCGTTCTTGGACGTAGAGAGTGGTGAAAGCCAATATTACCGACGACTTTACCATCAATTTCAGCGACATAGCTATAAACACCATCAGGTATGTTTGACAATCTTTCCACCCACATCGCGAGCGAAGGCTTTGGGAGTTGCAGGGTTTCACGTTGTGCTTTTGGTTGTGAATAGATTTCTACGAGTGCCGCTGCGTCTTCGACGGTCGTTGGACGTACGATAATTTCCATGCCTCTCTCCTTCGCTTTTTAGTTTTAATTTTTAATCTAACCACAGTTTTCTTATTTGGATAGTGTTTTTTTATGTTTAATGGATAAATGCCTTTTAAATTAGCTTGTTATGATGTGTTTTTTTGAATTTTTAGTAGTGATTTGTCATCGAATTGAACGAGTAGATTGCAAAGGTGTTGAATTATTGTACTGAGAATGGCGCGTACTGCAGAGTATCGTGGTGAATTTCATGTCGCAGTAAATAAACGCATTTAGTCAAACTGTGACGACGGCACTGTGCGTCAGTTGACTTGAATCAATAGAGGATGGAGTTACCTCCTATGAGGTATAGGGAAACGACACGTTTAGGGCTATTTATGCTTAACTTGATAAGGGAGTTTTGTTGAGGAAATAGCATGAAATCCTCTCAGTCTAAAATATCGCAAAGTCGGCGCCGATTTTTGCGTGATACAGCTCGAACTGCGGCTGGTGTTGGCGCAGCTGCGTGTGTATTGGGCTTACAATCGCTACAAAGCCAAGCTCGAGAAACCAAAGGTGTGCCTATTCGTCCGCCTGGTGCATTGCCGGAAGGCGATTTCGAATCAGCTTGTATTCGATGTGGCTTGTGTGTTCAGGCATGTCCTTACGATACCCTGAAACTTGCGACATTACTTTCACCCGTCGCGACTGGCTCACCTTACTTTACTGCACGTGATATTCCCTGCGAAATGTGCGAAGACATTCCTTGTGTTGTCGCTTGTCCGAGTGGGGCGCTGGATCCGAAACTAACCGATATTGATGATGCTCGAATGGGTACAGCGGTTCTTATTGACCATGAAACTTGCCTTAACTGGCAAGGGTTACGATGCGACGTTTGTTATCGCGTTTGTCCGCTGATTGATGAAGCCATCACGTTAGAGATGGTTCACAACGATCGAACTGGCTATCACGCCAAACTTATCCCTACAGTGAATTCCGAAGTGTGTACCGGATGTGGTAAGTGTGAACAAGCGTGCGTGTTGGATGTCGCTGCTATTAAAGTCGTCCCGACGGATTTGGCGAAAGGTAAAGTGGGCAGCCACTACAATTTTGGTTGGAAAGAGCTCGACAAACCACTCGAAAATATCCTCCCTAGTGAGACGCCTGTGCCGGAAGGTGCGCTTGAATCGCTAAAAGGAGGTAAGTAATGGCAAAGAATTTAGCTCAAAATGCTGGCAAAGAAGCGCTTGAAAAGCTTGGTTGGTGGCGCGCGCATCGGTTTTTGATTTTACGTCGGCTATGTCAGTTCACCATCATTGCGCTGTTTATGGCTGGGCCGACGCTGGGAATTCTAACTGGTAATCTGTCATCAAGTATGTTGCTCGATAACGTGCCGTTAAGTGACCCGTTAATTGTGCTTCAAGCTTTGGCGACAGGGCATGTTCCGGAGTTTAATGCGTTGTTAGGCGTAGTGATTGTCGTGGTGTTTTACGCGATTTTGGCGCCGCGCGCATTTTGTGCTTGGGTGTGCCCGTTGAACATCGTGACAGACTTGGCGGCGTGGTTGCGTCGAAAGTTCAACATTAAAGTGAGCTATCGTTGGTCTCCCATGATTCGTTATTGGCTGATCCCTGTTTTGATGTTGGGCAGTGCGCTATCTGGCGCGATTCTTTGGACATGGTTAGATCCAGTTGCGGCACTGCATCGCGGGTTGGTGTTTGGTATGGGCGCAGGTTGGGTGCTAATCGCCCTAGTGTTTGTGTTGGATTTACTCTTGGTTGAGCATGGGTGGTGTGGGCACTTATGTCCACTGGGGGCTACCTATGGCGTGATAGGCCGAAAAAGCCTGTTGCGCGTTACTGCTGTTCGGCGCGAAGATTGCACCAAATGCATGGATTGCTTTTACGTTTGCCCAGAACCAGAAGTGCTTCGGCAGCCTTTGAAAGAGGGAGATCGTCGAGTTATGGATCAAAACTGCATTAGCTGTGGCCGTTGTTTGGATGTGTGTCCAGAACATGTGTTTGAATTTAAAAATCGCCTATCAGTAAAAGTCATTGATTAAGCCACTGAGCACATTTACTCATGCTTTAGTTCTCTTGATACTTGAACATCGCGCTTAGCCAGGAGTTAAGCGCGATGTTTATCTTCATAACAATATTCCTCAGCCATATCTGCTTGCTCTGGGCTTAAAATAATAATGATATTGCGAATTTGTTACATTTAAAGCTATGATGATGCCTTCATATTTAAAGGAAACATCATGACTACCTCATCGCACGGCTGGAGAACGCCGCAAAATTTCCTCCTGTTAATTTCCATTATCGTGCCCATTGCTTTTTCTACCTGGATGGCGTTGTTGAACAACTTTGTTATCGAGAAAGCAAACTTTGATGGTGCAGACATAGGCCTATTGCAAAGTGTGCGCGAAATTCCGGGTTTTTTGGCCTTTACCGCCGTGTTTGTATTGCTGTTTATCCGAGAGCAACGCTTTATGCTCGTCTCTTTGGCGATGCTTACGCTTGGTACGGCATTAACAGGTTATTTTCCCACTTTGTACGGTCTACTTTTTACAACCTTGTTAATGTCCACCGGCTTCCATTACTTTGAAACACTCAAGCAGTCTTTGTCTTTACAATGGCTATCTAAAGAAGAAGCGCCAGAAATGCTGGGTAAGTTTATTTCTGTTGGAGCTTTGGCTTCTCTGTTTACCTACGGCGCCATTTGGGTTTCGCTCGAACAGCTCAAACTTGATTTTAAAACGGTCTATTTAATGGCTGGTGGTTTAGGTTTTGTGCTCATTTTGGTGATGGCATTTGCCTTCCCACAATTTAAGACAAAAGTGCCTCAGAACAAGAAGCTCATCCTGCGTAAACGTTACTGGTTATACTATGCGCTTACGTTTATGAGTGGAGCACGCCGTCAAATTTTTACGGTGTTCGCTGGTTTCTTGATGGTAGAAAAGTTTGGTTACTCCGCCGCAGATATTACGTTGCTGTTCCTGATTAACTATGTCTTTAACTTCTTGTTTGCGAAGCGAATAGGCCGTTTTATCGGCGTTGTTGGTGAGCGCAAAGCGTTGATGTTTGAATACGTCGGTTTGATCTTCGTGTTCGTCGGGTACGGTTTGGTGCAAACGGCAGAGTGGGCGGCAGCATTGTATGTTGTCGATCATTTATTTTTCGCGTTAGCGCTTGCGATTAAAACCTACTTCCAGAAAATTGCCGATCCTGCCGATATGGCGTCGACCGCAGGCGTTGCGTTTACGATTAACCATATTGCGGCGGTTGTAATACCTGTTACGTTTGGTGTGATTTGGCTGGTTTCACCTGCTAGCGTATTTTACATCGGCGCTGGTATGGCAGCAGTGAGCTTGCTGTTGTCACTCAATATTCCAGCGAAGCCGGAAGAAGGCAACGAAACTCGCTTGTTGAAGTGGAGTTAAGTTGGTACTCACTATCTAATCATTAAAGCGAATACCTGTAATTAGACTCGCTAAAAAGGGTGCTTATGCGCCCTTTTCTTTTTATTGCAAATAGATAATCCCTCCAATGGTTGTCAATGCATGCCACGTCCGTTAGGGTTTAGAACTAAGTATTTCGAAATAACTTGGGCATAACTGACGCGAAACAATAAGAGGGGAGCTATACAGTGCAGATACATGGCAGAGAGTTGGATTTAGATCTAGGAAGCCGTCACATCGTTATTCAGCGCCGCTATGAGGCGTTAGGTGCTGCAAACGACCTACTCATTGCTATTTGGTTTTTAATTGGTAGCTTTTTCTTTTTGAATGATTCGTTGATTGAAAGTGGTACTTGGCTTTTCATTGTAGGCAGTGCGCAGTTGATCATTAAGCCCCTGATAAAACTGATGAGTTTAGTTCATGTTGGTCGTTTAAATAAGCAACTTTCTGGCACATCAGCGAGCCGCTGAAATTACCGCTTCTTTTGAACACTCGCAAGCAAGAAGCCAACAGGTGAGTTATCGAGGGGAAAGACGGAAGATAACGTGGTCACAACACTAACCACGTTATGTTCAGTTTGAAGCTTCAGAATTTAAAACGGATACCAGAACAGTTGTGTGTCCATCACACGCTTGCTGATCGCAGCAATCACTATCACCGCAATCCCAGCCATGCAGATCATATCGGCTTTGGTCAGTGGTTTTAAGCTGTACCAAGTGCGAGAGGAGTGGCGGCCAAAACCACGTAGCGTCATCGCGTTTGAGATTTGATCGGCTCTGTCTAAACTAGAGAAAATCAGAGGTCCAAGAATCTTCGCGACGTTCTTCATACGATTGAACAACGGAGCCTTCTTGCTCAGTTCTACTCCGCGTGCTTGTTGCGCGTGCATGATGTTAACAAAGTCCTTTTTCACTTCCGGCAAGTAGCGCAGCGTTAAGCTTACGGCATAGGCGATTTTGTAAGGCACACCTAAACGGTTCAAGCTGGCTGAAAACTCTGTCGGATGAGTGGTAAATACAAACACCAATGCGATTGGGAACATGCTGAAGTACTTCAACGTCACTGTTACTAGGTAAAACAATGTCTCTTGAGTGAGCGAGTAATTACCGGGTAACGAGAGTAAAACCGTTGATGAACCCATGAACTCAGTACCTTGTTGCGGTGCTAACGCGAACATAAACAGGGCATTGATCAGTAATACCGTACCTGTACCGAATAACAGCGGTTTGTAGACATGAAAGGGCACTTTGGTCATTTTCAATAAGCCCAAACCCAGCACGATCAACAGCGCGATGATTCGCAAGTCAAATGTGGTCAATACCACCGTTACCCAAGCAATGAAAAGCAAGAACTTAGTAATGCCATTCAACTTATGAAGTGGCGATTGGGTATCGATGTAGTTGATACCAAACTTCATCTTATTGTCTTTCATGCCACCGCTTTCTCTAGTTGGTTTACGTCGTCGCTTTTTTGTTGGCGGTGCGCTTTTTCTACATTGATAAAGTGCTGCATAAAGCCATTGGTGTCCTCGATACCAACTTTCGTAGCCAACTCAAACAAACTTGTGGTAGTGAGGTTTGCTTGGTCTAGTAGCTCTGGACTGCTGAATACCTGCGTCATTGGTGCATCCGCGACTAATTTACTGTCTGCAATCACGATAGAGCGCGAGGTGTATTCCAACACTAAATGCATGTCATGAGAGATGATCATTACGGTTACGCCCAACTCGCGATTGAGCTTTTCGATGAAACTCAGCATAGACGTGTAGTTTCGATAGTCCTGACCTGCCGTCGGTTCATCAAGGATCAGAAGCTCTGGTTCCAAGACCAAAATTGACGCAATGGTTACGCGCTTTTTCTGGCCGTAGCTCAATGCTTCGATTGGCCAGTGACGGTATTTGCTCAAACCGCACAGCTCTAGGACTTCAAGTACTTTAGCGTCGATTTGTTTCTCTTCAACGCCACGATTACGGAGGCCGAAGGCCACTTCGTCGAAAATCATGTGATGGGAAATCATGTGATTCGGGTTTTGCATCACCACACCCACTTTCTGGCTACGCTCGAAGATGGTCAGTTCGTTAAGATCTTGACCATTCATGCTCATTGAGCCGCTATCCGCTTCAATAACGCCCATAATCAGTTTGGTGATGGTCGATTTACCCGAGCCATTTTTGCCAAGTACAGAGACAAACTCGCCACACTTGATGTCAAAACTCACGTCTTCTAACGCGTTTTTCTCACCGTCGTAAGAATAGGTGAGGCCACGGACTTCAAGCAAAGTCTCGGCTGGCGTTTTAGGTGGTTGTGCTGTTGAACCATCAAACCATGCTTGTACCGCTGGTTTATATTGCTCCAACGGTAAGGTAGTTAAGCTAGAAGGTTTTGCATCGCCCTCAATCGCGCAGCCTGCTTCTTTCAGTGCTGAAATATAAAGCGGTTCGCGGATGCCGTAATCTTCTAGTAGAGGCGACGCTAAAATTTCATCTGGCGTTGTATCGGTAATGATTTCGCCGCTTTCCATCAAGATAATACGGTCAACTGAGCAATGCAGAACGTCTTCAAGACGATGCTCAATGATTACTATGGTTTTGTCCGTTTCGCGGTGTAGATCATCGATGATCTCGATGGTTTTTTTACCCGTTTTAGGGTCAAGCGCAGCTAGTGGTTCATCAAACAAAAGGATATCGACGTCATCGACGAGAATGCCCGCCAAAGAAACACGCTGTTTCTGCCCGCCAGATAAATCGTGGGGAGAGCGATCTAACATCTGTTCCAAGTCGACCATTTTGGCCGTGGCTTTGACCAATGGGTACATGTCGATATTTGAAGTTAGCTGGTTTTCCAGCGCAAATGCAATGTCTTCGCCAATGCTCAAACCGACAAATTGGCTGTCCGTATCTTGGAGTACGGTGCCAACTTGCTCAGTGTATTGGTGCATGTCGAAAGGGGCGGTGTCTTGACCATTGATGGTCAATGTTCCACTGGTTTCCCCTTTGATTGCGTGTGGGATCAGTCCGTTAAGACATTGCCCAAGAGTAGATTTACCACTACCACTTGGACCGATAATGACGATTTTCTCTCCTTTCTCTATCCTTAGATTGATATTTTTTAGCGTCGGTTTGTCCAGCGACTCATATCTAAAAGAGAAGTTAGAAAATTCGATTGTCATTCGACATTAAGCCTCTGTTAAGTTACGGCTTTGCTTGTTACGTTTAGCGACAGACTTAAGAATGAAGAAGCCAACAATAGCAATAAGAATGGTGTTACCGATCGCGATAATAGAAAGCTGGGTAAACACTTTAGTGAACGGTTCTGCGTATAAAATCGTGTCGAGGAATGCAGAGCAACCGTAACCAAATACGTTGCCTAATAGCGCAAGTACTACGAATAACGCGAAGTCTTTCATATTGAAATCACCTTTCTCCAAACGGTAGCGCGTTAGAGAAGGGAATAGACCGATAATCAAACCAACAATACCTGAACCAAGTACCCAAGTGAGCCATACGCCCCAACCTGCAAATAGGTCAGTAACCCAGTGACCAATAAAACCAACCAAGAAGCCAACAAGTGGTCCAAATAGTACTGAGAACAATGCTAATACTGCCATTGCTGGTTTTAGCGTTGTGTTTGCAAACACAGGGATGCCAAACATAGGTAAGCCGCCGATACCGTAAAGAGCAGCACCGATTGCAATAACCACAACAGTTTTAGCGGAAAGATTCATAGATAACCTCAGTTCAATAGTCGATTTTAAAGAACGTTCATTTATATTGTTGGAAAGCGTTAGTTATTTGATTGTGTAACATATATTCAAAACAACCAAGCTGCTTATTGTTTGCTCTATTTTTCTTCAGGAAATGTGTGATTTGATTCACGCACCCCTTTGACTGGCTTTGGTTTTAGCAAGCATTAAAAATAAGGCGCGCATTATACAGAATATTAATAAAAGTGGGAATGCTATCTATCTGGATGGCTAGAATGAATCAGGGGCTGATCGTCAGCCCCTGATTACACGGTTTGATGTTATTTTTACCAATAAATGAATGCGCTATATGTTCATTAATGGTCGAGGTATAAATAGTTCTGCCAGCTCTTCATACGAATAAGCACTTTGCGCATCACTGATACGTGAGTAAAGCTGTCTGAATAAACTGCAACTTCAACCGCAGTACCCATTGGTAGGTGGTATCCACTCAAGTCGTCGGTAATTTTCAGCTTCGCAAAAACACGTCCGCTCGTGCGCAAGGCATCAGTCCCAAGCAGAGCGCCTCGCGCTTGAATTTGGCTTTCACCAATGGCTGGAATCACGTCAATGACTTCGCCACGGAACACTTTGCCCGGAATTGCGCGGAACATAAATTCTGCTTCAAAGCCTGGCTTCAAGCGTTGTAATGAGTTCTGTCTGAATGCCGCGGTGTACGTAATGTCTTCGGTATGTACGAAGGTCATTGCCGGGGCAAGTGGCAACGGCACAGCCATAACACCAGGACGCAAAGCCAATTGCGTAACGTAACCATCGGTTGGCGCACGAACGACGGTTTGCTCTAGGTTAAACTCTGCTTTACGCAGCTCGGCAAGAAGTTGCGCGACTTGGGTATTTTCGCCTCCGATTTCAGAGTCCAGAGCGATTTGCGCTTGTTCTTGTTGCAAAATCGCAACGTCTAACATGGCTTCTGCCGCTTTATACGCTTGGCGTCGAGTATCTAAATCTTGTTCAGTAAACGCGCCACGATCAAAGCCCCTTTGATATCGGCTAAACTCCCTTTGTGCTTTATCTCTGTCCGCTTGCGCTTTCAATACAGCAGCTTCTGCTTCTCTTAGATCAGACTCTAAACCCAACGCACCTTGGCTTGCTTCTTTGACTTTCGCTTCAAGGCGAGCAACTTCTGCTTCAAAAGGCACAGGATCGATTTTGAAAAGAATATCGCCCGTTTTGAGCGGTTGGTTGGCTTGGACTGGCACTTCCACCACGCGGCCACGCACGCCAGAGACGATAGGCGTAGTCGGGAACACTTGGTTACCCAATTGAGTAAATGGGTGGTTGTAGTTCATAAGCAGCACGAGTGTGCCCACTAACACTACGCCGCCAAGTACGGCGGTTGGAACGGTCCATTTGTTTAGAGGAATATTGAAAATTTTAAAAATGGCAATACAAAGAGCGGCGTAAGTCAGAATCAGCAATAAGTCCATTATTCGTCCTCTTTACTTTGTTCAGGCAAAGGCTTTTGCTGAATCTTTTGTTGTTTCAACATCGATACTTGGTTTTTGAGTTCGTTGACTTCATCGATGAGTTCTTCAAGGCGGTGATGAATGTCGTGTGTTTCTTGTTCTAGTTGTTTAAAACCCCAGCCGCGTTCCTTGCGCCATAATGTTGCCCAGATCCATAAAAATGGCCACAGCGCATGCAAAGTGAAAAGGCTGACCCAGCCAGCGTAGTGAATTGCGTCTTGGTGCGGGTGCTCTCTCTCTTTGGCGATTTCATATGGAATATCATGGATGACAATGATTCCGTAAAAGATCACTAAAGCAACGAAGATGAGTAACCCAAGTGCAAAATAGTCTAGAAACATCTTACCTACCTGTGCGTATTGCGAAATGGAAAATCTACGTAAATTAACAATTTAAGTATTTGTCTTAACTACAGATGAATCAAGCGGTTTTTATGTAGGAATTATGTTTATGCGATGTAAGTATCCACTGATGTTTATTGGCAGTTAAGGTGTTGCTGAGTACTTATTTAAACAAGCAGTGAAGTGATATAGGAAGGATAAGTAAAAAGTATACTAAAGCCCCAGGTGTCAACCGGGGCATGGTTTAAAGTTCGGTACAGACTTGGTTTCTGCCATTGGCTTTGGCGCGATAAAGAGCTTTGTCTGCACGATAAAAAGTTCGCTGAGTATTCTCGCCTTCTCGATGCAAGGTAATCCCTATGGATACGGTCAGCCCCCGTTCACCAAGAATATCGTCCCAACCATATTGATAAATCCGTTCACGATAATTCTCGGCATGCATTTCTGCGCGTTCCAGTTGGGTATTCTCAAGGATCACGAGGAACTCTTCACCACCAAATCGTACGCACGATGCGCCTTTAAATCTGAAGTAGGACGCCAGTTCCTGTGACACACTTTTGATCGCTTTGTCGCCAACCAAGTGGCTTAGTTCGTCATTGATGGATTTGAAGTGATCGATATCGATGACCATCAATGCAAATGCAGTATCGTGCAGAAGTAGATCTTTTAGTTTAACTTCTAACCAGCGTCGGTTGTGTAAAGACGTAAGTGGATCGGTAAAGACGTCCTGCTGTAGCTGAGCAACAGTATTTTTATGCTGCTTGGTGGTTTCTTTTAGTTCTTTGTTTTCTAGCTCTGACAAAATGAGTTTGAGTTGTAACTCAAAGCGTGAAAGTCGGCGTAGTTGAGCAGACCCTAACTCACCGATCGGAATATGTTTTACAAGATCAGATTCGATTCTATGCGCTTTTTTTTCACAATTTAATGCTTCTTGATACAACCCTTGAGAGGCGTAAACTTGACTCATCGCGTTATAAAAATGCTGAGTAACGATAGGAGATAGTTGCTTTTGAATCCTTTTACTGATGGAGTCCAACGTTAAATTAGCTAAAGAAGTGTGCCCTACACCGTTTAGACAATACGCAGTCTCAATTTTGACCATCGTGGATAACCAGTATGTCGTGGCACTACCCGTTGTATACTGAACATTCGAAATAGCCAGCAACGCATTGGGGTAGTCTTCTTGCAGACGATGTAATTTGGCTCGGTAGAGGTGAATTTGTGCGGCGAGGTTTTTATCACTGACGAGAATGCTCAGTTCTTCACATTCACTCAATAGTTCTTTGGCGTCTGCGGTACGGTTCAAGCTGATATAACAGGCAAGCATGTACAGCTTGTAACGAAGGCGTAGGGATCGACTGCCAATAGCGTGATCGATAGCATCTATTTTTTGATAATAACGTAATGCACGTTGGTGATCCCCATGGGCATCGCACAAATTACCCATTCCAATAATGGCCAATACGTACTCATCAATATAGCCGTACTCGACGGCGATATTGGTTGAAGCAACATACTCGGTTAATGCCGCATTGTAGTCACCTACTTCAACCAAACGCTCACTCAAGCTTGCTTTCACAGAAAGAATATCTTCTACATCCTCTGGTAAAACAAGCAACTCAAGCGCTTGTTTCAATTCACTAATGCTGTCGTTGAGCTGTTTGATCTCTCTTCGATACTCGGCGCTAATGATATAGCAATGCGCTTTCTCTCGGTTTGTTGACGCAATATGTAACCCTATGTGTTCCCATAGCGTAATCGCTTCTTCACCTGAAACGGAAGAAGGATCGATACCTGCGTCAGTCACCTTGCTAAGCAGTTGTTCCATTCTTCATTACCTCAATATAACTTTCTTCGAGCTGTTCTAACGTGAATGGGAAGGTCAGGATATCTTGCAAATACAGTATCGGTTTCGGGCCTTTGATTCCGCGTCGCTTCCATGGATAGATGTCTAACATCGCTTGGACAGTGCGGTAGACCTCTTCTGCTGCTTGACCTTTTTCTGCAATTAACATTGCTAGCCTGTTACTGGAAATTCTCGAGATGAGGTCGCTGGAGGTTGTCAATGCATGAACGAGCTCGGTACAAACATCGAGAACTTCGGGGTTTGAATGCTGAATCATAATGATGGCGTGGTTAGAGCGTTTGAGCTCCGTTTTAAACAAAACTAACTGTTCCCACCAGTAGGTCTCAGAAACGACATTAGAGAACTGTTTTTCAGGGTCGTATTCGTGTTGAGAGCGAATATGATTGATCAGCTTACGTGCTCGCTGCTCTAGTTGGCGTTTAGAGCCTCTTGCTTTATCCATGCTGATTCGATGAGTTTGTTCTTTGAGCATTTTGAGTGCGTGCTTACGGTATTTCTTGAACGCGTTAAACGCAGACTCAAAGTCACCTTGTTCTTCAGCGACTCGTGATTGTTGGAAGCAAATTTGGCTGAGTAGCTCACCGTGGTCGAAACTGAGTGCAGACTCTTCTGCTGCAAGTAGCAACTTGGCAGCGCTGTCTGTATTTTGGCGCAAAAGCTCAAGTCTTGCTCGGCTAATAAAAGAGTGTGCTTTCATCCAAACGAGGTCATGCTCAATGGCGAGCTGGTGGGCTTTTTGGGTGGCTTCTTCGGCCGCATCAAGGCGTTCTAGTCCAAGCAGTGCTAACCCTTTAAAGTCCCAGATCTCGGCTTGCCACGTACTGTCATCATGATCTTTTAATACTTCGGTTGCTCCATCCAGTACCGTAAGCATCTCGACAAACTTATTTAGTAAGTAATAGTCCCAAGCTAATAGGATGCGCGCTTTGCCTTCTAACCAAGCAATACGAACATTGTTTGCCACTTTAACGGCTAACTCATGAGTTGAAGCGGCAAGTTGGTGTTCATTAGTGATGCGCCATACATTACCAAGCCCAATTAGAGATTCGATTTGAATTTCAACATCATCAACAAGAGCAGATTGTTCGAGCGCATTAATCCAATATTGTTGCGCGGAATAATACTTTGCTTGGCCCCAATATTGGAGTGCAAAAAGATGGAGAATTTCCGGGAGATGATCGTCGGTTTCAAGCTGTGTTTGTTTGCTGTAAGCGTCTTTGACGAGTTTTAAGCCTTGTCGGTAATCCATTAGGCACCAACAGCATTGCGCCATGATGAGTAAGGCTTTGATCTCTCCGTCCACAAATAAAATTTGTTCCGCGCGGATACGATATTGCTGCGCAATATTAAAGGTATGTTTAGGGGCCGATTTTATTTGGCCTTTAAGCTTAGTGAGATCATCTTCTAGCTGAATTTGGTTTTTATCCAACGTTCACATCCATGACTATCGAACTGGAAATCACACCTAATATTAAGTGGTTAGATGCATGTTTCTTTACCAAAGCGATGCGGATAACGTTTTGGTAAACGATCAGGGGCCGTAATGTATACCGTTACAACCCCTAATTACTACATCTAAATTACCAATAGAATAGCTACGATAGGAGCTGTTTGATTGTCAAAGGTGCATCAGAGACTTCCAACCTTTGTGCAGCGGTAAGACCTTGTTTATCCTGATAGCACAAATTATGCCAAGCTCTGAATATATCTAAAAGAGGTAAAATACCAGCAGGTCGTAATTTGCGACGTGGCTCGTTAATGAAGCTTTCGAAAAGAATCTGAAAGCGGTTTTGATAAAACTTCACATGACGAGTTGTCGCAACGTTAAACCATTTTTCAGGCTCATTTTGATCGCCAGCGAGGTAGCAAATGCCTTTGTGGTTTTCGTTTTGACTAGAGATTGCCCAACGATCGCGCCACCAACTCATATAGGCGATATCGACTTTGCCAAAGGGAGTGCTCATGTCCCAACTAGCGTCCTCTTCTACATACATCAAGTCGACACTTTTCTCTTTAATACGAGGTAAACAAACGCTCAATGCAGCTGAACGTAGTAGGGGATCTTGAGGCATGTATAGAGATACACGTTTGTTTGGGCAGCACATATCAAGTACGTGCAAATAGTGTGCATACGAGGTGTATGGCGGACGGACTAATGCCCCTTTTGAAGGGTAATGAAATACAGATAGATTACCAAGAGGGTCTTCTACGTTACCGCGAGCCAAAATTGTTTGGTATTTTTGGTCAATTCGCTCTCTGAGGTGATGAGAAGGTTCCGCAAGCGGCTCACTTGCTTCCGCTACGTACTCCTGGGAAACAAAACGAGACACCTCATCGTAAGGATTATGATCGAGAGTTGCGATTGGCTCTTCATCAGCGGAATAATTGACGTGCTGGCAAAGAATATAGCCAGAATGCGCTTCGCCAGAAACAATCCAATACACACCATTATTGCTGTTCGGTTGCAATGCAATATAGTTTGAGGCCAATTCATAATGCGTTGCGTGGTTTACCCAGCGCGCATCAATGGTTGCCAGCTTGCGGCGGCAGCGGCTAGCTATATGGTCAACATGATCGTAAAAGGTTTTTGGGTTAATACTAAGCTTGCGGCAGATTTCTCGTACGGAATATCCCGTAAACAATAAACCCATCAAGTTCTCTTGAAATTGAAGCTTCTTGTTGGCACCAGACCACTTGTCGACAAAGGTACATTGACACACTTTACAGCGGTAACGTTGGCGATCGCCACTGTAACCGAAAGCGTGATAGAGGTGTTTGTGAGTGTGGACAGAAAGTCCAAAGTTGTCGCAATCATCATTACGGCAAGCAGGCAACCCGTCACTGTGGACGTGCCGCAGGCGATGAAGTTCGTTCACGACATCGCGATTATTAAGTAAGGGGGGGAAAGCTCCACATTCACGGCATACCATCGCCGGACGCTTAGGGTTCGCATGTTGCAGAACGTAACGCTTTGCATCACTCAATCCAAAGTTGTCACACGCCAATGTTTTACAAAAGTTGAGTTGTAACCCATCTGCGTCTTTTGGCAGTTCGCCGTTAGACACAATCGCCCCCTCGGGATAATTCGGGCAGCCAGCATAACTCTGGCTGCAAATTATTACTTACTATTTGTTCTTAGATGTTGATTGCAGTTTCTAGTGCAACTTTCATCATGTCGTTGAACGACTTCTGACGCTCTTCTGAGCTTAGTTTTTCACCACGGATGATGTGGTCAGAAACTGTCAGGATAGTCAGTGCTTTCGCGCCTAGGTCAGCTGCTACGCCGTAGATACCAGCCGCTTCCATGTCTACACCTAGGATGCCTAGTTTTTCCATCTTCTCGAAGATGTCTGCTTCTGGTGTGTAGAACAGGTCAGCAGAGAATACGTTACCTACTTTTACAGGCACTTCCTGAGCGCGCGCTTGGTTAACTGCTTCTTCTAGAAGACCGTAATCAGCGATTGCTGCGAAATCGTGGTTGTTGAAACGGATACGGTTAACTTTAGAGTCTGTAGAAGCACCCATACCGATAACAACGTCCATTAGTTTCACGTCGTCACGTACTGCACCACAGCTACCCACACGGATAACGTTTTTCACGCCGTATTCAGCGATTAGCTCGTGTACGTAGATACAGCAAGACGGGATACCCATGCCGTGGCCCATTACAGAAACTTTTTTGCCTTTGTAAGTGCCAGTAAAGCCGAACATGTTGCGAACGTCACAAACTTGTTTCACATCTTCTAGGAACGTTTCAGCGATGTATTTAGCGCGCAACGGGTCGCCTGGCATCAGAACTGTTTCAGCGAAATCACCTGGTTGTGCGTTAATGTGTGGGGTTGCCATAAGTGCTCTCCAAAGTTTTGTTTTGATAAAACGCCTCTATTATAGAACGCTATTACCAATTCTGTTGAACTTGTTCGTTTTCGTTGAGGCAATAATATCGGGACGTACAGTAGCCCCTTGAGAGCTTAGTCACAAAAACCACGCATTTAGAAACTGCAACTACTATTGATAACCAAATCTGTTGAAATCAAAAGAGCAATCGATTTGCTTTTGAGCAGTTTGTCGATTGCGCGCACAAATTCTTTGTTTTTGGGCCAAACTTTTTTCTGACAGCTGGTTGATCGAAATACTTTCGAGTGAAGTAAAACGATTAAATTGTACAACTTATTTTCTTGTACAATCTGGAAAGGCTTGCTATAAGTTATACAACAAAACTTTTTGTATAGGGATGCGTCATCATGGAATCTTCGATCAAAGTAGGTATCAGTTCGTGTGTTTTGGGTGAACGAGTGCGTTTTGACTCTGGTCATAAGGTGAGCAACTTTGTGACTAAAGAGCTTAGCCCGTATTTTGACTTTATTTCGGTATGCCCTGAAGTCGGCGTAGGTATGCCAGTACCCCGTCCAACCATTCGTCTTGTTTCTAATGAAGAGCGTGTTGCATTGGTTGAAACCAAAAATCCAGAAAATGATCATACCGACAATATGCTCACTTACTCGGCCAATAAAGTAGATGAACTTCAAAGCGAGCAGCTTTGTGGTTACATCGTTTGTGCCAAGTCACCAACTTGTGGCATGGAGCGAGTCAAGGTTTACAGCAAGAACAGTGCTGCGAAAGAAGGTGTTGGCTTGTATACGCAAACATTGATGCAAAAAATGCCTTGGTTGCCTGTTGAAGAGGATGGCAGACTTAACGACCCTGTATTGAAAGAAAATTTTATCACTCGAGTATTTTGTCTAAATGACTTTTACGACTCGATGGATGGTGAGCCTACTCGTGGCAAAATCATCGACTTTCATTCGCGCTACAAACTGACGTTAATGGCACACCACCCAGAGTCATACCGCTCCCTTGGCCGCTTAGTCGCTGATGTCGCTAATTATGAAATTGAAGACTTTTACCAAGAGTATCGTTTAGGACTTATGAAGGCGTTAACGAATCGGGCTAGCCGCAAAAATAACACAAATGTGTTGATGCATTTACAAGGATACTTCAAACGCTCACTAACTAAAGAAGAAAAAGAAGAGTTAGCGACAGTGATTCACGACTACCGTATCGGAATGCTGCCTCTGTTAGCACCACTTACATTGATTAAGCATTACTTAAATACTTACCCAGACGAGTATTTAGCAAAACAGAAGTTTTTAGAACCGTATCCGCAGGAGATGAGATTACGCTATGGTTTGTAGTTCAGAAGAAAAACTATACGCGATCCGAGATGTCGCAGAAATCACGGGTGTAAAACCAGTTACGCTGAGAGCTTGGCAACGAAGATACAACTTGATCCAGCCTCAGCGAACAGAAAAAGGACACAGACTCTATCGCCAGCAAGATCTCGATACGATTCGCGAAGTCCAGAGTTGGCTCGCGAAGGGGATTTCGATTGGTAAAGTGAAGGGGCTGCTAGGAAAAAGCGCCGATGTCGAAGTCAAAAACGAGGTTCGCACACTCGAAGAAGTTGAAAACATGCTGCTTGCGCTGTCTACCCTGAATCGAGGAAAAGCAGAGAGTTTACTTGCCTCTGTTCTTAAAGAGTATCCACTAAAACTCGTTATTGATCAGTTTATTAGCCCAGTATTTGATGCGCTAGACATGGTGAAAGGATCGCTGCGATCTTTACAGGTCGGGTTATTTCAGACTTGTTTGATCACTCGACTTGCCCTTGTTATCGATTCTGAAAACAAAGCCGCTTCCAAAGGAAAGTGTCTGCTCATTAGCTTTGAACAAAACAGAGAGTCTGAGAGTTGGATTCAAGCAGCGAAGCTTTGCGAACAAGGGTATCACACGACTTTGATCGATAAGGTTGATGATGTTTCTGGTCTACTAGATCACGAGGTCGTTGAAAATGGTTCGTTTATCTACCTTTTCTCCAACAAAGCGCTAGCTGCTAAACAAGTAGCGTCCATCAAAATGCTTCACGCACAACTAGGTGATCGGATGGGGTGCTCTGAAGTGATAGAGAAATTACACCTAACTTAGTAGACAAAAGATAGGAGCTACCATGATTTTAGTATGGTTTCGACGTGACTTACGTACGTTAGACCACAAGGCACTCAAAGCGGCATTGGATTCAGGTCATCCTGTCGTCGCTTGCTTTATCGCGACGCCAGAGCAGTGGCGGGAGCATCACATGGCGCCGATGCAGGCAGACCTCATTGCTCGTCGCTTAGCTTGTCTTAACGAGGAGCTTGAAAGCCTTAATATTCCCTTTTTGTACAAAGAGGTGCCGTCGTTTTCCGATTGTACAGATGTGATTAGTGGGTGGGCGGAAACACTTGAAGCCACGTCTGTCATGGCAAACATTCACTATGAGGTGAACGAACGAGAGCTCGATACACAAGTAAGTGAAGCGTTAGCTTCTCACGATATCGAATTTGAACTGTTTCATGACAAATGTGTGCACGCGCCAACGACGGTTCTTAATAAGCAAGGCGAATATTTTAAGGTGTTTACGCCATTCAAGCGTGCTTGGTTAACGCAGTTCCATATGCCGACGGTAGTAAAACCTCACGAGCAAGCGCCACTCAATAAAAAGGTACTCGAACAATTAGAGTCGGCTCGATTTAATTCAAGCTTCACATTTAGCTATCCTCGAGAATCCAGTGAAGACTGGCTGGCTTCGACTAATGATATTTTGAAGCAGCTTAGGGAATTTGCACGGGAGCGCAGTGACGCGTATCAAAGCGAGCGAGACTTTCCAGCTATTGATGGCACTAGCCAACTGTCTCCATACCTTGCGATTGGCGCGCTATCACCAAGGCAGTGTATTGCTCGTTTGTATGCTGAAAATCAACAAAATGACCTTACAGAAGGGAAAGCAACTTGGTTAAGTGAGATCATTTGGCGTGAGTTTTATCAGCACCTATTGGTTTTCGAACCAAAACTCGTCAAAGGCAAAGGATTTATCGATTGGGAGGATAAAATCCAGTGGTCCTATGATGAGAAAGCCTTTGAGCGATGGAAGACAGGAACAACAGGATACCCAATCGTTGATGCAGCAATGCGTCAGCTCAATCAAACAGGCTGGATGCACAACCGATTACGTATGATTGTCGCGAGCTTTCTTACCAAGGACTTACATATTGATTGGCGATGGGGAGAAGCGTACTTCATGAGTAAGCTGGTGGACGGCGATTTTGCAGCGAACAATGGTGGCTGGCAATGGTCTGCTTCTACGGGTTGTGACGGGCAGCCATACTTTCGTATTTTCAACCCGATAAGCCAAGGCGAAAAGTTCGATGCTAATGGTGAATTTGTGCGCCACTGGGTACCAGAAATCAAAAGTGTACCGAACAAATACATCCATAAACCTTGGACTTGGGAGGGCTTTTCTTTACTGGAATATCACAAGCCGATGGTTGATCACAAGACAGAAAGAGAGATAACCTTACAGCTCTTTAAAAGTGCCAAGGAATAGAGTGAAATGCTTAGCAAAAAGCGATCAATGAGTTTCGCAAAACGTACCCTGCTATCTGTGTCGTTATCTTTAGTGAGTGGTCTATCATTCGCTAAGATGTACGAATTACCAGAGGATGGAAGCCGTTTAATTGGTCGCCTTGAAAACCACGTCGTGCAAGAAGGCGAAACCATGGCAAATATCGCTAAGCTCTACGATGTGGGTATGCTAGGTTTAATGGCCGCAAACAAAGGCGTGGATCCCTTCTTACCAGAAGAGGGGCATGTTCTTACTATTCCGACACAGCTAATCCTCCCAGACGTACCTTATAAAGGTATCGTTATTAATCTAGCCGAGCTGCGCTTATATTACTTTCCGAAAGGAGAGAATATTGTCCATGTATTTCCTGTCGGAATTGGCCGAATAGGGCGCGATACCCCAGTAATGACAACGCGTATCAGCCAAAAACGACCGAACCCTACATGGACTCCTCCAGCCTCTATTCGTGCCGAGTACAAAGCAAAGGGCATTGACCTACCAGCCGTTGTTCCTGCGGGGCCTGATAATCCACTTGGTATGTTTGCATTGCGTTTAGCTTACGGGAATGGCGAATACCTAATTCATGGTACCAACAAGGACTTTGGGATTGGTATGCGAGTCAGCGCGGGTTGTATTCGTATGGACCCAAGTGACATTGAGTGGTTATTTGACAAGGTTCGTAACGGCGAAGACGTTAACATCATTAACCAGCCTATCAAAATGACACTTGAGCCTGACAGAAGTGTGTTCTTAGAAGCACATGAGCCTTTGACTCGTAGTAATGGCGAGAAAGATGAACTCAAAGTGCCGAAAGAGTTAAAGTGGTGGCTGGATGAATTCGGTATGAAAAACGTGAAGGCTAAAGCAGCAATCGCTGCACAGAATGGGGTTCCCGTCGAAATAACCGCGCCTTAACGGGCGTTAAGACGCGGTATCAAATCTTACTTAGTGTAAGACTGAGCGATGTTATCGATACGCTCGTTAGCACGCTCAGCTTCTTCTTGAGCAGCCATTGCTGCTGCGCCTGATTTTTGAACGTCAGATTGAAGAGCTTGTACGTCTTGGCTTAGTTGGCTAACTTGGTTGCTTAGTTCGTCTAATTTTGCTGCATTTGCTGTAGCTGCGTCATCAGAAGAAGCACAACCGGCTAGTAGAAGTACTGAAGTTGCTGCAGCTGCGATCAACGTTTTGTTCATATAAGAACTCCTTGCTTATAGTGAAAGTCTCGCCACTAACTATTATTTTATACAGTAGCGAGGTTAAATGTGGTTACATTTTATCAGTACATGATGTAGCAAAAGTCAAAAAAACCCAAGAATTTCATGGAGTACCTGACGTCAACTTTTACCTGAACTTAACAAAGTTTAACTACCTATCCTTTATTTCGTTCTCACAACAGTTTTCATAGCAGGTGTATTTGCCACGTTCCTGATATCAATAATTTAGACGATATTGACACAAATGAAAGTTTATTGGCCCAAATAACTGCTATTTAAGTCGTTTTGTTGATGGATAGAAGGCATATTTGAACGGCTTTTCTCTAAACTTCCTGTCCAGCTGCTCATCAAAAAGGCTAGTCTTTACTCTGAACTGAGCCACAAATGATGTTTTACCGTTACCACAGGGAATTAGTTTGTGTGATCTCTATCTATACTCCTATGATTTGCGGTATTATACCGAGCTTTATTTTTTTGCTGCGTTAGAGCGGAAACGACACTACAGAGCGCTCAGACGCTGACTGATTTATTGGAGAATACTTTGCAATTTAAAGATCTAGGCCTAGACAACCGATTGTTGAAGAACCTAAAACACTACGATTTTAAAAAAGCGACTGACATTCAGCAGCAGGCGATTCCTGTTGCGATTGCAGGCAAGGATCTATTGGCATCTTCGAAAACAGGTTCGGGCAAGACTTTGGCGTTTGTATTGCCAATGCTTCATAAGTCTTTAAAGACAAAATCGTTTTCTGCGAAAGACCCTCGCGCGGTAATCCTTGCTCCTACTCGTGAGCTAGCGAAACAAGTGTATGGTGAGCTTCGTTCTATGCTAGCTGGCCTATCTTATGAAGCAGCACTGATTTTGGGTGGTGAGAACTTTAACGATCAAGTAAAAGCTCTGCGTCGTTACCCGAAATTTATCGTGGCGACACCAGGACGTTTGGCTGATCACTTAGAGCACCGTTCGCTTTATCTGGATGGTTTGGAAACGCTAATTCTGGACGAAGCAGACCGTATGTTGGATTTGGGCTTTGCACCAGAGCTTCGTCGCATTCATAAAGCAGCCAAGCATCGTCGTCGTCAAACGTTGATGTTCTCTGCGACATTAGATCATGCAGACGTCAATGAAATCGCGGCTGAAATGCTCAATGCGCCAAAGCGTATTGCTATCGGCGTTTCTAACGAAGAACATAAAGATATTACGCAAAAATTTTACTTGTGTGATCACCTGGATCATAAAGAGGCAATTTTAGATCGTGTTCTTTCTGAGGCTGAATACCGTCAAGTTATTATCTTTACGGCAACGCGTGATGATACTGAGCGACTAACAGAAAAGCTAAACGAAAAGAAACTGAAGGCTGTAGCACTGAGTGGTAACTTGAACCAGACTCAACGTAACACCATTATGAGTCAGTTTGAGCGCGCAGTATTTAAGATCCTTGTAACGACTGATGTTGCTTCCCGCGGTTTGGATATTGCAACTGTGACACACGTCATCAACTTCGATATGCCAAAGCATACCGAAGAATACGTACACCGAGTTGGTCGTACTGGTCGTGCTGGAAATAAAGGGGATGCAATCTCTCTTGTTGGTCCAAAAGACTGGGATAGCTTTAAACGTGTAGAAGCATACCTACAACAAGATCTTGAGTTTTCAGTGTTCGAAGATTTGAAAGGTAAGTTTAAAGGCCTTAAGCCACCTAAACCAGATTTCCGCAATAAGAAAGCGACCGCAAAGAAAGCTCGCCCTCAAGCGAAAAAATCGGCGAAAAAACCAGCTAAGCGTGACAAGAGCTTCTACAAAAACGTATCTGTAGGTGATGATGTCTTCATCCCTAAGAAAAAACCAGCGGCACCGAGCTCTGAAGAGTAAAAGCTGCTGTAGTTTCCCATTGATTTTAGTTCTTAAAAATCCGAGTGTTCGCACTCGGATTTTTTATGTCTGTCGCTAGGTGAAATAGCGTCTTTCCATACTCACTCGTTTGTCAGCTTTTATATTTGTCTAGTTGTATATAAACAGCATAGAGCGCTAATTTAGGAAGTTATTAAGTTTTATTACCTCGGTCAAAGCAAACGTTTTTCCTCACACACTAGATAAAAATCTCACATGATCATGAAAATGATAATTGATCTCATTTTTATTTAAGGGCAGAATACGCGCCATTGTATTAATCCTATAAATGAATTCGCTCTCTATATGAAATTTACTCATGTTTTTTTAGGGCTCATAATTACCTCTAGTTCTGGCTTTGCTGCTGATGATTTCAACTGGCTTCGAGATGATGCTCGTAAAGATGAGCGAGTTCTTACCTACCTAACAGAACAAAACCACAAAACTGAACAGCACCAAAAAAGTTATCAGACGTTGACAAAAAACCTACTCACGCAGTGGGGTACCATGGTGGCAGACAAAGGTGATAAGCCATGGTCGATCATGAGTGGAAGAGAGTGGACGCTAACGCGTCGCGATGGTCGTTACTTACTGTTATCCCGTGCGAGTCAACATGCGCCAGAAAACGTGGTGTTCGATTTCGATAAACGACAATCTGCGCATCAGTACTACCAACTTGGTCAATGGCAAGTGAATGGTGACACATTACTTTTCACGGAAGATATCGACGGCAGCGAACAATATCGCGCCGTGGTTGTTGATTTACTCTCCGGTCAATCTACGGAACTGGTGACGCACGTCGATAGTGGCGTATTGTTGTCACCTAACGGGAAAGTGGCATTCCTCGTTGCAAAGGAAAAGCGCACTCAGCGACCTCATCAGATCTTACGTATCTCCACTGAATCTTTGGCAAAAACAGTCCTATGGAATGAACCCAAGTCAGATTGGTTACTTTCTTTCTATCGTGCGGCAGATAGCCGTTATGCTGTGCTGCAAAGCAACAACGAGTCAACAACAGAGCAGAAGCTTGTCGACCTAGAAACGGGCACTGTCTCAGATTCATTGCGAAAGCCTGAAGTGGGTGTGGAATATTACGCGGATGTGGCGAAAGGTTACATTTATCTTAAAAGCAACCTGGAAGGAAAGTTCGCCCTTTACCAAGTCGAACTCGCACCGCTTGGCGCAACATGGCAACGCTTCACCAATCCTCGTGAGCCGCTTGAACAGTTCTACCTTTATGATGCAGGAGTTGTGGCACTTAGCAAGCCAAACAATGTGTCGACTTTGACGGTGTATTCTTACCAAGGTCAGGAAAAAGTGATACTGCCATTGGAACACGATGGTAATGTCGCTTGGCTAAGCACGTTGGGCGATTTTGAATCAAACAAGATTCGTATCCGAAGCATGTCGATGACTACGCCTCCTCAGTGGGAAGAGTTCGATGTAAAAACGCTGAATAAATCCTTGTACTCTCAAGATGCTTACCAAGACTTTGATAGTCAGCGTTATGTATCCCAACGTATTTTTATTAAGCACGACGGCGTTTCTGTCCCGGTCTCTTTGGCGTATCGCAAAGACAAATTGCACCCACAATCTCCTGTGATGATTTACGGTTACGGCGCGTATGGTTTTACGATGAAACCGTACTTTATGCCTCAGGTTATCAGTTTACTCGACCAAGGTGTGATTTACGCTATCGCCCATGTCCGTGGCGGTGGGTACTTTGGCGATGAATGGCACGAGCAAGGCCGTGGTGTGCGAAAAGCCAATTCTATTGGTGATTTTGTCGCGGCCGCGAAGGCGCTGCAAACATTCGAACGTGGCAATAGAGAGGTTTTCGCCATCGGTTCTAGTGCTGGTGGCACGTTGGTGGCCGGAGCGGTTAATCAAGATCCTAAATTGTTTTCAGGTGCCGTACTTAAAGTGCCTTTTGTTGATGTGGTTGCAAGTATGTCGGATACCTCACTTCCGCTTACCACACAGCAGTATGGCGAATGGGGTAACCCAACCAAACCTGAACAATTGGCGTTAATGAAGGCGTACGATCCGATTCTCAATATCCATAAAGACGCTTACCCACCCATGTTTGTTCAAGTCGGTTTAATTGATCAGCGCGTGCCATATTGGGAAGGCGCAAAGTATCTGGCTAAAGTTTCAGCGTTAAGTGAGCGCAACGGGCCGTACTTGTTGCAAACTGATTTTAATTCGGGCCACCAAATGGACCCACGACAAGCGCAAGAACAACAAGCAAAAGAATACGCATTTCTACTATCACTCATTAAAACATCTAAAGCGGAGCAGTAAATGAAGCTTACCCCAGTGTCAGCGGCAGTACTTTCGGTACTTGCTGCCAGTCAAGTGCACGCCGAATCTAAGGTTTTCTCAATGGAAGAGGTGGTGGTAACCGCCAATAAAATCGATCAGCCATTGTCAAAAGTGGCAGGTAGTGTCGCGGTTATCACAAACGAGCAAATCGAAGAAAGAGGCGAGACCGAGCTATATGACGTGCTGCGTAACGAACCTGGTGTAAGTGTGACGGGCGGTGCAGGACGTCCGCAAAACATTACCATCCGTGGTATGACGGGTAACCGCATTATGATCGTTCGTGATGGCATTCGTTCTGCGGATGGCTTCGGTGCGAATGACATTAATGATGCCGTTGGGCGAGATACTTTTGATTTATCCAATTTTGAATCGCTGCAAATCATTAAAGGGGCAAGTTCTTCGGTGCATGGCTCTGGCGCGATCGGCGGTGTGGTGATTTTAGAATCCAGCCAGCCGGGTGATTTCTTAAAAGACAAAGACTTCTACACCGATGTTTCCGGTACTTACACCGATATCAGCAACAAGTACAAAGGCACGAGTAATCTAGCTTTCCGTTCCGGTGATACAGAGAGTTTGTTTAACGTTTCATACTGGCAAGGACAAGAGACACGTAACTTTGATGAAGATTTGTATAACCGCGACCTCGATGGTTACAGCGGTGCTTATACGATCAACCACTTTTTCAATGAAGAGGTGATGTTGAAAGCCAAAGCGGAACTCTACACCCAGAACCAAGAGCGTTTGGAGGGTTCACCGTCCATTCAACCTGATGGAATTTGGCATATTGAAGACTTTGCTGAGGATGAAACCACAGAAGAGTACAGCGCTTATATTGGTGCAGAGGTGACTCCGATTAATCCAACTTGGTTCGAAGAGTTGGATACCAAAGTTTACTGGCGTCACACCGAAGTGGTGGAAGACACCAACCGTTTAATGCGCCAAGTGGATCACAATGGTTTGATCACCAAGCGTCGCGAGCTGGAACACAAAACCTTCATTGACGAAACAATTGGCTTCCGTGGCGATTTCACTAATACGATTTATGCAGCAAATGCTGAGCACCAATTGGCTTACGGTGTCGAGCTTTCTACTGACTATTACGAACGCACAGATAGCGACTCCAAGATTGATTGGAACGGAGTAACACCTTCGACCAAACAACCTTTCGCTCCTGCTCGTGCTTATAACATTGGTTTGTACGTTCGAGACATGGTGGAACTGGATAAATGGACCATCACAGGTGGCCTACGCTTTGATGCGCACCGTCTCACGCCAGACGGTGCGGGTGAAGTGGGCGGCTTCCCATTAAAAGACATGGATAGCTCAGAGGTATCTCCAAGTCTTTCGGTTTCTCGTGAAGTATTTGCCAACAACATTGCTTATGTATCTTATAACCATGGTTACCGTGCTCCGGAATACGATAAAGCGTATGGCTTTGTAAGCCACGACTTTGTGCCGCTCACGCCGTTTGTCATTGCACCAAACATGGATCTAGAAGCTGAAACTTCCGACTCATTTGAAATCGGTAACAAGTTCGATAACGGTCGTGCGTATGTCTATGCGTCTTTGTTCTACAACAAGTTTGAAAACTTCATCGACGTTGTGACCACGGGCTTTGACTCAAGCAATGGTAATTACATTAAACAATACCAAAACCTCGATGGTGTCGAGACGTATGGTGCAGAGCTTTCTGCGGGTTACGCGATCACTAAGCGATGGAACATTAGCACTAAGTTTGGCTACGTAGATGGCAAAGACGCGGAAGGTGAATACGTTCGAAGCATTACGCCATTCGAAGGTAACGCTCAACTGAAATACGCCAACCAAGACTTCAATGCTTACGTGGCTTGGAACTGGGCCGCGGCCATGGATCGCGTTCCTAAATGCCAGACCACGCTTGGTCTAGCGACAGATTGCGCGCAGACAAGTGCGTGGAATGCGTTTGATATTGGCGCAACTTACCACGTTTCCAAAGACCTTCGTGTTAGCGCAAACATCATCAACCTGTTCGACAAAGAATACATCCGATACCAAGACGTAGCGGGTATCGCTGAGGAAAGTAAGCGTTACTCAACGGAGCCAGGGCGCTACTTCACGCTGACTGCAAAATACGAATTCTAGGACGAAATCATGAAGCTAAAACCATTGGCGTTTTCACTGCTTATTGCATGTACCCCTGCGGCGCTGTCTGCAGAGTGGGATTATCCCACAACGGATTCTGTGGTGACCAATGAAGCGCAAGCGAAAACTTATTTAGACAGCCTCTACTCAGAAGCGGGCGAGTTTAAGTTCCGTTACAAAACCCAGTCTCAGCTTGGTGAGCATTACAATTTTGATGTTTGGGTTAACGGTGAATATCAATCTCAGCGTGCCCTTGTAGTAACAACTGATAAAAATCATCACGTTGTGCGAGTGTTTAAGAGCCTTGAAGATACGATAATTCGCAACGGTAAACCAACGGTTGCAATGGAATTGGAATCGCCTCGCCAACTGCAAGCACAAGAGCCACCGGCTTTGAGCTCCGGAAGTCTGGTTGATGTTGAGGTTTCTTTATTCAACCCAGATCTGCGCACCATGCAACAGCAAGCGGCACCAGAATCGACATGGTCAGCACTGTCCGATTACCCTCAGCCGATCGAGTACGTCACCAAGTCGATTGAGGTTTTAAAGTCCGGCGGTAAGTTCTACCTCTCTAACCCAAGATTAAAGCAAGTGGATGCGACGGGTTTATTTGCAGCCCCAGCACCTGGTGAAGCGCCTGTACTCGATACGTTGGACTTCCTCAGCGCAGAAGGGGTTCAAGCATTTGACAGTGTTGATGAGATGCAAAGCACCGAGTTTGGTGACAATGCGTTCCCACAGTTGATGGCTTTTTATCATCTTGAGAGCTCGATCCAATATCTGACAAGCCTGACTTACGACTTGTTTGACGAACCGCTTCGTTTTGATGCTCGCGGTTTATCAAAAGATAACTCTACTTACTATTACGGTCCGAAAGCACTCATGCTGGGTGTCGGTGGTGTTTCTCCGGATGCAGTCGATGCTGATGTAGTGATACACGAACTTGGGCATGGCATTCATTACCAAATCGTACCGGATTGGGCGTACGGTCATACAGGGGCTATCGCAGAGGGTTTTGCTGATTACTGGGCGGGCAGCGCGAGCTACCGCACTCAATATTTGGATGCTTCGCGTCGTGGTCAAGAATTCGAGTTAGATACGGTGTTCAACTGGGACGGTGTGTTCGGAACACGCAAAACAACTCGTAGCTTATGGAACCAAAGAGCGCGTTACTTCGAGAGCTCAGAGTACCCAGCGCACGTCAGTGTGGGCGGTGAACTAGGTGACGAGCTATGGTCAACGCCGCTGTTTCAAGCGCTTAAAGCATCGGTTGAACGATACGGTGATGATACCGATAGGGTGTTCCGCGAGTTTGACGCCATTGTTCTTGAAGGCATGTACGGCATTGGTCGTGGCGTGAAAATGCATGATCTGGCGGAGTCGACCGTGTTTGCCGCAAACACCTTGTTCCCAAATAAAGACTACGCCCAATTCCTGACGGACAGCTTCAACAGACACAACTTACTTAAAGCGCCTCTTCGTGTTCGCTATGACGCTCGATACATCGCACAAGGTCAAGACGTTGGTTTGAGCCTGAGCCAAACTGGCCGTGAAGCGAGCATCAAAGGGCAATGGCAGCTAAACAACGCATCTGTTTTCGACTTTGATGAAACGCTTTCTGACTCGACCTCAATGAAGGTGGCGTTACCAAGCGGTCTAACATGTGGCACGCAATTCGATTCCTCTATTTCATTGGATTATCAATTTTCTGAAGGCCTAAAGATTCACCAGTGGAGTGAAAAGGTGATGCTGGTTAATGGTACGCCAGAGCTCGATATCCAGCCTCAACCAGTGAACTCCGCTTTGCCGGAACAGGGCGACAGACTGTTCTCTCAGACGCTATCGGACAAGTCACGCACGATTGATGATTCGTTTGCGGTTTACCTGAACATCGAACATGACTCACTGCAAGATCTGCAAGTGACGCTAGTGTCTCCACAAGGCAAATCGGTCGTGCTACTTAGCCATCAATCAAGCAATACCAATGGATTTAAAGGTTACTTCACCGCTCAGTATGACGAGGAGTTACAAGCACTTGTCGGTCAACCGAGTTGGGGTACTTGGCGTCTCGAAGTGTCTGACCGTGTGTCAGGGAACTCTGGGGTGTTGAAAGAGTGGGGTGTGAGTCACTTTGCTCAGTATCAGTGCAGTGCTGATACCACTAAAGAAAGCAGTGGTGGTGGTTCAGGTGGCAGTGGTTCGCCTTGGACCTTGTTAGGACTTTTCCTGCTTTCAATGGTGAGAGTGATTCGCTCTCGTTAATTAAAATCAAAAGAAGATAAAATCTATGAAGTTTCAATATTCTTTCGTTGCTATGTCACTAGCCCTTGCTGGCTGTGGCGGAGGTTCTGGTGGTGACACGTCGGCACCGACCTATGATGTAGCTGGCACCATCGTTTCTGTAGGTACACTTCTTGATACGCCAGTATGTATCGATTTAAACCAAAACTACGTTTGTGATTCCACTGAACCGAGTGCTAAAACGGATAATGCCGGTAAATTTAGCCTGACTTCAAGCGACAAAAACGTACTAACCAGCACCATTCTTGCTCAAGTTGATCAAGGTTCGAACCAAACGTTGCGTCTTGCGGCTCCGGGCCAAAACTTAGCAACGGGTAACACGGTCAATGGTGTAACAACGTTGCTCGCAGGTCTTGTGGTTGACGGTAAAACCGTTGCTCAAGCTGAGGAGATTGTGAAAGCACAACTCACCGATGCCGGTGTTTCTCTGTCTGGAACGGTAATGTCTAACGCAGAAGCCAGCGAGCTAGATAAGTTAGAGCAAAACACGGTTGCACTATTAGCTGTGATGCAACCACAACAAATGACCAAAGGCGTAGCGCTGCTTGCTCAAAGCCTTAGCTTCCAAGGTAAATCGTTGACCTCTGATCTTCTGTCTGAAGCGGAAGTGAGCGCATTTGCTGAAGAAATTGCAGCGGTTGCTGAACAAACGGTTGGTAGTAACGATACGGGCGCCGTTCTTTATTTTGCTGAAGGATCAGCAGACGTAGCAGAGGTTCAAGCGTCTTACCCTGGTCAAGATGCGGAATACGGCTTCGACAAAGAGGACAAGCAAACGTCGACAGGCGCTGGCTTTAAGTTCGTTAAGCTAGATTCACAAGGTGCTGCTTTAGCTGCAGATGCCACTGAGTGGGCTTGTACTATGGACGAACGTACTGGTCTTGTTTGGGAAAACAAAAGTACGGATGCGAGCTCAGTTCAATTTAAAGATCGCCTATTTGCGTTTGAGTCTGAAACATTTAAGCCATTTAGCAAAGATGTAGAGCTTGCAGGTTGTAAAGACGCTGGTGATGAAGTTTGTACCACTAGCCAATATGTTCAGTACATAAACAAACAATCGTTATGTGGAATCACTGGTTGGCGCTTGCCTACTTACCGTGAGACTTATGACTTACTAGACTTTGGTGAACAAACACTGTTTGCTCCGAACGATGAATATGCAAAATACAACGTCTATGGTTTTAATGTTAAATACTTTCCACAGCAAACCATAGGTAGCCCTTATTTAGGATATGGTGCGTTTTGGCATAGCGACTTTAAGTTTACGAATGCATCATCACAACTTATTGATGGCGAGATTTATTTCCCTGCGATTGTCTCCCGGGGCAAAGATAGAGGCACTATTTCATACGTCGAGATTCGATCAAGCAACACAAGTGCGGGTGCCGATGATTCTTACCAATTCCCAATCCGTCTAGTCGCAGTTAAGGGGCAATAAGATGAAGAAATTAATAACTGTACTATCTCTTACTTTGGCTTCTCAAACTGCAATAGCTGCACAAGAGTGTTCTACTGACTTTGCTAAAACGGCACCTAACACGCGTTATACATATTCTGAGAGCGGTACCGTAACTGACCTGAAAACAGGTCTAACATGGATGCGCTGTCCAGTTGGTATGACATGGAATGTAGGAAACCAAGAATGCCAGGGGACGCGATCTACAATGTCATGGCAACTCGCTCTCTCCACAGCCAAACAAATTCGTAATAAGGACGGCAACCATCCTCTTCACAATTTTGCTGACAAAAAAAATTGGCGACTAGCAAATATCAAAGAGCTAGTATCTCTAACTGAGCGAGCTTGCCACAGCCCAGCCATAAATAGTACAGGGTTTGCTAGCGGCTATAGTCTGAAAGATGGAGATGATGTTCTAGGGCGTTATGTCTGGAGCAACACACCTAATGGCGACGGTAAGCATGTTGCAACTTTTGATACGACTAATGGTGAGGTTTTCAATAGAGATCCGTTAAACTCAAGTTTCAAAAGCTCTCTCTTGTTAGTGACAGATGAATAATAATTATTACGTTAATAAGGGTTGATAGCTTTGCCTTTATGATAGGCTCCGCCAGTGCGGAGCTTTTTCTTTTCTAACCTTTGGAACTTATCGTGTTGAGCAGAGTATTTAAACTTGGAACTGCTTAAGTTGATGTTTTTGATTTTCTGCTAAACCAGACAACTCTTGCGCTGCCGCGGCGGATTGAGTGATACCAGTGACGTTCTGGCTCACTAGTTCATAGATGTTCGTTAAGTTGTTGTTGATATCAGCCGTGACCTGCTTCTGCTCTTCTGATGCGGTCGCAACTTGAGTGTTGATTGAGTTCAGATCGGCGATAGCATTACTGATATTAGCAAGTGATTGGCTAACTTCTTGTGTAAGAGCTTGGTTGTCTGACAACATCGCTAAGCTGAAATGCATACTTTCATTTGCGTGACCAGATTGTTGCTGTAGCTCTTCTATAATGGTTTGGATCTCTTTGGTGGACTCCTGAGTTCGCGCTGCCAGCATACGTACTTCATCGGCCACTACCGCAAAGCCTCTGCCACTTTCGCCCGCTCGTGCAGCTTCAATCGCTGCATTCAGTGCAAGTAGATTCGTTTGCTCAGAAATACCTTCAATCACTTCGATCACGCGACCAATGTGTTCTGATTGATCTTTTAGCGAAGTTACGACGGCAGCGGCTTCGTTAAGTTGTTCCGCCATCTTTTCACTTGCGCGAGTGCTTTCCCCAAACATGCTTATACTTTGTGAGGTTAACGTACGTGCTTGATTTGATGCACTATCGGCTTCTTGTGCATTGGTCGATACTTCAGCTGCGGTCGACTCTAGCTGATTGATCGCCGAGGCTACTTGCTCAACTTCCTGCTTTTCTTGATCCGAGTTGACGCTGCTTTGAGTCATAACAGTTGCTAACTCGGTTGATGCTGATGCCACATCTTCACTAATGCGAACCAATGCGCTTACAGTTTCACGCAGTTTTTCTATGGTCTGGTTTACATCTCGAGCCAGCTGAGACACTTCGTTTTTCCCGATGGCTTCGGCCTTAACTAGTAGGTTTCCCTTCGCGACTTCCTGCATCGTTACTTGAAGGTTACGAATCGGCGCAACGATGTAGCTGGCGAGTACCCAACTAATAAGTGAAGCGGCACTCAAGATCACCGCAAGCGAGACGGCGCTGTAAGTTAGCGTGGTTGAATGTTGTTCGCCATTCGTTTCGACTTCATCGGTGACGATTTGATTCAATTGTTTAGATAGTTTGTCGATGGCGTTGATCATCGCTTCGCCAGCTAATCGATACTCAGCCATTGCAGATTCGTACTTTTGATTGAAATCAGAGGTGGTGTAATCAGAAGAGTGTTTAGTGGTGAGCAGAGGTGTCATGGTAACGCGAGTGAAATCAACATAGTGATTCATGGCCTTACGCATAGCATTGACTTCATTTTGAACGCCAGGGAGATTGTCGATGGAGTTAAGAAAATCGCGGTTTTTGTTTTGTCGCTCAGAAAGCTCTTGGTTGAGAGACTGAACATCTTCGGCTCTAAATAGACTATAAATGGCTTTGATGCGCATGGCGTAAGTGTTGTCTACGATGCCGCTAAGTTCCTCTTTGTGAATGATTAGCTTATGGGTGGAAGCCGAAACCTTATTGAATGCTTGATCGAGTTTACCGATTCCGACACTCAGTCCAATGATGAGTAATATAACTGTGAATAGAACAGGCAGAAAAACCTGAAGTTTAATAGAAAGCGTACTAAGAAATTGACGCATGAGATTGACCCTCTATAGGTTTGATTATTATCTTTTTTATAAATAAGCATTTCGATTTTAATTGTTACATTCGCCAAATCAATGAGTTACTCATATCTAATTGTTATGAAATGTACCAAAATCGATGGGGTTATCATCTTGAACATGAGGCAACTTATAAAAACGTTACGTTCAAATTGAGAGAGGGATAAGTCGCGGAATTAATAGTTAGAAATGACAACGTGTCATAGAGGGTTCAACTAAGTGAAACACAACTGTCATATTCAAATTCTAAAGTGAGCACCGTTCAAGTGAAACACAACGGCAATAAAGCCACTTAAGGAAATTGTGATGAAAAAGACAGTAATCGGTGCAATCGCACTTCTAGGCGCAATGGCAGTGACTCCTGTTTCTGCTAAAGAAACTATCTCTGCAGTGGGTTCTAGCAGCGTAACTCCACTGATGGAAGTTTTCTCTGAAACGTACATGAAGAAGAACCCTAACGTATTTATCGAAGTTCAAGGTCCTGGTTCTTCAGCTGGTGTAAAAGCAGCGAAAAATGGTTCAGCAGACCTTGGTATGTCTTCTCGTAATCTAAAAGACTCTGAAAAAGAATCAACACTAATCGAAGAAGTGGTTGCTCGTGATGGTATCGCAGTGGTTGTTAACCCACAAAACAAACTGCCAGGTCTAACAGCCGAGCAAGTGACTGCAATCTACAAAGGCGAAGTATCAAACTGGAAAGAAGTCGGTGGTGCAGACAAGCCAATCGTAGCCATTACTCGTGACACAGCTTCTGGTACTCGTGGCGCATTTGAAGACATCATGTCTCTAAAAATGAAGATTTCTGGTAAGAAGGTATCAGCTATCTCTCAACGTGCTCAAGTTGCAAACGGTAACGGCGCACTGAAAACAATGGTTGCATCTAACCCATACGCAATCGGCTACATTTCTCTTGGTACTGTAGACAACACTGTTAATGCGCTAGCAATCGACGGCGTTGATGCAACGGTAGCTAACGTTAAAAACGGTTCTTACAAAGTAGCGCGTCCATTCCTTGTTCTTTACAAAGAAGGCAAGCCATCAACAGAAACGCAAAAATTCCTAGACTGGATGCTAACTGACGAAGCGCAAGCGCTAGTTGACCAAAAAGGTTACATCTCAGTTAACTAATCCCATCGGGACTCTAAAGTTTGCTCAGCCCAACGTTTAGGGCTGAGCCTTTTCTATCCATTGTGTTCAACGGCATTGCCCAGAACCGTGAGATTTTTAAATGACCATCGCAACAAATAGTGAAAAGCTTATGAATACTGACGCTAGAGCTATCAGCAAGTCAGGCCTACGCGAGAAGCGTCGTGTAGACTGGAAAGAGCGCATCTTCCACGGCTTGTTCCTAACGAGTGCCGTAATCGGCATTGTTTCATTGGCCGTTATTGCATACTTCATCGTTCGAGAGAGTATTCCGGCATTCCAAGAAGCAGGCGTATCGGGCATTGTCTTAGGACAAAACTGGTTACCACCTGCGCTTTACGGTGTCGCCACCATGATTGTGGCATCTATCGTATCGACGGCTGGTGCTGTCATTGTTGGGGTTCCAATTGGTGTTCTGACCGCCATTTTTATCGCTGAAATCGCACCAAAGCGATTAGCAGACATCATCCGTCCAGCGGTTGAGCTGCTAGCCGGTATTCCTTCAGTGGTCTACGGTTTCTTCGGTCTGGTTATTATCGTTCCATTGATTCAGAAGGTATTTGATGTACCTGCAGGTAATACTATCCTTGCCGGTATCATTGTTCTTGGTGTGATGATTCTACCAACGGTAATTACGGTATCTGAAACGTCTATCCGCGCTGTGCCTCGTACTTATAAAGAAGGTTCTTTGGCACTGGGCGCATCGAAAATCTACACCATCTTTAAGTTGCTCGTTCCAGCGGCTCGCTCAGGCATCATGACAGGTGTGATACTGGGTATCGGTCGTGCATTAGGTGAGACCATGGCGATCATTATGGTTATGGGTAACGCGCCGGCAATGCCAGAAGGCATCTTGGATTCGGCTCGTACACTAACTGCAAACATCGCTATTGAAATGTCTTACGCAAGTGGTGTTCACGCGAACGCACTTTACGCTACAGGTGTAGTACTTCTGGTCTTCATCATGTCGTTGAACGCTGTACTACTGTACCTAAACCGAGAAAAAGCGAAGTAATCGCTCGTTAAAGGTGACTATTATGGATCGCGCAAAACTAAAAAAAGCACGCCAGTTCAAAGATAATGTCTTTAACGCATTTGTCTGGATCTCGGCAGCACTAACGGTAGGTTTCTTGTTCTGGATTATCTGGTACATCCTATCAAACGGTCTACAACACGTAGATTGGAACTTCATTACTGATAACTATACGCGCACAGGTGAAGAGCACGGTATCTTCCCAATGATTGTGGCGACCATTTACATGGTTATCGCTTCTATCGCAGTGGCAGCGCCACTCGGTATCATGACGGCAATCTACTTGACCGAATACGCGAAAGTGGGCAGTCGTTTGGTGAAAATCATCCGATTCTGTACCGAGTCATTGGCGGGTATCCCGTCGATCATTTTCGGCCTGTTTGGTATGACTTTCTTCGTGGCGATTCTTGGCCTTGGCTTCTCGATTCTGTCGGGTGCATTGACGCTAAGTATCCTAATCCTGCCAGTTATCATCCGTACAACGGAAGAAGCGCTGATGGCAGTACCACAAACGTACCGTGAAGGCTCTTATGGCCTCGGTGCTTCTAAGATTTACACTATCTGGCGTTTGATTCTTCCGAGCGCAATGCCAGGTATCTTAACCTCGGTCATTCTAAGTATTGGTCGTGTCATTGGTGAGTCTGCTCCAGTATTCCTGACAGCAGGTATGGTTGCACGTATTCCGGATTCTTTATTGGATTCAGGTCGTACGCTAACCGTTCACCTATACAAACTGACTACCGAACTGTTTACCGTTGAAGAATGGAATCAGGCTTACGGTACGGCAACAGTGCTTATCGTAGTTGTTCTCTTGATCAACATGGTAACGAAACTGATTGCTAGACGTTTTAACACCGCAACTTACTAACAACACTAATTAAGAACGCACGTTAAAAGACACGAATTCAAGAATTAAGAGATTAAGACAATGAACAAATTTGATATTGAAAACCTAGACCTATTCTACGGTGACAACCAAGCACTGAAATCGATCAACTTACCAATTCCAGTTCGCCAAGTGACGGCACTTATCGGCCCGTCAGGTTGCGGAAAATCAACGCTTCTACGCTGTTTGAACCGAATGAATGACCTAATCGAAGGCGTGAAAATTACAGGTAAATTGGCGATGGACGGCGAAGATATTTACGGCAACATTGATGTTGCTGACCTTCGCATCAAAGTCGGCATGGTATTCCAAAAGCCAAACCCATTCCCGATGAGCATTTACGAGAATGTGGCTTACGGCTTACGTGCTCAAGGTATCAAAGACAAAAAGACAATTGATGAAGTGGTAGAGCGTTCGCTGCGCGGTGCTGCACTTTGGGATGAGGTGAAAGATCGCCTTAAATCACACGCATTCGGTCTATCTGGTGGTCAGCAGCAACGTTTATGTATTGCACGTACAATCGCGATGGAACCGGATGTGATTCTGATGGATGAGCCAACGTCGGCACTTGACCCAATTGCGACACACAAAATCGAAGAGTTGATGGAAGAGCTAAAGAAGAACTACACCATCGTTATCGTGACTCACTCAATGCAACAGGCGCGTCGTATCTCTGACCGCACTGCGTTTTTCCTAATGGGAGAACTGGTCGAGCACAACGATACGCAAGTGATCTTTAGCAACCCTCAAGACGACCGTACTCAAGGCTACGTAAATGGTGATTTCGGTTAATCCACCGTATTTACAAGCATAACTAAATAACTATAAGCGATGGTAACTTTGCCCCTCTTGATGAGGGGCCTTTTTCTTTTTAAGTCGTGGGCTTATAACGCCTACCAACACAAAAAATCTTGTAAATAAGTACAACTTTCCTCCCCAGTTTATAAAGTATGTAACTTATGTGAAACATGGCTTTAAAAGTGCTGAAGAGCTCTCGAATGTAACACTAAGTCTGATAATTTTGCGAATGACTTAACAGCTCAAATTTGAACGTATTGATTGCATATCATGGCCTAAGTAGTTTTTTATCGAGGATAAAAAAGTAGATTAGGTTGGTAGGGTGAGTTTAAGAAGTTTTACAAGAAAAGTGTCTTCAACGAGGGACCATCGGTTGCTAGCGGAGGCAATCTTTGATCATTTAGAGAGTCTGTTCTCCCCTCAAGCCCTCGCTATTTTTGAAGATCCTTCAATTAACCCTCGTCATTCGATGAGCTTCTCTCGCGGAGAGCTTTACCCAACCCAAAACTATCCTGAGACATTCTGGGAGTGGGCAAGTCAGTTTGACACCTCTGAAAGCATCATACCTCTGGCGATCAACACTTGTAACTGGAATCACACCCGAGATTTAGGTGGTGATAGTTACATCATGATGCTCGACAACACGCCTATCAAACGTACCTACCTACTGATTCAATCTGTTCATGCTCGCACGGCACATAATATCTATGAAGAAAGTTACGACGCAATGCAGCTTGCAGCGGCGCGTTGGCAATGTATTCGTGCCGAAAAAAATGCCTCGAAAGAGATCAGGCACAGAGATATTCGTGAAGCGCAATATGTTGATGAGATTAGCCAACGCGAGCGCTTTATCGAAAATATGAAGTTAGTTCAGCAAGTTGCACTCGAAATCTCTAATCCTGATTCTTTAAAGGACTTGTACTACAAAGCCGTCGAAGCGTTACGTGAACGACTTGGGTTTGATCGCTCTACACTGATGCTTCTCGATATGAAAAAGCGCAGCTTCAGTGGTACATACGGCACGGATGAGTCAGGAATTACGATTGATGAATTTCACACACAATACGATTTACACCAACTTAGCGAGGAGTATATCACCGCGTTATCTAGCCTCGAGAGCAACTTAGTGATTGTAGAAGACGCGCCAATATACACAGCAGGCAAGGTCATTGGGCAGGGCTGGAATGCGATGTTGATTTTACGCGATGGCAATGAACCGTTTGGGTGGTTCGCGCTAGATAACTTTATTCATCGTAAGCCGATAACGGCATATCAAAAACAGATGTTGGACTCGTTTGGTTCACTTTTCTCTCAAATTTACATTCGTAAGCGCCAAGAACAAAACGTACGCATGTTGCATTCAAGCATGGTTGAGTTATCACGTTGCACTACTGTCAGTGGAGTATGCAAATCGGCCGTCACTTTCGCCATTAAAAATCTTGGCATTGACCGAATGGCGGTGTTTTTAACTGATGAAAATTGCTCTTACATGCAAGGAACGTGGGGTACCGATATTCAAGGTAACGTGGTGGATGAATCTTACTTCTTTGGCCAAACCCAAGATTTCTCTCTTATAAATCTGGCTCGCTCAATGCCAAACGAAGTCGCATTTGAAGAATCAGTGCCTATTTATCATGACTGTAATATTGTTGGCTTTGGTTGGGCTGCGATGACGGTATTGACTTCAAATAGCAGTGGTCCTATCGCCTTTATCGCTGTTGATAATTTGCTGACACGTGCGCCCTTAACTTCTCAGTTACGTGAAGTGATTCGTATGTTCGCGTCCAGCTTAGCTGAAGTATTGCAACGTACTCAAGCCCAAGAGGCGATTCGCGAATTAAACGAAAACTTAGAGCAGGAGGTTCAGAACCGAACAAAAGAGTTGGAGGAAGCCAATCGGCAGCTTGAGGTACTTTCTAAGCTCGATCCTTTGACGCGTCTTGGTAATCGCCGCATGTTAGAACATGTGATGCAAAAATATTGTGCCCTAGAGTGTGAAGACGACATGTCGTTTGGCCTGATCCTGATTGATATTGACCATTTTGGCTTATTCAATAATCACTATGGTCATCTCGAAGGCGATATTGCATTGATGCGAATTGGCTATATCTTGGATCATCATACCAAAGGTGAAGATGAAGTTTTTTGCCGTATCGGTGGTGAGGAGTTTGCGTTGCTCATGATTGGTTCTGAGCAAGAGGAGGTTCGATTGAGAGCAGAGTGCATTCGTCAGTGCATCGAGGGCGAGGGGATAAAGCATCGACATAACCCAGACGGGGAGTTACTTACCGTTTCAGTCGGTTATTCTTGTTATAAAGCGAAAGGCAAAGACTTTAATTTCGACTATTTATATCAGTTGTCGGATAAGGCACTCTATCAAGCGAAGAATCATGGGCGAAATTGTGTAAGGCGATACGAATACGAGCCCCAAGTTTTGTTGAGTAAGTGATGTTCATAAGAGCAACTTGATAGGGAAGAGGCGGCGGTTGGTGCTCTAGATAAAACCGCTAAAGCAAAATTTGGCCGGATAAGAGAATTGGCAGCTCATGAGAGCTGCCATTGTTATTTAGTTATTTATAGCTTTTCGAGTTGGTGGTCGGTTTTCGTTACGTTTGCTTTGCCAAGGTTTTGAATTTTCGCTAGCAGCGAATCAGGGCTCCAAGGTTGTTGGTTAGCACTAAAATACGCTTGATTCATGGCATTAAGCTCTTGCTTAATTGCTTGTACGTCACCAGGGTTTAACCTGTCTTGATGAGTGGTTAAATACTCATTTACAGAGCGTTCAATTTTCGCAGCATCGCCCTCTTCGATGACTTTTTTTAGCGCGTCGATGCAAAGTGGTTGTTCAGTATTTGAAACCGTTCCACTCGCTGTTATTGACCGCTTTTTCCATGCCCAAATAGCGATTCCTAATGTCATTATCCAAAGCCCTGAGAAAACAAAGGTTAACGTTCGCCAGAGACTGTTTACACCGCCGCTTGATTCAGGACTAGGGGCTGACACTAAAGGCGCTGAAAGAGGCGATTCCGGCAACGTGATTAGCCCAGTGTCATTTTTCTCTACGTCTAATGTTAGCTCTGGTAACGTTGTTTTCTTCGCTTCATCATTTTGACTGTCCCACCAGTTCAAGTCGTATCCTGGTAAGGTATATTTCCCGGCCTCTGTAGGAATAATGACTTGCTTCACCGTCATGGTAACGGTGCCATCTCTCGCGCTATCGAACTTAGGTTGTTCGGGATACACGCGCAGTGAACTCGGGTAACTAATATTGACTCGTGGCAGATATTCGGCTTGTGTACCGCGAGCCTTAACTTGAATGGTTCGAGTGAGTGAAGAGCCTTGTTTTACTGTGTTGATTGCGTTAGTCGACAATAGATTACCTTGATCGTCTTGCCAGCTCTGTGTCATTTCTAACGCTGAAGCAGGAAGCCATTCACCTTTAAATTCGCTCGGAATCGGTTTGACCGTGATTGGTATGCGTTCCGCTTTGGTGTTGATAGGCATTATTTTGGTTGAGCCCGTCAAGCTGTCGCCATAAATATAAGAACCGGTCAGTTTAGGACCTATCAAGGTATAAGTGCCTGGTTGATTTGCCGTTAAGCGAAACGACTGCTCTATGACCGCTACTTCTAACCCATTTAAGATCTTCTGTCTTTGTTGTAAGCCACCCAGTGCCTCAAGCTTCATGCCTTCAATCTGCGGAGGTACTATTTGCGGGTTATCTAGGCGTCGAGTGTCCGCTTTAATTAGAAGTTGTATACGTAATGTTGCAGATTGCTGAGGGTAGAGCGTACTGTTGTCGACCGTAATATTGAAGCTAAATAGATCATCAAGATTGGGGTCTGTTTGGCTCGCGTTGACACGTAGTTTGATCGGCTCCGTTTTCATACCATCAGCGGAAAAACTTGGAATAGTCAGAACACCTTCTTTCATTGGTGCAATTGAGATACTCCACTCGGTACGCACTGATTTTCTTCCGTTAATGTTATTGCTAGAGCGGCCATAACGAGGTTGACCCAAGAAGAAGTCTTTCTCTAGAACATTGAAGTCGATTGAGTCTGAGCTGAGCTCAGTATCTGAAATGATTCTGAGGTTAATCACTTCATTCTTGGCTACTTGTGTTTTATTCACACTAGCTTGAAGTGTCTGTGCCATCACCGAGAAACTGGATATTAGGCTGGCCACAAAAATAAAGACCAGTTTTACGCCTTTGTTCATCACAGGCTTACCACTCCTTTTGAGATTGTTGTGGAGGTTGTTTTTGTTGCGCTTGAAGTTGCATTTGCGCACGGATCAAAAAGCTTGGGTCGCGAGCACTTTCTACTGCTTCTAGTCGACGGAACTCAGGATCATCCTGATGCATTTTTTCGGGATGCGCTTTAGCCTGTATTGGTTCACCTTGATCCTTCACTTGCTTGTCATCTCGTTGCGGTTGATGTTGTTCCGTTTCTTGTTTTTCTTCTTTATTTTCAGAATCTTGCTGATTTTGTGACTGTTGTCCTTGCGCTTCTTTCCCTTCGTTTTGAGACTTTTGTTG